>CALVPX010000055.1 GCA_944354265.1 uncultured Clostridia bacterium | reverse complement strand
AGTGCGAATAGCACAGCCGGTACCATGCCCTTACAGGGCTAGTGCAAACTACGCGTTGAACGCGTAGTTATGATTTAAATCAAATAGTTTTTTATAAATTTACGCGTAGCCCTTCAATGCTTCATATTCCTGTTCCAAACTTATAACAAATGACTCATCGGGGTAGATATATAAATCAAAATGGGGCTTATCCTCATTCATGTTTTCCGAAATATCCCTTAAATAAATAGAATGTAGTTCAGAAGTTTCAGCGTTTAGATAAAACAAAAATAAGGCGATTGAGGAATATTTCCATTCCATAGAATAGACATTATGTTGTATCTCATCATAGATTTCTTCCCCGTATTGTTGCGAACCCGATACACTTTTTATTTCATCGTATGTTACGTCATAGGTATGAACAACATATAAGATGCCTTGAATATCTTCATCTATCAATCGATATTCTTCCTGATTTCCTGTTGTGCTTTCTTCGGTTTTAGTAGAAAAAGTGTAGGTTTTTTCTGTAGTGCCATCAAAATAAGACAGCGATTCATTCGTCTGTATTAAATATTCTCTTTCACCGTTTTTAGATGAAAAGGTAATCGACATGTCCTCGTATTCAGGTATGTTATAAAAGCTTCCGCTAAAGTTAGCTAAAGGAAAGTCGGGCAACTGCTGCTTTATCGCTTGGTTATGTCGGTTTACTTTTTCAGTGGGAAGCCCTAAATACACACAGCTTGTAAGCAAACCAAGGGTTAATATAAGAGTTCCTGCAAGAGCTGACCATAATTTTTTCATAATAAATTCTCCCTGTTATAAATTAAAGTAATTATTATAATAAATCAGATGTGAATTTGAAAATTTCCAAAATCAAAAATGCCACTCCCGTGTACAAGTTTATTTTGGGAATACAAACTTTTAAAAGCATTGTCTATTTCATCTATTAAATCAACGGGTATGTTCAGTTGATGATGGGCAGGTAAAATCTTTTTTATGTTCAGCCGTTTTACTTTTTCTATCGACTGCATGAATGCTATAGGATCGGTAGAGGGGTAAAATGCGTCTAAGCAACCTTTATATATAAGGTCACCGCTGAACAAATACCCTCTTTCGCTTTCATAAAAACAGCAGTGTCCCGGAGAATGTCCGGGAGTGTGAATTACATTTATAGTTCTGTTTCCCAAATCAAATGTTTGACCGTCAAACAAAATTGAAGTGGGGGAGCCCTGAAATATTTTGTAGTTGTCGATATCAAACGTTTTCGGGAGGTCACAAGGCTTGGAAAGCAAAATGTTCTTTACTGTTTTCAACGGTAGAGGAAACTTATCTGAAAGCCATTGCGCTTCGTCTTTATGAATACCAAATCTATTAAACAGTCCGAGCCCGCCAATATGATCCCAATGAGCATGGCTGATTACAACAAAAATCTGTAATGAGGTAAGTTTGCTGACAACATTTTTAATGTTTGATATGCCCAAACCTGTATCGATAAGTAGCGCCTGTTTGCTGCCTATCAATAAATAAGAATGAGGTTCTTCCCAATGCTTGTATTCACTGATAGCAAAAGTATCAGTGTCAATTCTTTCTGTTGTAAACCAATTATCCATCGTAAAATTATTTTATCTCTTCCTTACCATTTTCGGTTGATGAGTTCAAGTAATGCTCTTTCAATCTGCTCGTCAGTTATCTCATAGTCACTGCAAAGGGCGTCAATTTCGTAGTGAAGTTCGGCAAGTTCATCGGGAAGATTGAGCAGTATATCAAATGTCCCCACGTCGGTCTGGATATTTGGATAATCTATCTTAACAAATGAGGGTTTATCCTTGCTGACAGCAATGGCCTTCATAAGCGTAAAATAATTGCTGACAACTTTGTTAAGTGCATCCTGCTGTTCGCGCGTTTTATCGATTGTGCCTATTGCTTTAAGCACTCCTTCTTTTTGCCAAAACAAATCAAGTTGATATTTGTTTGAACACTCGAATCGCTCAGATGTCAATGGTATAATGGTGGCATCGTCGTCAATTATTTTTGCGTTGACCGACTGCAGGAGGCTATGAATCTGCCTTACCTTGTCAATGCTTCCGTCCACGCCACCTATACCCGAAAGTGTACATATTTTTTCGCTAAAGGTCGATGCGTTATCCTGAATAATCCTTTTGAGGTTATCAATATTGCCACAGACTATAAACCAAACCGAGTCTGCGAGGGCAATGTTTTGTGAGCCGTCGTATATCTCGGTCTGCGTGATATTGTCAAAATCCTGAATAATTTCAACAAGTTGTCGTTCAATCGAATTGGGGGATAAGTCACCTATAATATATAAAATCTGCATATAAATCACCACAATTAAATATAAGAGCTGATAAATATATTGTCACATAACTTGGTTGTTATTTCAAGTATTTTACTTCAAAAACAAAATAATCCGAACGCTCCGCCGATTAAAATCGGTTTGAGGTTCGGATTATACTAGTTTGGCGCGGAGAAGAGGATTTGAACCTCCGTACGGGGTTAACCGTAACACGATTTCCAATCGTGCGCCTTAAACCGCTCAGCCATCTCCGCATGCGATACTTGCAGCGCGCTGCAAGCAAGTAATATAATATTAAAAAACGCATAAAAAATCAAGCATTTTTGCGCCGTGTTTGTAATTATTCTTTACAAATTTTTTATAAGATGCTAAAATTTAGTAAATAATTTTACGGCGGTATTTTTTATGGCTTTAACCGAAAAGGAAAAAATGCTCGGCTTTGCGCTTCATGCCCGCGGCGTGCGCAGGGACGTTGTGGTGGAAATATTGATGCTTTTAACGCTTGAAGACGAGCTCGACGATATGGTTTGGTTTTTAGGCGAAAACCCCAAGGCTGACGATGCAATGCTTTTAAAGGTTGCCCTGCAGCTAGATAAAGAATCCCGCGAAAAAGGATTAAAATAATTATGGATAAGAGCAGACTTGAAAATTACTCAAAATTAATCGTTAAAAGCGGACTGAACGTTCAGGAGGGACAGGAGGTACTCATTCAGTGCGGACTCGATCAGCCTGAATTTGTTGCAATGGTCGTTGAGGACTGCTACAAGGCGGGGGCAAAACGTGTAACAGTTAAATGGTCGTATATGCCCGTAAGCAAGGTAAACTATTTGTACCGTTCGCTTGAAACGCTGTCGGAATTCACTGAAATCGAAAGGGCGGAGTGGCAGAACAGGGTAGATAAGCTTCCCTGCCTTCTGTGGCTTGATTCCGACGACCCCGACGGCCTCGCCGGAACTGACAGCGCTAAAATTGCAAGTGCAAACATGGCTCGTTTCCCCTCAATCAAACCCTTCCGCGACGCGATAGAAAATAAATATCAGTGGTGCATTGCCGCTGTCCCCGGAAAGGAATGGGCAAGAAAAATATTCCCCGGACTAACGGACGAGGAGGCAATAGAAAAGCTTTGGGACGCAATTTTGCAGTGCTCGCGCGTCACTGATGACCCCATCGCCGAGTGGGACAACCACAATAAAAATCTTGCCATGCGCTACAAGTTCCTCAATGATTACCGCTTTGACAGGCTTGAATACAAGAGCTCAAACGGCACCGATTTTGTTGTAGGCCTCAACGAAAAGGGAATTTTCTGTGGCGGCGGAGAAACGACATTAGGTGCAAATATCTACTTTAATCCCAACATACCGAGCGAGGAGGTATTCACGTCACCCATGCGCGGCAGGGCTGACGGCAAAGTTGTCTCCACAAAGCCGCTGTCCTATCAGGGCAAGTTGATAGAAAACTTTTGGGTTGAATTCAAGAACGGCAAAGTAGTGAAGGTGGGGGCGGAGAAGAATCAGGAAGTCCTCGAAAAGATGGTTGCGATGGATGAGGGTGCTTCGTATCTTGGCGAAGTTGCCCTGATTGCCTACGATTCTCCCATAAACAATACGGGTATTCTTTTCTACAACACACTGTTCGACGAGAATGCAAGCTGCCATTTGGCTCTCGGCAGAGGGTTTAATAACTGTCTTGAAAATTATGAGCAGTATACCAACGAAGAGTGCGAAAAACTCGGCGTAAACAGCTCCATGATTCATGTCGATTTTATGATAGGCAGCAAAGACTTGTCGATAGTGGGAGTAACCAAGGACGGCAAGCGCGTTCAGATATTTAAGGACGGCAATTGGGCATTTTAAAATTTTGTCTATTTGAATAGTATTCTGTCAGACATAATTGTATTAATTTTAATAATTTTTATAAAAGCGCGTGCAGGTATCTGCACGCGCTTTTGCTATCTTTGATATTTCATAGGCGTAAACTTTATTCCATCCAAAACTTGCTGTATACCGGTAGCTTCAAAACCTATAGCCTCATAAAAGCCCACAGCGTAAGGAGAGGAATTGACGGTGTAAAAATTATTATCGCTGTTTGCGAGTAAAAATTTTAATAGATTTTTTGCAATTCCGCGGTTATGGTCGCTTGCCTTTACAAAGAGGCAGCAGATGTGGCTGCGGTTATTATTTACCGACAGAACGCCCTTCAGCTCGTCGTCTTCAAATGCGCCAAAAAATTCCATTGAATTTATCATTTTTTCATCATTGATAAATTCAAAAAAAGCTTTTACGCCTTCTTCGGAATAATCAGGAGCAACAAATTGCAAAAAGGTATTTCCTATCAGCTCTATGGCAAGAGGTATTTTGTCCCATGTAAGCAACTCGATTTTCATAGCAAATGATTAAATGTATTTTAAATTACTTTATATGCAATACAAAGAATTTGAGGTATTGGGTCTCCTCGGCGCAGAGAAGGGACGGGTGGTCGGGCGCCTGCGTTTTAACTTCGACTGAGCGAACGACCCTGCCGGATTGGCGTGCGGCTTCTATAAGCATCTTTTCAAATAGAGGCATTGTCATGTAGTGCGAGCAGGAGCAGGTTATCAAGAAACCGCCGCTCTTTACAATCTTCATGGCTGTGGCGTTGATATCGCGGTAGCCGCGGTAGGCGTCCTTTACCTGATCGGCGCTCTTGCAGAAGGCGGGAGGGTCCAAAATTACCACGTCGAACATACGCTTTTCCTGCCTGAAGCCCCGCAAAACTTCAAACATATCGCCGCACAGTGTGCTTATGTTGGTAAAGCCGTTCAATGAGGCGTTGTCCTCAACGTTTTTTAAGGCAAGCTGTGATATGTCGCAAGCCGTGACATGGCGGGCAACGGTGGCGGCATTGAGCGAAAAACCGCCGCTGTTGCAGAAGCAGTCCAAAACCTCTTCAGCGCCGCGGCAATATCTGCGGATGGCAAATCTGTTCTCCTTCTGATCGAGGAAATAGCCCGTCTTCTGCCCATTTTTGACGTCAACAAGCATCTTTATACCGTTTTCGCATATTTCAACATAGTCGTCAACCTCACCGTACAGCAGCTGTTTTACCTCAGGCAGGCCCTCCTTCTTGCGCACGGAGACGTCGCTGCGCTCATATATACCCTTGGGGGTGAACAGTTCCTTAAGACATTCTACAATCATGTCCTTCCGCATGTCTATGCCGAGCGACAGGCACTGAATAACGAGCACTTCGCCGTATCTGTCAACTATCAGCGCGGGCAGATCGTCCGCCTCGGCAAACACCATGCGGTAACAGTTGTCATAACCCAAATGTTTTCTATAGTCGTCCGCGTCCTTTATGCGCTTTAAATAGAGCTCCTTGCAGTCCTCTTCGTTTCCGCGTATGAAAATGCGCACCAAAATTTTTGAGGCGTGATTGATATATCCCTTGCCGATATACCGTCCGTCGTTTGAATATACGGTGGCAAGGGAGCCGTTTTTATCCTTGTTTTCTATGCGGGCAACTTCGTTGGCATATACCCAACTGTGCCCCGCGACAATGCGTTTTTCTTCGTTTTTCTTAAGATAAACTACGTATGCCATAATTTAATTGTATCAAACTGCGAGAATAATTGCAAATAAATCTAATTACGATTGCTTTTTTAGGTGCGCTTTGGTATAATTTTCCTATGAGAAAATTATTGAAGTACCTCAGACATTATAAGCTCGAGAGCATACTCGCGCCGTTTTTTAAACTGCTTGAGGCAGCTTTCGAGCTTATTGTGCCGCTCATAGTTGCGTCGATTATAGACGACGGCGTAAAAGGGGGCAGGGGAGCGACTTATGTCGTATACATGTGCCTAATACTCGTCGCGCTCGGCGTGGTTGGGCTGATAAGCTCGGTTACAGCTCAATACTTTGCGGCAAAGAGTGCCGTAGGATTTGCCAAGGAACTCAGAAGCGATTTATTTGCAAAAATGCAGTCGCTTTCATATTCGCAGATAGACGGCATAGGAACGTCGCGCATGATAACGCGCATGACGAGCGATGTCAATCAGATACAATCGGGTGTCAATATGGTGCTGCGCCTGTTCATGCGGTCGCCGTTCATAGTGTTCGGTGCGATGATAATGGCCTTTACGATAAGCGTTACTGCCGGTTGGATATTTGCCATTACAATTGTTGTGCTCTGTGTGGTTGTGTTCGGAATAATGCTTATAACTATTCCGCTCTATAAAAAATCGCAGGCCAACCTCGATAAACTGACCGCGTCCACCCGTCAGACTTTAGTGGGAGTCAGGGTGCTCCGCGCCTTCTGTAAAGAGGACGACGAAGTTAAACATTACAACAAGGAAAATGCCGCTCTGTGTGCGTCCCAAAAATTTGCGGGGCTGATTTCGGCGCTGATGAATCCGCTGACCTACGCCATAATCAACGTTGGCACAATCATTCTGCTTTACTACAGCGGACTTGAAGTAAACAGCGGCTCGCTGACTCAGGGCGAAGTTATAGCGCTCTACAACTACATGGCGCAGATACTTGTTGAGCTTATCAAGCTTGCCAATCTGATAATCACAGTGACAAAATCGTTTGCGTGTGCGGGGAGGGTGAGCGAAGTTTTCGACTTGCCCTCAGAAATCAGCCAAGGAGACGGATTTGTGGCCGCAGACAGCAAGCATTACATTGAGTTTAAAAATGTGTGTGCCTGCTATTCGGGCGGAGCAAACGCACTGACTGACATCAGTTTTACGGTTGAAAGGGGGCAGACGATAGGCATAATCGGCGGTACGGGCGCAGGTAAGTCCACGCTCGTCAATTTGATTCCCCATTTTTACGGCGCAAGAGAAGGTGAAGTTTTAATTGACGGGAACGACGTTAAGGATGTCGGCGATAATCAACTGCGCGCTATGTGTGGCGTAGTACCTCAGAGAGCCGTTCTTTTCCGCGGCACCATACGCGAAAACATGAAGTGGGGCAATCCCCAAGCTACCGACGAGCAGATTATGAGCGCAATAAATTGTGCGTGCGCTTCTGACGTGGTCGCATCCAAGGACGGCGGCCTCGATGCATATATAGAGCAGGGAGGCAAGAACCTCTCGGGCGGACAGCGGCAGAGGCTGACGATAGCCCGCGCCCTCGTAAAGCAGCCCGAAATTCTCATTCTCGACGACAGCGCCTCGGCGCTCGACTATGCCACCGACGCAAAACTGCGCGCCAACTTGCGTGAGCTCGACTACAACCCAACGGTATTTATCGTGTCGCAGCGCACAAGTTCCATACGCAATGCAGATAAAATTCTTGTGCTCGACAACGGCTGCCTCGCAGGCATAGGTACCCACGAGCAGTTGCTTGAAAATTGTCAGTTGTACCGCGAAATTCATTATTCACAGTACGAAAAGGAGGGGGCTTGATATGGCGGCACCTTCCAAAAGAGGCGTCTACAGGCGCATACTTAAACAACTCAAACCTTACAGCGCCTTGGTGGCGCTCACCATCTTCCTCGCGTTGGTAACTGTTGCAGGCAACCTTTGGGCCCCGATAATATTCGGCGATACGATCGATTTGATTGTCTCTCGCAGGGAGGTCAATTTTGAAGGCATTGCGTACAAGTTTATTTTGCTTGCCTGTGTAATTGCGGCGACGTGCGTGGCGCAATGGCTGATGAACATCATCAACAACCGCATAACCTACGAGGTGGTAAGGGACATCCGTTCAAAGGCCTTTGCTCACCTGCAGGTTCTGCCGCTGAACTATATAGACAGCCATTCCTATGGCGACATTGTGAGCCGCAACATAGCCGACGTTGACCAATTTGCCGACGGCCTTTTAATGGGGTTTACACAGCTATTCACAGGCGTCCTTACAATCATCGGCACGCTCGTGCTCATGCTTACGCTCAATTGGATAATTGCCATAATTGTGTTCTTCATAACGCCGCTGTCTCTGTTTGTGGCAAAGTTTATCGCCACTAAAACTTATTCAATGTTCATCGCTACTTCCAAGATACGCGGCGAACAGACGGCTTTCGTCGAAGAGATGATAGACAACTTAAAGGTCGTGCAGGCATTCAACCATGAGGAGGAGAACGGCCGCCAATTTGATAAAATAAATGACGAGCTTACAAAAACTTCGCTCAAGTCGATATTTTATTCATCTCTTACCAATCCTTGCACGCGCTTTGTGAACAGTATCGTCTATGCCGCCGTGGCTCTCTCGGGCGCGCTCACATTGATATTCCCGTCGGTGCTGCCGATTGCATTTTCGGCCGGCAAATTGACCACACTTTTAAGTTATTCCAATCAGTACACTAAGCCCTTCAACGAAATTTCGGGCGTGGTGACAGAGCTTCAGAATGCCGTGGCCTGTGCTGCGCGCATCTATGAGCTCATCGACGAGCCTGCACAAATTCCCGATGCACCTAATGCAAAGGAACTTTGCGATGTCAAGGGCGATGTAAGCTTTGAGGGGGTAGACTTTTCGTATACTCCCCAAAAACCGCTCATACGCAATCTGAATATATCAGCAAAGGCCGGTCAGCGCGTGGCCATAGTCGGTCCCACAGGTTGCGGCAAAACGACGCTCATAAACCTTCTTATGCGCTTCTACGACCCTCAGGAGGGCAAAATAACTGTCGACGGCAACGACACGCAAAATGTCACCCGCCGTTCCTTACGCCTGAATTACGGCATGGTACTGCAGGATACATGGCTTATGCAGGGTACTGTGCGTGACAATATAACCATAGGCGCACCGCAGGCTACCGATGAAGAGGTAATTGCCGCCGCCAAGGCCGCCCATTCGCAAAATTTTATAATGCAGCTTGAAAGTGGCTACGATACGGTAATAGGCGAGGACGGGGGCAACCTTTCACAGGGACAAAAACAACTTTTGTGTATAACGCGCATAATGCTCTGCCTTCCGCCCATGCTCATTCTCGACGAGGCGACTTCGTCAATCGATACGCGTACGGAGATGAGGATACAGAACGCCTTTGCCAAGCTTATGCAGGGCAGGACGAGCTTTATTGTCGCCCACAGACTGTCCACCATAAAGGAGGCCGACATTATACTTGTCATGAAAGATGGCAATATCATAGAACAAGGCACGCACGAAGAACTTATAGCTAAAGGCGGCTTTTACTACAATTTATATAACAGTCAATTTGCAAAATAACCGGAGGAAAGAATGTTACAGGTAAACAATGTGTCGCTGCAGTATGGCAGTAAAAAACTTTTTGAGGACGTAAATTTGAAATTTACGAAGGGCAACTGTTACGGCATAATCGGCGCAAACGGCGCCGGTAAATCGACCTTTTTAAAAATATTAAGCGGAGAAATAGAGCCCAATAAGGGCGACGTCACTATGGACAAAACCGAGAGGATGTCCGTTCTACAGCAGAACCAAAATGCATTTGACAACGTCACCGTGCTCCGCGCCGTCATGCTCGGCCATAAACGTCTCGTTCAGATAATGGACGAAAAGGATGCGCTGTATGCCAAGGAGGACTTCAGCGAGGAGGACGGCGTGCGCGCCTCCGAGCTTGAGAGTGAATTTGCCGAACTCGGCGGTTGGGACGCCGAATATGAGGCTCAGACTCTGCTCACTGCGCTCGGCATAGGCGAGGAATGTTATGACATGCTCATGGCAGACCTCGACGCAAAGCGCAAAGTTAAAGTTCTGCTTGCGCAGGCGCTGTTCGGCAATCCCGATATATTGCTTTTGGACGAACCGACGAACAACCTCGATATAAAGACAGTGCGTTGGCTTGAAAATTATCTTTTGGATTTTGAAAACACCATTATAATCGTATCGCACAACCGCCATTTCCTAAATAAGGTCTGCACATATATCTGCGACGTAGACTACGGCAAGATAAACATGATGCCGGGTAACTACGACTTTTGGTACGAAACAAGTCAGCTTCTTGCGCGTCAGCAGCGCGACATTAATAAGAAAAACGAACAGCGCGCAAAAGAGCTGCAGGAATTTATTGCGCGCTTTTCGGCAAATGCCTCAAAGTCCCGTCAGGCTACTTCAAGAAAAAAGGAGCTTGAAAAGCTGACTATCAACGACTTCAAACCGTCCCTGCGCAAATATCCTTATATTGATTTCAAGTTCGAAAAGGAAATCGGCAACGACATTCTCATGGTAGAGGGGCTCACCAAGGAAGGATATTTTTCCAATGTGTCTTTCACGGTGCAGAAGAATGAGAAAATAGGCATTGTCAGCGATAAATCAACTACAATTTCAATGCTCTATGACATATTAACGGGCAAAGTCGAGCCTGACTCAGGCATGATCAGGTGGGGCAAGACCATCTCGGTTTCTTACTTCCCCGAAAACAACAATGAGTATTTTCAGGGCTGCGAGTTGAATCTTGTTGAATGGCTCAGTCAGTTTTCATCAGACCACTACGAGGAATATCTCCGCGGCTGGCTTGGAAGAATGTTGTTCTCAGGTGAGGAGGCTTTAAAACAGGCAAAGGTGCTCTCAGGTGGCGAAAAGGTGAGGTGCATGCTCGCAAAAATGATGCTTGAGGGAGGGAATTTCCTTATCTTCGACGAGCCCACAAACCACTTAGACCTTGAATCTATAACCGCCCTAAACAACGGCATGAAAAACTTTAAGGGCTGCATGCTGTTTACCTCGCACGATCAGGAGCTGATGAACACCGTTGCTAACCGTATAATTGAAATCAACGGCACTAAAACTTTTGACAAAAATGTCACCTACGATGAGTATGTAGATATTATCACGGCTGACTAATCGACAAAATTCGGCAAAATAATACATTATTGAACAAAAATAGATTAAATAATAATTCATATATTTTACAAAATCGCTTTACTTTTACAAAATTTCGTCTTATAATTTATTTATCAATTAAATTTTCGGAGCGAAAAATATATGAAAAGTATTAATCTTGTAATTTTGGACAGCAGCGAAGATTTTGCAAACGAATTGAAAGCTTATTTTGAACAGAATGAGCAGTTCAATGTTTGCGGTGTCAGCGGAAACGGCAATGTGGGCATAGGGCTCATCAATCAGTTCAAACCTGACGTCGTGATCCTTAACCTTGTACTGAGCGGAATGGACGGGTTCGGGGTTATGGACTATATCAGGCAGAATAAGCTTTCGTGTTCAATAATTGTCGTATCAAATTTCGGTGACGATAAAATTATTAACACGGCCATTTCACGCGGGGCAAAGTATTACTTTGTCAAACCTGTATCGGCGGAAACTGTCGCTCAAAGGGTTCAGGACGTGCTTGGCGAAGCTCCCGTTTACGTTGTATCTTCAGAAGTGCGCGATAAAAGGCGTGCCGCTTCATTAGATGAAAAAATCAGCAACATATTCATTTCAATAGGTATACCGCCGCACATCAAAGGATATCAGTACCTGCGCGAAGGCATTAAAATGGCTATAGAAAATCCTTCTATAATCAACAGCGTAACAAAGGAACTCTACCCTGAAATAGGCAAAAAGTTTTCAACTACAGCAAGTAAGGTTGAAAGGGCAATCCGCCATGCAATTGAGGTGGCATGGAACCGCGGAAGGGTGGACGCCATAAACGCCATTTTCGGCGTGAGAGTTTACATAGGCAGCGAACGCCCCACAAATTCAGAATTTATTGCCCTTGTTGCCGATAAACTCATTCTTGAAGATTTAATGTAACATTATTAACAGCGCCGCTTGCCAAAAGGCAAGCGGCGGCTTTATTCAGCGAGTGTAATTTGCGGAAGCGCTAAAAATTGCCCTTGACATTAATAAGCTGTGAGGTTATAATAATAGAGAAGGGGCGGCGCGTGCTGCGCCGCCCCTTTTTGCATAAAAAACACAGCAAAACGCTGTGCGTTTTGCTGTATAAATGATGGTGCCGCTGACCGGGGTCGAACCGGTATGGTATCGCTACCACTGGATTTTGAGTCCAGCGCGTCTGCCAATTC
>CALVPX010000054.1 GCA_944354265.1 uncultured Clostridia bacterium | reverse complement strand
CGGAGGGAAAGTATAATGCCTAAGAGAGAAGATATAAAAAAGGTACTTGTAATAGGTTCGGGTCCCATAGTCATAGGTCAGGCTGCGGAGTTCGACTATGCAGGCGCGCAGGCCTGCCGCGTTATGAAGGATGCAGGATTGAATGTTGTGCTCTGCAATTCCAACCCTGCAACTATAATGACGGACAGCGCCCTTGCCGATGAGATATACCTTGAGCCGCTGACCGTGGAGACGCTCAAGAGAATAATTATAAAGGAGCGCCCGGACAGTTTGCTTGCATCTCTCGGCGGGCAGACGGGTCTTACGCTCGGTTGCAAACTTGCCAAGGAGGGCTTTCTCGATAAGTACGGTGTAAAGCTTATCGGCGTCAATGTCGATTCGATCGACAGGGCGGAGGACAGGGAACTCTTCAAGGAGACGATGAATAAAATCGGACAGCCCGTTGTTCCCTCCGATATAGCCTATACGGTTGATGAATGTGTTGAAGTTGCCAACAGAATAGGCGGCTATCCCGTCATAATTCGCCCTGCATACACGCTCGGCGGTGCGGGCGGCGGCGTGGCGCACAACGAAGAAGAGCTCCGCCTTATCGCCCACAATGGCCTAATGCTTTCGCCCATAACTCAGGTGCTTATCGAAAGATATATAGGCGGATGGAAGGAGATTGAGTTCGAAGTTCTTCGCGACAGCGCAGGCAACGTGCTCACCGTCTGCTCGATGGAAAATTTCGACCCCGTCGGTATCCATACGGGTGACTCAATAGTCATCGCGCCCGCCGTGACTCTCTCCGATAAGGAATATCAGATGCTCAGAACGGCATCTTTGAACATAATTACAGAACTCGGCATCGAGGGCGGCTGCAACTGTCAGTTTGCTCTCAATCCCGATTCGTTTGAGTACTCCGTTATCGAAGTCAACCCTAGGGTTTCGCGCTCCTCTGCGCTCGCCTCAAAGGCTACCGGCTATCCCATAGCCAAAGTTGCCGCAAAGATTGCCCTCGGCTACACTCTCGACGAAATCAAAAACGATGTCACAGGCAAGACATACGCCTGCTTCGAACCGACTCTCGACTATGTCGTCGTAAAACTTCCCAAGTGGCCGTTCGATAAATTCCTGTACGCCAAGCGCACTCTTGGCACGAGGATGAAGGCCACGGGCGAAGTCATGGCAATCGGCACGAGCTTTGAGATGGCGATAATGAAGGCTGTCAGGGGCGCAGAAATATCGCTCAACACCTTAAACATGCCTAAAATGGCTGAGCTTTCAGACGATGAAATACGCGAAAAGCTTCATGAATTGACAGATGAAAGGCTGTTTGTAGTCTATCAGGCGATTAAGCGCGGCTTTGATATAAGCGAAATTTATAGCATAACAAAGATTGACGAATGGTTCCTCAATAAGCTTAAAAACCTCGCCGAATACGAAAAGGAAATTGCAGGCAAAAAGCTTACGAGGGCCGAATATCTCAAGGGTAAAAAGCTTGGATATCCTGATAAAGCTTTGGAAGACATTTCAGGCAATCCCCTGCCCAAGCATATCGACGCCACATTTAAGATGGTCGATACCTGCGCTGCAGAATTTGCCGCACAGACGCCTTATTTCTACTCGACTTATGACGAAAAGGAGCACGATGAAGCTATTCCCTACGTCGTTGAGAGTAAAAAGAATAAAAAGAAGAGAATCATAGTCATCGGTTCCGGACCCATAAGAATAGGTCAGGGCATTGAATTCGACTATTCGTCCGTTCACTGTGTTTGGGCATTGAAGCGCCTCGGATACGAAGTGATTATAATTAACAACAACCCCGAAACGGTCTCGACCGACTTTGATACCGCGGACAGGCTGTACTTTGAAAGCCTTACGCCCGAAGATGTGCAGAATGTCATCGACGTGGAAAAACCCTACGGCGTTGTAGTTACCTTTGGCGGACAGACGGCAATCAAACTTTGCGGTTACCTCGACAAGAAGGGAGTTAAAATACTCGGCACACCCGCAGATTCTATTGACCTCGCCGAAGACAGGGAGAGGTTCGACGAGCTTTTGGAACAATTCCACATTGCAAGACCCAAGGGACTGACCGTAATGACCAAGGAGGAGGCAGTTAATGCCGCCCAAACTCTCGGCTATCCCGTGTTGCTTCGCCCTTCTTACGTCATCGGCGGTCAGAATATGACCATTGCCTTTACACAGAACGATATCGAAAGGTATATGGATGTCATCCTCGCCCAAAATATTGAAAATCCCGTTCTGTGCGACAAGTACCTCATGGGTACAGAACTCGAAGTTGACGCCATTTCCGACGGTGTGGACGTGCTTATCCCCGGTATCATGCAGCATATTGAGCGTGCGGGCGTACACAGCGGAGACTCCATTGCAGTTTATCCGCCCTACAGCCTGAGCGATTCCATGCTCAAAAAGGTGGTGGAGATTTCTACCAATCTTGCATTGTCTCTCAAGACCAAGGGACTCATAAATATACAGTACCTCATCTATCATAACGAGCTCTATGTAATTGAGGTCAACCCTAGGGCGTCGCGCACAATTCCCTATATATCCAAGGTTACAGGCGTGCCTATGGTAGATTTGGCCACCCGCATAATGGTGGGCGCCAAACTCAAGCGCCTCGGCTATGGTACGGGTCTGTACAAAAACTCACCCTACGTTGCAGTTAAAGTTCCCGTGTTCTCGTTTGAAAAGCTCAACGACGTCAACTCACAGCTCGGACCCGAAATGAAGTCGACCGGTGAAGTTTTAGGCATCGGCAAGACGATAGAGGAGGCGCTCTTCAAAGGACTTGTCTCTGCGGGCTTCAACATGAAGCATCCCACAAAGCAAAATCCTTCCGGTATTTACTTTACTATCAACGATCAGGACAAGTTTGAAATAGTCAACATAGTCAAAAAATTTGCCGATTTAGGATTGACTTTCTATGCCACCAAGGGCACTGCTCAGGTAATCAGAAGTTTGGGTATCGAATGCACCGAAGTTGCAAGACTTTCGTCGAATGATGAAATATTCAAACTCATGGACGAGGGCAAGATAGATTACATCGTCTATACGGGCAAAACGGACATTGAATCCATAACCAACTACATTTCGCTCCATCACCATGCAATCTTGCTCGGGATAACCGTTCTCACTTCGCTCGACACAACCAACGCCTTGGCTGACGTCATTGCAGGCAGGTATAATCAATTCAACACCGAACTTGTCGACATAAATCACCTGAGGACGGAAAAGTTAAAGCTTGAGTTCAACAAAATGCACTCCTGCGGCAACGATTACATCTTCTTTAACAATATGGAAGGTAAAATTACCTGCCCTGAATCGCTTGCAATTAACTTTGCGGACAGGCACTATGCCATAGGTGGCGACGGAATTATCCTCGTTGAAAAGTCAGATGTGGCCGATGCTAAGGTCAGTGTGTTCAACCGCGACGGCTCTGATGCAGGACTTGCGGCAAACGCCATGAGGATAGCGGCAAAGTATCTCTACGACAATCATATGGTGTCGGGAGACGTCGTTACTTTGGAGAGCGGCGGTGAAATTGCTAAACTCACTGTTTCGTGCTTCAACAACGAGGCAAGCTCCGTGTGTGTAAATATAGGCAGTGCTCGTATGGAGGATGTATCTCTTCCGCCTCTCGAAACTTATAAGAAATACGGCGGCCATGATACGGTGGGGCATATTGTGACGCTCGGCAAAAAGCATCTCGTAACTTTCCTCGATAAGATTGACGACGTGGATTTTGAAGATTTTACGCAGGAGCTTGCGGCAAACACCTCGTTTTATAATGATGTCGACTTTGTTGAGTGCGTAAGGGTGGTAAACAACGTCACCGTCCGCATGCGCGTCTACGGCAAGGTCAACGGAGAAACATGGTCATGCGGTACTGCCGCAGCCTCCGCAGCCATTGCTGCAATCGAGCGCGGAGATTGCTCCCGCGGCGAGCTTATAACCGTCAAGGTGAAGGGCGGCGACCTGTTTGTCAAGATAAATGAGGACGGCTCGGTTGAAGTTGACGGCCCTGTAAAGCAGGCCTTCAAGGGTATAATTGAAATATAATGATCTATTTGGATAACGCCGCAACAACAAGGCCGGACGAGGATTGTTTCGGGCAGGCAAAGCTGTATATTTTAGATAATTATTATAATCCTTCCGCGCTATACGCGGAAGGTTATAATTTGCACCTTCTTTTAAAGGGAGCGAGGCAAAATATTCTCTCGTGCATTGCAGATGATTCGTTTGAGCTTATTTTTACCTCATGCGGCACCGAGGCTGATAACCATGCGCTCTTTTGCGGGGGACGAAGGGGCAACGTCGTCACCACGAGGGGTGAACACTCGGCAGTTTTTTCTGCCGCAAATGAACTTAAACAGCGGGGGATAGAGGTGCGTTTTGCTCCTCTGAATAGCGACGGCAGCGTAAATGTCGACGAGCTTTTAAAACTTGTCGACAATAAAACTTCGCTCGTCTCAGTCATTCATGTCAATAACGAGACGGGAGCCGTAAACGATATTAACAACATCGCAGGCAGAGTGAAGGGGATAAATCCCTCAACCATTTTTCACTCCGACGGGGTGCAGGCGTTCGGCAAAATTGCCTTCAAATTACAAAATAACGTTGATTTGTATAGTACTTCGTCACACAAAGTAGGCGGCTTGAAGGGCACGGGCGCTCTGTTTAAGCGCAAAAAACTTGCGTTGAAGCCGTTCATCTATGGCGGCGGACAGGAAGGCGGCATGCGCAGCGGTACCGAAAACGTTTTCGGCATAAAGATGTTCGAACTCGCCGCCCTCAAACGTTATTCTTCGCTTAAAAAAAATTATGAACATGTGCGCATGCTCAGCAATGAGCTGTGGGGCAATCTTGATAAAGAGCTGTTTGACCGCATATCGCCCGAAAATGGCTCGCCGTATATTTTAACAGTCAGCGCCCGCGGCGTCCGTGGTGAGACCATCCTTCATGAAGCCGACGACGCAGGACTCATTATCGGCACGGGCTCGGCGTGCTCGTCAAACGAAAAGAAGCGCTATTCGCGAGTAATTCTCGCCTGTGGTGTGCCTGAAAGCGGGGCGGACGGCATTTTGCGCCTTTCGTTCTGTCCCGAAAACACAATGGAAGAAGTGTGCCAAGCTGCGGACATTTTGAACAGAGTAGTCAAAAACAGAAGAGATATAATGGCCTGATTATGGAAAAGGTAATAATAATTAGATATTGCGAACTTCACTTGAAGGGAAATAACCGCGGATTTTTTGAGCGGCAGTTTGCAATCAATATGGAGAGGGCGCTCAAGGGCGTCAAGCACGAAATTCGCCGCCAAAGCGGCAGGTACCTCATTGAAAATTTTGATGAGGAAGAAATTTCTGTTATTTTAAGTAAACTTAATAAGGTTTTCGGTATACACACATTGGCGGTCGGCTTAAAGGTCAACAGCGATATGGGTGAAATTTATAATGCCGCAAAGCTTGTATGTCCGCAGAGCGGCACGTTCAAGGTGGAAACTCACCGCGCAGATAAAACTTTCCCACTCAATTCCATGCAGATAAGCGCCCAAATAGGCGGCAGACTGCTTGACGAAATTAAAGGAATTTCTGTAGACGTACACTCGCCCGAACATATAGTAAATATCGATGTGCGCGAAAACGGAACGGCGCTTGTGTTCGGCCAATTCATTAAGGGGGCGGGCGGTATGCCCGTCGGCAGTGCCGGTAAGGGACTGCTATTAATTTCCGGCGGTATCGACAGCCCCGTTGCAGGACACATGATAGCCAAGCGCGGCATGAGCATAGACTGCGTGCATTTCCACAGCTATCCTTACACCAACATGCAGGCCAAGGAGAAGGTCTTAGACCTTGCAAAAATTCTCTCTCAGTACACATGCGGAACAAAGGTACACATAATAAAGGTCACGCACATTCAGGAGGAGATTCACAAAAAGTGCAACGGCGAGTACATGGTTACGCTTTTGCGGCGCTTTATGATGCGCATTGCTGAAAGGGTCGCTGCAATGTGCGGGGCGCAATGCCTTATAACGGGTGAAAGTTTAGGACAGGTGGCAAGTCAGACGATAGAGGGAATGACATCTTCCAATTCAGTCATTGAAAATCTTCCCGTTCTGCGTCCGCTTTGCGGCTTTGATAAAAATGAAATAATCGACAGAAGCAAGGAGATAGGTACCTACGACATATCTATTCAGCCGTATGAGGATTGCTGTACGGTATTTTTGCCCAAGCATCCTGTAACGCGTCCTAAGATGCAGGACGTACTTGCTGAAGAGGCAAAGTTAGATGTTTCGACTCTCGTAGAGGAAGCGCTCTCAACGCTTGAAATTGTCAAGCTGTAATAAAGTAAAAGCGCCGCCGTCGCAAATTTTGCGACGGCGGCGCTGCTATGCTCAATTGTTGAACCAATCTTTTTGCGTTATCGGCGGCGGAAGAGGGGATTGAGTGTTATGCGTAATGTTTATACGGCTCAACGTTAGGGTGTCGCCGCAATATTTTTTGTCCTCGTAGACGTAATAGGGAGTCACCGTGTACAGATGACTGCCTTTTCCCGGCTCATCGCAAATTATTTCCATGTATTTTCCGTCATAAATAGTTTCATTGTCGCGTTTGATCAAATATGAATAGTACTGTGTCTTGCATAGTACTATTGAAATTTTTCCGTCATCGAGCGTAATTGTGGGCTTAGTTATGGCGGGGTGGGTAAATTTTGTGCTTTTTTCCTGTGGTTGCATGCCGTTGAGGCAGCGTACGCTCAATTTGTTTAGCTTGGGGCAAATATCGTCTGAAAGTATTATTTTCCCGTCGCTATCATAGTCTTGCCTGTCGATTTCCACTTCAACAGTGCCGGACTTCACATCCAAAGGCGGCGGCGTCTGCGATGAATATAACTTTTCTACAATTTCTTTTGCAATGTTGCAGCATTGGCCGCCTCCCGTAACTGCTGTCTTTGCGTTGTCCTTGTCGCCCAGCCATATTCCAAATGTGTGCTCCGAGGTGTATGCCACGGCATAGGCATCGGTATTGCCTTCCTCATTGCCACAGGTACCCGTCTTTGCGGCAATATCGTATGGCAGGTTTTTCAGTTTTTTTGCCGTGCCTGCTTGGGCTGTCTGCATCAGCATGTCGTTCATCAGCGAGCATGTTCCCTGTGAAAAGACCATTGTCGAATTTTGCGGCGCAGAGTATATAGTAACGCCGTTTTTATCTACAATCTCATTAATGAAATATGAGTTTGTGTATCGGCCTCCGTTTCTGAATGTACTGTATGCGTCGCAAAGGCTTTTTAAATCCGTACCGTACTTCATTCCGCCAAGTGCGAGCGATAGGTTCATGTCCTCTTCGTCGAGTGTGATATTAAGTTTTTTTGCGTATTCCGCGGCCTTCTTTACTGTGAGCGAGTTGAGCATTTTAACTGCGGGTACATTGTAGCTTTGGGCAATACTCTGCGCCACGGTGACCATGCCGTGGTATTTTTTGTCGTAATTTTCAGGCGAATATCCCCCGAAATTAATTTTGCTGTCCTCGATTTTAGTAAACGTGTGCGCGAGGCCCTCTTCGATTGCGGGCGCATATACTATTAGCGGTTTTATAGTGGAACCGGGCTGTCGTTTGGCGCCGTCAATTGTGTTGCGGTATGCGCATACTCCGTTATTTTTATCTGTTATAACAATGGCGCCGTCGTTGTCAAATTGAATATTTTCAATGTAACTTTGAAGCTGTGGATTGATATAGGTATAGACCTTGCAGCCCGAAAGCTGATTGTAGTAATCAAGATTTAGTTCGTCGATCTCATCTGTTACGGCGTCAACATAACTTCTCAAATTTTTTGTTGCGCCGCCGTGAACTTCACCGAGCGGCTTTTTTATTGCTTCTTCGTATTGTTTTGCAGAGATAAAGTTACATTCATACATGCTCTTTAAAACGGTGTTGCGCTTATTCAGGCATTTTTCTGCATTTTTAAAGGGAGAATAATTATTCGGTGAGGTCAGAAGTCCTGCAAGCGTCGCGCTCTGTTCAAGCGTCAGATCCTCGGCTGCGGTATCAAAATAAAAATTTGCCGCGCTCTGCAGGCCGTAGCAGCTGTGGCCGAAATAAATGGTGTTTAAGTACATTTCAAGAATTTCGTCCTTGGTGTATGCCTTTTCAAGTTGCTTTGTCAGTCGAATTTCCTTAAGCTTGCGCGTCAACGTCTTGTCGTTTGAAAGGTGGGTATTTTTTATGAGTTGCTGACTTATAGTCGACGCGCCCTCTTTGAATGAAAAGCTTGCAATGTTTATAAACAGTGCCTTCAGCATGCGCTTGTAATTAAGTCCGTGGTGGCGGTAAAACTGCCTGTCCTCCGAGGCGATGAAGGCGTTTTTAGTGTCCTCGGATAGGTCGGATACAAGAACGGTGCTTCGGTTGCCCTGAACGGAAGAACTTTCTATTTTTTCGCCGTTTTCATCGAGTATTGTTATCGTCTGATTATAATTTATAAGCTTGGACTTATCCAATTTTGCGTCCGCGGTGATGGTAAAATATGCGGCTATTGCACACAAAATAATAGCCGCCAGCGATAAAAATATTAGCGCCACAACTTTAACTGACTTTTTCATTAAAATTAGTATTCATAAAAAAATAAATTTGTTTCAATTTAATTGAAAAAAAATGCAAATAATTATATAATTGTTATGTATGGACAAGTTTTATCACATAGTTACTTACGGATGCCAGATGAATGTGCATGAATCTGAAAAGATTGCGGGCATCCTTTCAGGCATGGGGTATAAAAGTTGTGATGACCCCGAAAAGGCCGATATTGTCGTCTTTAATACATGCTGTATACGCGAAAATGCCGAAAATCATGCCTTCGGCAATATCGGTATGCTTAAAAAGTTGAAGCGTGTCAGAAAGGATATGATAATTGCGGTGGGTGGCTGCCTTCCACAGCAGATGAATAAGGCAGAGAACCTGCACGAAAAATTTCCATATGTTGACATAATTTTCGGCACGCATAACCTTCACAATTTAAAGGAACTCATAGAAAAAAAGCTCAACAGCAAAAAGACTGTCATCGAGATTGAGGACAGTGAGGGTGAAATCTGCGAAGAGGACAGGCCCTTAAGAACAAGTTATCCCAACGCGTGGGTAAATATAATGTACGGCTGCAACAATTTCTGCTCCTATTGCATTGTCCCCTACGTTCGCGGCAGGGAGAGGAGCAGACAGTCGGCCAAAATTATCGAAGAGGTAAAGGGCTTAGTCAGGGAAGGATATAAGGAGATAACCCTGCTTGGGCAGAATGTAAACTCCTATAAGGGAGACCTCACTTTTCCTCAACTTCTAGAAGAAGTTGCTAAGACTGAGGGCAAGTTCCGCATAAGGTTTATGACGTCGCATCCCAAGGATTTTTCGCCCGAACTTATCGACGTCATGGCAAAATATCCTAAAATCTGCAACTGCCTGCATCTGCCCGTCCAAAGCGGTTCCGATTCCATTCTCAAGGCCATGAACAGGCGTTATACTTCGGGACAGTATCTTGAGAAAGTTGCCCTGTTAAAGTCAAGAATTCCCGACTGCGCCATAACTACCGACCTTATCGTCGGCTTCCCGGGTGAAACAGATGAGGATTTCAATGTCACTATGGACCTTGTAAAAAAGGTCAACTTTGCCTCGGCATTTACTTTTGTCTATTCAAAGAGGCAGGGTACCAAGGCGGCTGAAATGCCCGATCAGATACCTGAAGAAGTTTCAAAATCGCGCATAATGCAGCTTGTAGACCTCGTCAATTCCCAAACCCGCGCACTTTCGCAGACATATATCGGCAAGACGGTTGAAATTCTCTGCGAAGATTACGACGATAAGCGCAAATTGTACCTCGGCCGCGATGAATACGGCAGAATGGGGTATTTTCCGAGCGAACAAAACGTTATAGGTCAATTTGTCAATATCAAAGTTGAGCATGCAAACGGCGTTTCGCTGACAGGAAATATAGTGGTATAAAAAGATGGCTCTTTCACCTATGATGCAACATTACTTTTCTGTCAAGGAGAAGTATAAAGACTGTATAATTTTATATCGCCTCGGCGACTTTTACGAGATGTTCTTCGACGACGCCAAGACGGCGTCTCAGGTGCTCGACCTCACTTTGACGGGGCGCGATTGCGGCCTTGAGGAGAGGGCGCCCATGTGCGGCGTGCCATATCACGCCGCCGATTCCTACATCGCAAAATTGGTGGCCGCCGGGTATAAGGTTGCTATATGCGAACAGCTTGAGGATCCTGCAACTGCCAAGGGCATGGTCGCACGCGACGTAATAAGGGTGGTGACCGCCGGCACAATTACGGATGAAAATTTCCTCGATGCGCGGGCGAACAACTTTATCTGCTGCGCCTATAAAAACGGCGATGATTGCGCGGCCGCGTGGGCGGATATCACCACGGGCGAACTCTGCTGCACGCAGTATTCGGGAAGCGACAGCGTAAATAAAATAATATCGCTCATGCTCAGGCTATCGGTAAGGGAGGTCATCTGCAACGACGAAATGTTGTTTGCTTCCAAGGATATTCCCGAAGTTTCGCGCGGTATTTTGCCGCCTTTTTCAAGTTATTTAAGTTGGACGTTCGGCTACAGTGCGGCGGAAAAAAATCTTCTCGGTCAGCTCAATGCAAGCACGCTTTCGGCGTTCGAGGTGGGGGCAAAGCCCGCCGCCGTATGCGCATGCGGCGCACTTTTGGAGTATCTCAAGGAGACGCAGAAGCACACCCTTCCCAATATCGACAGCGTCAAGTATATTTCAGATAATTCGCACATGCAGCTCGACAATGCCGCAATAAGAAATCTTGAAATTGTCAAAATCATGTCGGAGGGCAAAAAGTACGGCTCTCTTTTATGGGTGCTCGATAAAACAAAGACTGCCATGGGCGCGCGCCTTTTATACAGTCTGATTTTATCTCCGCTTGGCAGTGTGGATGCAATCAATTATCGCCTCGACGGAGTGGAGGAACT
This sequence comes from uncultured Clostridia bacterium, assembly GCA_944354265.1. GTDB lineage: Bacteria > Bacillota > Clostridia > Christensenellales > Borkfalkiaceae > Coproplasma. The sequence continues at coordinate 20,072 of CALVPX010000054.1, read as the reverse complement.
GTTTGATTCAACAGTGGTCCGCGTAGGTCTTGCGGATATGCTGAGGCAGGTCAAGGACATTGAAAGATTGACAGGCAAAATAGCCAACGGCAACATTATGCCCGCCGATTGTCTGCTACTTGCGCAGTCGCTTCTGACTGTGCCTAACCTTAACTTTCAGCTGACGGGGTTCAACAGCGCGGTGTTAAAGGATATCTCCAATGGCCTGCGCGATTTGACCGATGTGGCGCAATATATTCTCAGTGTCATCAGCGATAAGCCGCCCGCAACGCTCAAGGACGGTGGCTATATAAAAGAGGGGTTCAATGCCCAACTCGACGAATTGCGTGCTGTCAAGCAGAACAGCAAAAACATTCTCGCCGACATGGAGGCCCGCGAGCGCGACAGAACAAATATCCGCACCCTCAAAATCGGCTTCAACCGCGTTTTTGGTTATTACATCGAAGTAAGCAAGTCCTTTAAGGATAAAGTTCCCGCTGAATATCAGCGCAGACAGACTTTGACCAATGCCGAAAGGTTCATAACCGAAGAGTTAAAAGAGCTTGAGGATAAAATACTCAACAGCGAAGATATGTGCTTAAAGCTTGAAAGCTCCATTTATGAGCATCTCAAGCAGGTACTTGCCGACAATATTGTCGCTTTCAAGGAAATTGCTTCGGCTGTGGCAAAACTCGATGTGCTCACTTCCCTTGCTGAAGTTGCCAAGTCCAATAAATATTGCCGTCCCAAAATTGTCGACAGCGGCAGTCCGCTCGTCATAAAGGAGGGCAGGCATCCCGTCGTCGAAAAAATTTCAAAGGAAAAGTTTGTTGCAAACGATACTCTCTTGGACGAGGGCGAAAACCGCACGATGATTATAACGGGGCCCAACATGGCGGGCAAGAGCACATACATGCGCCAGACGGCCATCATCGCGCTCATGGCTCATATAGGTTCGTTTGTCCCTGCAAAGAGCGCTCAGATTCCCGTCCTCGACCGTATTTTTACAAGGGTGGGCGCAAGCGATAACCTCATTTCCGACCAAAGCACGTTTATGGTCGAAATGATTGAGGTTGCCACAATTCTGCGCAATGCGACAAGAAACAGCCTTATCATATTGGATGAGGTCGGCAGAGGAACGAGTACATACGACGGACTTTCTATCGCGTGGGCGGTAGTCGAGGAGATAACAAAAAATATCGGCGCAAAGACGTTGTTTGCGACCCATTACCACGAGCTTACAGAGCTTGAAAATAAGCTTGAAGGCGTAAAGAACTATAAAATTTCTGTAAAAGAGATAAACGGCGGCATAGTATTTTTGCGCAAAATTATGCGCGGTGGCGCCAACCGTTCGTTCGGCATAGAGGTTGCCGCGCTCGCCGGGGTTCCGTCGTCGGTGACCGAAAGGGCTAAAGTTATTTTAAAATCGGTCGAAAGCGGCGGCGCTGTGGCGGCAAAGGTGGAGAGCGTTGAGGACACTCAGCCCGAGCGCGACAGTGAAATTGAAAGCATACTCAAGGAGATTGATATGAACAACATGTCGCCCATGCAGGCATTCATGGTTCTCGGCGACCTCGTTGACAAGGTTAAATAAAAAATGGCAAAGATAAATATACTTTCTGAAGTTATTTGCAACCGAATAGCCGCAGGCGAGGTCATCGACAGACCCTATTCGGCCGTCAAGGAGATGATTGAGAACAGCCTCGACGCCGGCGCCACGGAGATCGAGGTCTATATTGAGCGCGGCGGCAAGGATTTAATAAGAATTGTCGATAACGGCTGCGGAATTGAAAAGGACGATATGCGCGCAGCCTTCTTTTCGCATGCGACGAGCAAGATATCTACCTTGGAGGACATAGATAACATTCAAACCCTCGGCTTCCGCGGCGAGGCGCTTGCCACGATTGCGGCAATTGCTCAGGTTGAACTGATAAGCGTAACCGAGGGCAATGACGCGTGGAAGGTGGAGTGCGACGGAGAATTTATCGGCAAAGTTCAGCCCGCCGCCCTCGATAAGGGCACGCAGATCACGGTGCGCAACATTTTCTTCAACACTCCCGTCAGGCGTAAGTTCTTAAAGACGGACAAAAAGGAAGAGACGGATATAACTTCGTTTGTCACGCGCTATATTCTCTGCAATCCGCGTGTGGCTTTTAAGTATTTTGTAGATGGAAAGCTGACTCTTCAATCCTATGGCGGAGGGCTTGAGGAGGCGATAGCCCAAGTCTACGGTGCAAAATATCTGCCGCAGTCATTTAAAATAAGCGCAGACAGAAACAATATAAAAATATATGGCTTTATAGGAAATCAGAATTTTTTCAAGCCGAACAAATCCTATCAGAATATCTTCCTCAACGGAAGATGTATTTCAAATAATGTAATTTCAACGGCCATTTCGCAGGCATATGCGCCATACGCCATGAAGCGCAACTATCCCGTCTATACGTTGTTTATCGATGTGCCGACGGATATGGTGGACGTCAATGTTCACCCCAACAAGGCCGATGTTCGCTTTGTGGACAATCAGCTTATTTTCGGCACCGTATATAAGGTCATTTCCTCCGTGCTTGACGGAACTACCAAAGCTGCCGATTTTGTGGTGGACAGCAATGTTGTGCCCGAAATTCAATCGACTTTCGCCGATAAAAATTCAAAAAATGCAGTTTATGCGGCCGATTTCAGCCGCAGCGAAAAAATTTACGACAAGAATTTTGACGACGTGAAAATTCCTCAGTTTACACCTGAGGGTAAAATTAAAAAGAGCGATGAACCTGAAAAGCCGCAAAAAACGCAGCAGGCTAAGCCCGATTATTCTCAGTACGAAAAAATGGAGAGGGAGTATGTCGAGCCCAAAACAATAGACGAGCTTCCGCTATATAAGGCTTATGCTCCGCTCTACGGCCAAAACAAAATGGTCGTCTGCGGCGGCATCAAGCCGCTGCCTGCAACAGTTAAGGAACAGGAAAAGATAAAGGCCGAGCAGGCAAAAATTGCCTATGAAAGTTGGAAGTACAAGGGCGACCTCTTCAATACCTACCTCATATATGAGACGGGGGACGATGTTTATCTCATCGATCAGCACGCCGCGCACGAAAGACTTATCTTTGACAGCCTCATTCAAAAAATTCAGGCGCGTACCTCGGTTCCCCGTCAGGGTATGCTTGTGCCCTATATAATTGACCTCAATGCGGCCGAGGCTGCTTTTGTCGCCGACAATTTAATGCTTATACGAAGTATTGGGTTTGACATAGAACAATTCGGCCCCACGGCGTACCGCATAAACGAAGTACCTCTCGACCTGCAGGATATCGATCTCAAGTCTTTCTTTGACGATTTGCTGTCCGATTTGGACGGACTTAAATCTATAAAACTTGAGGATGTTCTGCGCGATAAAATTGCCATGACGGCCTGTAAGCATGCGATTAAGGGCGGAATGGAGCTCACCTATGCTGAAAAGAGCAAACTTATAGAAATGCTCAAGGGCGACGTGGGGCTTAAATGCCCGCACGGCAGGCCTGTATGCGTAAAACTGACAAAGACGCAGATAGAAAAGATGTTCAAAAGGATAGTATAGCCGTGAAGAAGGTTCTCGTTATTTGTGGGGCTACGGCTACAGGAAAGACTGCATTCGCAGTGAAGTGTGCCAAGATGCTTGAAAGTCAGGTCATTTCTGCGGATTCACAGCTTATCTACAGACATCTGAATATCGGCACGGCAAAGCCGACCGCGGAAGAAATGGAAGGCGTTGTGCACCATATGATTGATATCGTCGAGCCCGACGCTTCGTTTTCCGTATCAGATTACCGCGAAAAAGCGTTGCCGATAGTTGAAGGCCTGCTCTCTGAAGGCAAAGTACCCGTAATCTGTGGCGGCACGGGTTTTTATATAAATTCTCTGCTCTTTGATCTATCTTACGGCAGCGCCCGCGGCGACGAGGGTATACGCGCCAAATATAATGAAATTCTGCGGTTAAACGGCAAGGACTATCTGTACAATCTGCTCAAAGAGGTGGACGAACAATCTGCGCTGACAATTCACCCCAACGATACAAAGCGCGTTATACGCGCCCTTGAAATTTACGAGGTCAGCGGCAAGCGCAAGTCTGAACTCAACGACGGTTTTACGCCCAAATTTGACTATATCGCCGTCGCCATAAACTATCCAAGGGAGGAGTTGTACGCAAGGATAGAGGAGAGGGTGGATGTGATGTTTGAAAGCGGCCTTGTGGACGAAGTTAAATCCCTTTTGTCGCAAGGAATAGATGAGCATTGCCAAAGTATGCAGGCGATTGGCTATAAAGAAGTCATCGAATGCCTGAAAAATGGCGATTCGCAGAGTACTATGCGTGATATAATTAAGCGCAATACCCGCCATTATGCCAAGCGTCAGATAACTTTTTTCAAAAAATTGCCCAACACTATATGGCTTGAAAAATGCGACGCCGTTCCTGAAAAAATTATGGAGTTGTTGAATGACTGATTACAGTGAATATATTGAAAGTTGTGAGGAGCGCTTAAAGGACAAGTTTGCGCTCATAGATAAAATTGCGTTTGCAAACCAGAGCAAAGTTTTAAATGCCTTTCAGAACAACAAAATAGCCCTGCGACACTTTGCGGGAACGACGGGCTATGGGTATGGCGATGAGGGCAGGGACTGTTTGGGGAAGATCTATGCCGACGCCTTTCATGCCGAGGCGGGAATTGTTTCGCCCCATCTGCTCTCGGGCACGCATGCGCTGTCGGTTGCCCTCTTCGGCCTGTTGATGCCGGGTGACACGCTTTTGTGCGTCAGCGGCATGCCCTACGATACAATCCGTCCCGTAATTTGCGGCGACAATATAGGATCGCTCAAAGATTATGGCGTTAAATTTGAGTGCGTCGACCTTAAAGCCGACGGTTCGTTTGATTTTAATGCCATCGGCGATAAGTTGATTAGCGGCAATATTAAAGTTGTTTATATTCAGCGTTCGCGCGGATATGAACTGCGCGACGCCTTTTCGTGCGGGCAAATAGGCGAAGTCTGCCGTTTTGTGAGGCAATCAGGTTTCGGTGGCTGTATCTTTGTGGACAACTGCTACGGCGAATTTGTTGAGGAGGTTGAGCCCACAGATTGCGGTGCAGATCTCATAGTCGGCTCTCTCATCAAAAATGCCGGCGGAGGAATTGCTCCCACGGGCGGTTATATATGCGGCAGGCAGGAATACATCGATAAAATTGGCAGAAGGCTGACCGCTCCGTCCATCGGGCTTGAAGTCGGCTCCTATGAACAGGGATACAGATACTTTTATCAGGGGCTGTTTATGGCACCGCATACTGTAGCGCAGGCTCTGAAGTGTTCGTTGCTGATAGGCCTTGCCATGACGGATTTGGGCTATAAAAATTATCCGTCAATAGATAAAATGCCGTACGACATAACCCGCTGCATAGAGTTTGGCGACGCCGACGCAATGATCAATTTTATAAGGGAGGTGCAGTATGCGTCGCCCGTCGATTCCTTTGTCACCTGCGAACAGTGGGACATGCCCGGATACGACGACCAAATAATAATGGCTGCGGGCACCTTTGTTTCGGGGGCTTCAATTGAACTCTCTGCCGACGGCCCCGTCAAACCGCCTTACATTGCGTATTTTCAGGGTGGACTTACCTATGAACACGGTAAATATGCGCTTGCAAAAATTCTTTCAAAATTAAAAAAATAGTGGACAGGCGGCCGCAAAGCCGCTTTTCATTTAACTTTTACAAATTCTTTATTTTAATGTCAGGTTTTGTTGCGATGAATTGTATTATTTATGGAGCAGGGGTAATTAAGGGGGTGCCGCGGTGAACGAAAAAATTACTTTGACCGACGGCACAATCAGTTACGCTGTCGAGAAGTATTCAGACGCCGTTTTCAGGGTGTCTTATCAATATGTGGGCAACAGGCAGGATGCTGAAGATGTCGTTCAGGAGGTCTTCCTTGCCCTTGTGGAAAGGCTGAAAGATGTTCCGTTCAACGACTATGAGCATCTCAAAGCGTGGCTCATCCGCGTGGCCATAAATAAAAGCATTAATGTTGCCAAGTCCAATGCAAGGCGGCGTACAAGTCCGATAGACAACAGACCCGGCAAAGTCGTCGACGTGTTTAACGAACTTGATTATGAACTTGAAAAGTTGTCGGCCGATGACAGGCAGATAATTTATCTGCATTATTATGAAGGCTATTCTGCAAAGGAAATTGCGGATTTTCTCTCTTTAAGGGAAAATGCCGTACATAAGCGCTTGTCCCGTGCAAGGGATAGGTTAAAAAAATTTTTATCGGAGGAGGAATGATCAATATGAGTGTCTACAAAGAGCGCATGAATGAGCTTTCGCTCGGTCAGGATTTTAAAAATTCACTTCTCGATAAAATGCGTGAAAAAGCGGCTGATAATGCCATAGTTGAAAACAATTCGACTTCATCATATGAAAACGAAGAGAGGGAGAGCAAAAACAGATTGAGGCGGCGCAGGCGCATAATAAAAACTTCGCTGTCCGTCGCCTGTGCGGCTGCGCTTTGCATGATTGCCATACCTGTGGCAATTGCTCTCTTCCCTGCAGCCTCGCCAAATTTAAATGATATAGGAGATTTGAGCGGGGGAAACGGTGCGCCCGGCGACGAGGGGGGTGACGCGCTCCAACAGGCAGCCAATTTTTCCATGGGCGAGCGGGCAACGGACAGATACGGCAACTTTATTGAGTTTACCGGCGTCGATTATTCAGAAAGCATTACTTTTGACGGTCAAACATATGTCCCTTCCGACGGCAATGTGTTTATTTTGCTCTACGTCGAACTCGATCTAACTCATGAGAGAGATTGGAATGGCTATATAGAGTTTACCTCAGACAATATTTCTGCGGATTATACCATCTGTTACGGTGTAAACGAGTATTATTCGGGAAATCTTACGTTCAGACAGGATATTTTTGATGAGCACTTCCCTAAGCCTGAAGGACGGCCATTCGGCGGCGGCGTGTTAGTGTCTGAAACGGACGACCGGTTTGTCGATTATATTGCTGAAGCGCGTCAACCGCTCGAACACAGGCAGAGCAACGAGATATTCTTTGAATGTCAGGATTTCGGTGTGGAGGGCGCTGTTCAGGCGAGTATTCTTACGACGTTTGATATTTCCCTCGATGATCTAATAGAGGAAGAGCAAAAAAATTCAGACAATTGAATTTGTTGAAAAATGCGCGGCCGCGAATAATTTTCGCGGCGGCGCAAAAAAATGGTCTGCCGAAGCAGACCATTTTTATTTAACAAATTTATGATTAATACATTCCGCCCATATCGGAGCCGCCTGCCATACCGTTTGCTGCGGGGGCGGGAGCAGGAATATCGGTTACAATGCTTTCGGTCGTCAGCAGTGTTGCCGCAACAGATGCAGCATTCTGAAGTACTGAACGGGCAACCTTAGTGGGGTCGATTATACCGCTTTCAACCATATCTGTGTACTCATTCTTGAGTGCGTCGTAACCATAGTTGGGCTTGTTTGCTGTGATGATGTTATTTACGATGACTGAACCGTCGAGACCGGCGTTCTTCGCAATTTGACGAAGGGGCTCTTCAACAGCCTTCAAAACGATGCTTGCGCCCGTCTTTTCGTCGCCGGAAAGTGTTTCGACAAGTTTTTTAAGTTCGGGGATGGTGGAGAGGAGTGCAACGCCGCCGCCGGGTACGATGCCTTCTTCAACGGCTGCACGGGTAGCTGCAAGGGCGTCCTCAATGCGGAGCTTCTTTTCCTTCATTTCAACTTCGGTTGCAGCGCCTACGTTGATGACGGCAACGCCGCCTGCAAGTTTTGCAAGGCGTTCCTGAAGTTTTTCCTTGTCGTATTCAGATGTCGTTTCGGCGATCTGTGCCTTGATGGAGTTGACTCTCGCCTTGATTGCATCGGATGAACCTGCGCCGTTGATGATGGTGGTGTTCTCTTTGTCAACCTTTACCTGAGATGCTCTGCCGAGCATGTCGGGCGTTACATCCTTGAATTCGTAGCCGAGGTCGGAGGAAACTACGGTGCCGCCCGTAAGGATAGCTATATCTTCAAGCATAGCCTTTCTTCTGTCGCCGAATCCGGGAGCCTTAACAGCAACGCAGTTTAAAACGCCCTTGAGTTTGTTGACGATGAGGGAGGCGAGAGCGTCGCCCTCGACGTCCTCTGCAATTATCAAAAGCCTTGCGCCCTGCTGTGCGATGGGTTCGATTATGGGAAGAATTTCCTGAAGGTTGGAAATCTTTTTATCTGTTATGAGGATATAAGGATTGTCGAGCACGGCTTCCATCTTTTCTGTGTTGGTTACCATGTAGGCGGAAGCGTAGCCTCTGTCGAACTGCATGCCCTCTACGGTGGAGAGTTCGGTATTCATGGTCTTGCCCTCTTCAACGGTTATTACGCCGTCCTTGCCGACAATTTCCATGGCGTTGGCAATGAGGTTGCCTATGGTTTCGTCGCCTGCGGAAATGGAAGCTACCTGAGATATGGCGCGCTTGTTTTCAACGGGCTTGGATATAGCCTTTATTTTATCGACTGCGGTATCTACTGCAGCGGCAATACCCTTTTTAAGGATGATTGGATTTGCGCCTGCGGCAAGGTTCTTGAGTCCTTCGCGGATAATTGCCTGAGCCAATACCACCGCGGTTGTTGTGCCGTCGCCCGCAACGTCGTTAGTCTTTGTTGAAACTTCCTTCACGAGCTGTGCGCCCATGTTTTCAAAGGGGTCTTCAAGCTCGATTTCTTTTGCAATCGTCACGCCGTCGTTGGTGATGAGGGGTGCGCCGAACTTTTTGTCGAGCACAACATTTCTGCCCTTGGGGCCGAGAGTGATTTTTACTGTATCTGCAAGAACGTTAACGCCTGCTTCAAGCGCCTTTCTGGCGTCGTCACCATATTTAATCTGTTTAGCCATAAATTAAAATCTCCTTAAATTATTCGACGATGGCCAGAATGTCGCTCTGGCGGATAATTGTGTATTCTTTGCCGTCAACTTTAACTTCAGTTCCGCTGTATTTGGAAAGAAGTACTTTGTCGCCGACTTTAACCTGCATTTTTACTTCCTTGCCGTCAACTACTCCGCCGGGACCAACTGCAACTACAATGCATGTTGCGGGTTTTTCCTGCGATGCGCCGGTGAGGTAAAGACCGCTTTTAGTCTTTTCTTCAGCTTTGAGACCTTCGACAACAACTCTGTCGAATAAAGGCTTTATATTCATTTGCTCTTTTCCTCCAAAAAAGTTTATTATTATTTTCACAGATATTTATAAACATGAGAAAAACAAGTCAAACACAATAAAATAAAAAAATATTGTAAATAAACGTGTGCATGCGAAATTTGCAATTGCATTTTATAAAAAGATATGGTAATATTTATAAGGAAGAAAATTCTTTTCGGAGTTTATGATGGATAAATGGGACAAGCGTTTTATGGAGATGGCCGAACTTATAGGCTCGTGGTCGAGTTGCTATAAGGAAAACCGCCATGTCGGCGCGATAATTGTTAAAAACAAGAGGGTCATAGCGACAGGTTATAACGGCGCTCCGCAGGGCATAAAAAGCTGCGTTGACAAGGGCGAATGCCTGCGACAGAAATTGAATATTGAAAGCGGCACCATGCAGGAGATCTGTTATGCCGTCCATGCCGAACAGAATGCCATAATACAGGCTGCAAGGGTGGGCTGCAGCGTGGAGGGGTGTACCCTCTATTGTACGCATCAGCCCTGCGTGATCTGCGCAAAAATAATCATCAATTCGGGCATAACAAGGGTGGTTTACAAGCAGGGATATCCCGATAAGTTTTCCATGCAGTTATTCAAAGAAGCAAATGTCCGCATAGACAGATACGACGAATTATAATTAAGGGAGAAAATACTATGACCAATCCTAATGTCACTATAACAATGGAGGACGGCGGCGAGATAGTTTTGGAACTCTACCCCGACAAGGCTCCAAACACAGTAAATAATTTTATAAGTTTGGCATCAAGCGGCTTTTACGACGGAATTACTTTCCACCGCGTTATAAGCGGATTTATGATTCAGGGCGGCGACCCCAATGGAACGGGTACCGGCGGCCCCGGATACACAATAAAGGGCGAATTTTCGCTCAACGGCTTCAAAAGCAACGATATAAAGCACGCCCGCGGCGTCATTTCAATGGCGCGCGCCATGGCTCCCAACAGCGCCGGGTCTCAGTTTTTTATAATGCACGCCAATGCTTCATACCTCGACGGTCAGTACGCAGCCTTCGGCAGAGTCATAAGAGGCATGGATGTAGTCGACGCAATAGCCGCCGTGCCGACGGACTTTAACGACAAGCCCAAAAAACCTCAGGTAATTAAAAGTATGAAGGTCGAAACCTTCGGCAAAGAATATCCCCAACCTGTTAAATTTTAAGTAAATAATTATAAACGGAGTGCAACATGACAGACAATTCAGTATACGCAAATCCTTTGATAACGAGATATGCGAGCAAGCAGATGGCGGAAGCTTTCTCCGACGACAAGCGTTTCAAGCTGTGGCGTAAATTATGGATAGCCCTCGCCGAAGCGGAAATGGAGCTCGGACTCAATATCACGCCCGAGCAGATTGCCGAAATGAAAAAGTATGCCGACGACATAAATTACGATGTCGCCGAAAAGTATGAAAGGGAGGTTCGCCACGACGTAATGGCGCACGTCAAGGCGTTTGGCGAACAGGCTAAATCGGCAATGCCCATAATTCATCTCGGTGCTACGAGTTGTTTTGTCGACTGCAACTCCGAACTTATCATCATGCGCGACGCGCTCAAAATAATCAAGGTAAAGCTTGTCAATGTAATGGACAAACTTAAAAAGTTTGCCCTTAAATATAAGGATATGCCCACATTGGGCTTTACACATCTTCAGCCGGCGCAGCTTACCACGTTAGGTAAGCGTGCAACCCTTTGGCTGCAGGATTTAATGATGGATTACGATAACCTCGTAAACCTCGAAAAATCCTTCAAGCTCCGCGGCGTAAAGGGTACCACGGGCACGCAGGCAAGCTTTATGGAGCTCTTCAACGGCGACGGAGAAAAGGTCAAAGAGCTTGAACGCCGCGTCGTCAAAAAGATGGGGTGCGACAGGGTTTACGGTGTTACCGGGCAAACTTATCCCCGAAAGTTCGACTATAACGTTCTGTGCGTGCTTTCGCAGATTGCGCAGAGTGCGTATAAATTCTCCAATGATATAAGAATTCTTCAAAATATGAAGGAGATAGAAGAGCCCTTTGAGAAATCGCAGATAGGGTCTTCGGCCATGGCATATAAGCGCAATCCCATGCGCAGCGAACGCATGGGGTCGCTCGCCCGCTATGTCATTTCCCTTCCCATGAACTCTGCAATCACCGCGTCTACGCAGTGGTTTGAGCGTACTTTGGACGATTCCGCAAACAGAAGAATTGTCAATGCTCAGGCCTTCCTCGCTCTCGACGGAATTCTCAATATCTACCTCAACGTAAGCGAAAATCTTGTCGTCTACGACAAGGTAATAGCAAAGCATATAGCTGCCGAGCTTCCATTCATGGCTACGGAAAATATCATGATGGAGTGCGTCAAGGCGGGAGGAAACCGTCAGGAGCTGCACGAAAGGATAAGAGTGCTCTCCATGGAGGCCGGCAGAAACGTGAAGGAGAGGGGGCTTGAAAATAACCTCATCGACCTCATAAAGGCCGACAAAATGTTTGCGCCCGTCCATGATAAGATGGATGAAATTCTCGACGCAAAAAAATTCATAGGCCGCGCTCCTGCGCAGGTTGAAGAATTTATTGCTAACGAAATTGATCCCATTCTGAACGCGAATGCCGATTGCCTCGGGCTCAAGGGCGAAGTTAAAGTTTAATGGCGAAGTTTACTGCGCCGGTTGCGGTCGTTGTGCTGATTGCGCGCATTGAAAACGGCGTGCGGCACATTCTTTTGCAGCGCAGGCAAAATACGGGCTTTGGCGACGGAATGTGGGATTTCGCCTGCTCCGGGCATGTGGAGGAGGGCGAAAGCATGACGGAAGCCTGTGTGCGTGAATGTCGTGAAGAGCTCGGTATAATTGCTGAAGCGCAACGCTTTAAATTTTTTACTTTGATTTATAAGCGCGACGGCGATATTACATATGTAAATTCATATTTCTATCTGACAGAGTACTATGCAAAACCTGTAATAATGGAACAAAACAAGTGCTCTGAACTCAAATGGTTCAACGGGGACGACCTTCCCGATGATTTGCTTGATGACCGCAGGCAAGCCTATGAGGCTTTTTTAAAGGGTATTCCCTTTATAGAGCACGGGTGGAAAAAGTAACATGCTGCCGTTGAGATAGAAGCATAAAATAAAAACCTGCCTAACAAAGTTAGACAGGTTTGGCAGGGGAAACACGATTTGAGTGAGCACCTGCGGTTTTGGTGGGAAACGCTGCTCTGCCGTTGAGATAGAAGCATAAAATAAAAACCTGCCTAACAAAGTTAGACAGGTTTGGCAGGGGAAACACGATTCGAACATGCAACCTACGGTTTTGGAGACCGCTACTCTACCGTTGAGCTATTCCCCTAAAAGTCAGCTTAATTAGTATATAATATCAGTCGATTTAAGTCAACTGTTTTTCGGAGATTTGTTATGAAAAAAAGATATAAATTAGGCGTCATAGGCTGTGGTTTCATGGCCAACGCCATTTTAAAGGGCGTAGTTTTGTCCGATTTTATCAATCCTAGGAAGATTATCGTCAGCGATCCGAGGAAAGAAAAGCTGAACGAAATAAACGGCGAACTCGGCGTTGAAATAACGCCCGATAACCGCGAGGTTGCGGCCGAATGCGAATATTTGCTGTTTGCCGTAAAGCCGCAGTCCTTTGACGAAGTGGCCGAAGGACTCAACGATATTAAGGTTGAAAAGGTCATTTCAATAATGGCGGGGGTCAAGAAGAGTTACATCAAGAACGCTTTAGGTGTCGGCCTGATCAGGGTCGCCCGCTGTATGCCCAACCTGCCTTGCTCCATCGGCAGCGGCGCTATGGGCGTAGATATGTCCGATTTTAACAAAAATACCGACGATACGCAGTTTATAACCATGCTTTTCAGCTGTCTCGGCACGGTTATCAGTCTGCCGGAGGAAAAGCTCGACGCCGTTACGGGAATAAGCGGCAGCGGCCCTGCGTATGTATTTATGTTTATAGACAGTCTCATTGATGCCGGAATAAAGCAGGGGCTCAGTGCGGATGAGGCTTCTACGCTCGCCGTGCAGACCGTACTCGGTGCGGCTGAAATGGTGCAGAACAGCGACAAGCCTATTGCCGAACTCATAAAAAGTGTGTGCAGTAAGGGCGGTACGACGATAGAGGCCGTCAAAGTGCTTGAAGAAAACAACTTCCGCGGCATCGTCGATAAAGCTGTGGCGGCCTGTGTTGAGCGCTCCAAAGAGTTGTCAAAGTGATGAAAAAGGTCACTCTTTATACTGACGGCGCCTGCTCGGGCAATCCCGGCGTGGGGGGGTATGGCTGCGTTCTCATGTATAACGGACACGAAAAACAGCTTTCGGGCGCGTTTGCCGATACGACTAACAACCGCATGGAAGTTTATGCTGTCATAACGGGTCTTAAATGTCTTAAAGAACCATGCAGTGTTGACGTGTACAGCGATTCGGCATATACTGTAAATGCGTTCAATAACGGATGGATTTATTCGTGGGAGAAGAATAATTGGAAAAAGGCCGACAATAAAGCTGTTTTGAACGACGACTTGTGGAAGGAATTGCTTGCCCTTACCCGTAAACACGACGTTACCTTTATTAAGGTAAAGGGTCATGCTGATAATGAGTACAACAATCTCTGCGACAAATTGGCCACTGACGCAGTTAAAAATTTCGTACCGTAATTATAAAGTTATCACATTAAAGATATAATATAAAGTAAATGAAATGGGATAAAAAGGCAGTATTTGCCGTTCTGAAAGATGTAGCGAATATACTCCTGACGATCGCTTTAGGGGCTGTTGCACTGCTGTTCGGCCTTTTGGGTCTTGGGTATAAGAGCCTGCCTGTCATAGCAAATTATTACGAAATATTTGTGTGGACGCTCGCCGCGCTTGTATTTGTCGTGCTTGTGTGTTATGTCATATTTTTCCTGATGAAAAAGCAAGCGCTGTACAGACTCATTTTTTGCGGAATAATTTGCGCCGATATTTTTGCTGTAATTTTTTATGCTATCTGTGCAACGGGCATAATACAAAAGATCAACAGTATCGAGGCCTTGCGCGAAATGATAAGCGGCTTTGGCTCGACTGCGGCAATTATATTCATAGTATTTTCTTATCTTCAGGTGGTAATTCTTCCGATTCCCGGCTCTGTAACCGTGGCTGCGGGCACGGCTCTGTTCGGTCCGCTGCTCTGTTCGCTCTATAGCTTTATCGGAATATTGCTCGGATCAATCACAGCATTTGCTATCGGCAGGCTCATCGGTTATAAAGCGGTATGTTGGATAGTTGGTAAGGACGACTTGGATAAATGGCTCAATAAAATCAAGGGCAAGGACTATCTTATTTTGTCGCTCATGTTCCTTCTGCCCATGTTTCCTGACGACATTTTATGCTTCGTTGCGGGATTGTCGTCTATGACTTGGCCGTTTTTCCTGATTATGATTTTTGTGACGCGCATTATTTCCTGCTTTACGGTGTCGTATTCGTTTGACATAATCCCGTTCAACACATGGTGGGGCATAATGATTTGGATAATCATAATTGCCCTCGTTGTGCTTGCGTTCTACCTCGTCTGTAAGTATTCGGATAAAATAGATGCGTTTATCAAGAGCAAATTCAAAATCAAGCACAAGAAAAGTAAAGAAGAACATAATAAATAAACTTGCGCCCGCAGGCAAATTCCTGCGGGCAATTTAACGGAATTAATTAAATTTACGGATAAAATTATGAAAGTTGCAGTAATAGGCGGAGGGGCTGCCGGACTGATGGCCGCGTATTCCGCGGCGGTCAACGGAAACGAGGTAACCGTTTACGATAAAAATGAAAAGTGCGGTAAAAAGATATATATAACGGGTAAGGGGCGGTGCAATTTTACCAACGCCGTTCCGCCTGCCGAATTTTTACAGCATGTGGTAAATAACGGCAAGTTTCTGACAGGCGCAATTTATGGCTTTACTCCGCAGGACAGCATCGATTTTTTTGAGAGCGGTAAAATGCCCGTAAAGGTGGAGCGGGGCAACAGGGCCTTTCCTGTATCAGATAAGGCCAGCGATGTTACAAAGTGCCTTGAAAATTATTGTAAAAGTGCGGGCGTTCGCATTTGTCTCAATGAAGAGGTGCTTGATTATACCATTTTAAATAGTACTGTGTCAGACATAATAACCTCAGTAGGCACTTATAGTGTCGACAAAATAATAGTCTGCACGGGGGGAATGAGTTATCCTTCCACGGGCTCGACGGGTGACGGCTATAAATTTGCTCTGAAGGCCGGGCATACAATAGTTAATCCCGTACCTGCGCTGTGCGGTTTGAATATTAGCGGTGATTTTTATAAAAATTTACAGGGACTGACGTTGAAAAACGTCCGTCTGTCTGCAGAATATAGCGGCAAAGTAATTTTTGATGAAATGGGTGAGATGCTGTTTACCCATTTCGGGATTTCGGGGCCGATAGTATTATCACTTTCAAGCGTTATAAACAGGCTTGATTTAGGCAAGCTAAAAATTTATCTCGATCTTAAGCCTGCGCTCGACAGTCAAACGTTGGATAAACGGTTGTTGCGCGATTTCAGCCAATTTTCCAATAAGAGTATACATAACTGCCTCAAAAACTTGTTGCCCGTTTCCATGATTGAAATTGTTCTGAATAAGGCAGGCATCAGCGTTGATAAGAAAGTTAACTTAATTACGCGCGCTGAACGCGCCGCATTATTGACAACGTTAAAAAAATTTGATATGATTGTCTCATCGTTGCGAAGTTTTAACGAGGCAATAATCACGTCCGGCGGTGTAAACGTCAAGGAAATTAATCCAAAAACAATGGAGAGTAAATTGGTAAAAGGGTTGTATTTCTGCGGCGAGGTGCTCGACGTTGACGCATTCACCGGAGGTTTTAATTTGCAGATTGCTTTTTCAACAGGCTTTGCGGCGGGAAATTCTATAAGGGATTGATTTTACATCATTATGAAAGCAATAAGAGGAGCCACGACGCTCAACAGCGACACTCCTGACGAGGTGCGTTCTAAGGTCAAAGAGCTTTTGACGACGATCGTCAGCGTAAATAATTTAAAAGCAGACGATATTATTTGCATCATGCTGTCTTCCACGGCGGACATAAAGTCGCTCTATCCCGCTAAAGCAGCGAGAGAGGCGGGGTTTTCGCACTGCGCTCTTTATTCATCTCTTGAACCTGATATAGACGGCTCCCTTGAAAAATGTGTGCGCGTAATGCTGCTTACGGAGACAAGCGGCAGCGTCAGATATGTCTATCTTCACGGCGCCAAAACGCTCCGCAAGGATATCAGCGAGGTCATCAATATTGCGCTCGACGGGCCTGCAGGCAGCGGAAAGAGTACGGTGTCTAAACTTGTTGCCAAAGAATTAGACATTTTAAGCTTGGATACGGGCGCTATGTATCGCGCCGTGGCACTCAAATGTATAAATTCCGGCATAGATTATGCCGAAAAAAATCAGGTCGATCATATTATAAACAACATTGATTTGCGCGTCGAATACAAGAACGGCAGGCAGGTCACGCTTCTTGACGGCGAAGACGTCTCCGAAAAAATAAGGACGGCTCAGGTTTCAATGCTCGCGTCCTATGTTTCGGCTTATCCGTCCGTGCGTGCGAAGATGGTAGATTTGCAGCGCAAAATTGCCTCCCGTGTCTCGTGCATTCTCGACGGCAGGGATATAGGCACAAATGTTTTGCCTGATTGTCCGTTCAAATTTTTCCTTACGGCCACTCCCGAAATACGCGCCATGCGCAGGTATGCCGAGGACAAGCTTAAAGGTACTGCGCAGTCGTACGAGCAGACCCTTAAAGAATTAAACGACAGGGACAAGCAGGATAAAAACCGCGCCGTTGCACCTTTAAAATGCGCGAAGGACGCGATAGTTATCGACACTTCCGAGATGACTGCTGAAGAGGTCGCGCGCAACATATGCGAAAAGATTCAGGAGAAAATATGATAAGCAACGAAGAAAGAGAGCGCATGACAAAGTTGCGCAAAACTTTCGATAAATTGAGAAAATTAGAAAAGATTATCTTCAGGCCGCTTTTTCCCTATAAAAGGCACGGCAATCTCACCCGTCATAACGACGGCCCGCTGATAATTGTAGGAAATCATTACAGCATTTGGGATGTTATTCCCGCAGCGATGTCCACCGACCGTGCGGTGCACTATATGGCCAAGAGCGAATTGGCGGGCGTAAAGATAGGTAAGTGGAAGATAGGTGAGGCCGCTTTAAATTGGCTGCAGTGCATAGTCGTCAAGCGCGACGGCAGCGACGTACAGGCGGTTAAGACCTGCCTCAGATACCTCAAAAACGGTGAAGTCATAAATATCTATCCCGAAGGCACGCGCAACCATTCGTATGAACAATTTTTACCCTTCAAGGGAGGTGCGGCCGCTTTAGCCATTAAAACAAAGGCTCCCATCGTTCCCGTCGTTGAAGTTGAAAGAATAAGGTTTCTGCATAGAGTAAACGTAATCTACGGCGACCCAATATATTTGACGAAGTACTATGGCAAACGTATGACTTCAGAAGAGCTTGAAAAAGTCGACGAGTGGCTGCGCTCGGTTATGATGAATATGCGGCAGGCATATATCGATAAGTATCATCCCAAATTAAAGCCTCTCAAACGCAAAAAGGACAAGAAAAAGTAAATATGGACGTGATAATCGCAAAAAACAGCGGTTTTTGCCGTGGCGTGCAACGCGCCGTGGATACGGCGATGAGCGTATCCGCACAAAACACTTACGTCCTTGGCGAAATTATTCACAATTCCTATGTGGTAGACCAAATTAAAGCAAGGGGAATAACGACGGTTGACAGCTTGGACGAGGTTCCGGACGGTGCAACCGTCATTTTCCGTTCGCACGGCGTGCCTGAAGATTATTACAAACTTTGCGGGCAACGCGGAATTAAAGTAATTGACTGTACCTGCGGCTTTGTGCGCAATACGCAGAAGATTGTTAAGGAGCAGTCTGCCCTCGGGAAATTTATCGTAATTGTAGGTGAAGCTACACATCCTGAGGTTATCGGCCTGCAGGGGTGGTGCGCAAACAGTGCGCTCGTAGTCAACGACCCTTCGTTTGATTTTACTCTTTTAAAGGACAAGGATGTCTGTGTAGTTGCTCAAACTACCTTTTCTATAGAAAAATTTGAGAAAATTATAGAAAATATTAAAAATCTGTGTGAAAAAACAGTTGCTGTTTTCAAAACAATTTGTTATACTACTTATGATCGGCAATTTGAGGCGGAGCAGCTTTCAAAAAGGTGCGAAGCTATGCTTGTCATCGGCGGACTCAACAGCAGCAACACAAACAAGCTGTATGAAGTATGCGCCGCAAATTGCAAAAACGTGTTCAGACTTTCAGGTCCCGAGGATCTGAATTTCGATAAAATTAAAAATTTTAAAAGTGTAGGTATTGTTTCAGGGGCGTCAACCCCGATGGCGCAAAACCGGGAGGTTCTCTTAAAGATGGAAGAAAAAAGCACAGAAGTAAACGCAACCAGTTCCATGGCGGATGTGGTTGCAAAGATTGACAGCGAATCGAAGTTCAAGAAAGGTCAGATCGTTACGGCTACCATATCTGAAGCCACAGACGACGGCCTGCAGATTCTTTTGCCGTTCTCAAAGAAGGAAATTCCTTTAAGCAAAGATGAGCTTGACTGCGAAGAATATAACGCCGCTGATTATGTAAGCAAGATAGGCGAAACTATCGATTTGTTGGTCGTCGAGCTTAAGCCCACTTTAAAGCTCTCGCAGAAAATGATTAAGGTTCTCGCTCAAGAAGAATCTCTCATTGCAGATATAGAATCGGGCAAAGAATTTCAGGTTGAATGCACCGGTTACAATAAGGGCGGTCTTACTGCAACGCTCGGCACTTATTCGGTTTTTGTTCCCGCTAAGGAAATTCGTCCTAGCTTCGTTAAAGATCTTACGAAATATGTAGGCAAAAATCTTCGCCTCCGCGCCCTCGAAGTTAAGAAAGAGGGAAGGAAGAAGGAAATCATCGCTTCGCAGCGTGTAATCCTTCAGGAAGAGAAGGATGCAAGGGAAGCAGCAAAGGCAGCTAAGGAAGAAGAATTCTTTGCAAATATTGCCGTCGGCGACGTTGTAGAAGGCAAGGTAGAAAGGGTAACGTCCTTCGGCGCATTCGTTTCCGTAAACGGTTTCGATTGCCTCGCCCACATCTCCGACCTTTCATGGACGGGCGCTAAGGCTGTAACCGATGTTCTTGAAATCGGCAAGACATATCAGTTCAAGGTCCTCAAGGTAGACAAGGAAGGCAAAAAGGTTTCCATCGGCTACAAGCAGCTTCAGCCTCAGCCTTGGGATCTCGTTGCTGAAAAGTATTCTGTCGGCGAAGTTATTCACGGCAAGGTAGTCCGCATTGTTCCCTTCGGCGCATTCGTCGAAGTTGAAAAGGGTGTAGACGGCCTCGTTCATGTATCTCAGATAAGCTATGAAAGGATTGAAACTCCCGCATCCGTCCTCAATGTAGGCGACGAAGTGGATGCGAAGATTATCTCACTTGATCCTGAAGCAAAGAAGATGAACCTTTCCATCAAGGCTGTTCTTCCCGAACCCGAAAGAAAGCCTAGGGCAGAAAGGAACGGCGATGAAGCTCCTAGAAAGAGCCGTGCCCCTAGAAGGAACGATGACGAATATTCAGATTGGAATGAAGGTTCTATCTCCATCGGCACATCTCTCGGTGATCTCCTTGCTGACGCTGAAAAGAAGAATAAGTAACTTAAATTGAATTGTTTAAAAGCGAGTTGTGTAAGATACAGCTCGCTTTTGTTGTATAACGAAAACCACACGCTGAGCGTGTGGTCAGTAAAAAAGCGGAAGCGTTGCAAATAAAAACCTCCGACGTT
>CALVPX010000053.1 GCA_944354265.1 uncultured Clostridia bacterium | reverse complement strand
AAAGCGGAAACAAAAAACAGAAAGAGAAAGAGAAATTTGCGTCAGAACACTCTCGTTTCCACGACGCAGGAATCAACCGTCAAGAGTATGATTCCCTACAAGGCATAAAGGAGGACAAGATAGATGCGTATCAAAAGGTCTGTTAACGCGCTCAAGAAGCGTAGAAAGATAATGCGCCTTGCAAAGGGCTACTTCGGCAATAAGTCCAAGTCCTACAGAATCGCAAGGGAAGCCGTAATGAAGTCCCTTAACTATGCTTTTAAGGGCAGAAAGCTCAGAAAGCGCGACATGCGCTCGCTTTGGATTGCGCGCATCAACGCTGCTGCAAGAATAAATGGACTTTCATATTCCAAGTTCATGCACGGCCTCAAGGTTGCCGGCATCAACCTCAACCGCAAGGTTTTGGCTGATCTCGCAGTCAACGACGCCGCAGCATTCGCCGCCCTCGCCGAAAAGGCAAAGGCAGCCGTTTAATCAGTTTTTTACGGGGTAGTTGACATTTTGGCAGCTACCCTTTAAAACGTATATGATAATAACATCGCGGTCGAACCCCATAGTTAAAAAATTTAACTCGCTCGCAGATAAAAAATTCAGAAGGCAGTTTGGCGAATACCTTGTCGAGGGCGTAAAACCCGTGCGCGAATGTATGGCTGCGGGAGGAGAGGTGACAAAAATAATCTGCACTCCCCGCCACGAAGCCGACTTTGATGGCGCTGTAGTCGTCTCTGAGGACGTGTTCAAGAGTATTTCGGCGGAAAAAACTCCGCAGGGCGTCATCGCTTCGGTAAAGTTGCCGCAAAACCCCGTTCGCCCGCCACAGGGAGCCTGCCTGCTGCTTGACAGAATTCAGGATCCCGGCAATGTGGGCACAATAATCCGCACTGCCAATGCTGCGGGTTACACGGATATCTATTTGGTCGACTGTGCCGACCCCTATTCTCCAAAGGCGGTCCGCGCTAGCATGAGCGGCATATTTTTTGTCAATGCCATGTGCTGTTCGCTTGAAGAAGCCCTTATCTATCTGAACGGCACGCCGCGTATTACCGCCGATATGGCGGGGGAAAACATTTTTTCCTTCGTGCCGCCTGCAAAGTACTGCCTGTGCATAGGCAACGAAGGCAGCGGCATAAGCGAACAGATTGAAAGAGAGAGTTCATATACGGTCAGCATACCCATGCGCGACACCTGCGAAAGTTTAAATGCCGCAGTTTCAGCGGCGATAGCCATGTACGCGCTTAAAAATAATGTAAAAGAGGTGCAATAAATGTCAGGACATTCAAAATGGCACAATATAGCTGCTAAAAAGAGCAAGACAGATGCCGCCCGCGGCGCTGTGTTCACAAAAATAGGCAGGGAGCTTGCCGTTGCTGCAAAGGGCAACCCCAATCCCGAAACCAACTCTAAACTTGCCGACGTAATTGCCAAGGCAAAGGCTGCAAACATGCCCAACGACAACATCAAGCGTTCCATAGCAAGGGCGGCAGGCGAACTTTCCGGCAAGGAATATAAGGAGCTCACATACGAAGGTTACGGCGTTGCAGGCTCTGCCGTAATAATCAAGACACTTACAGACAACGTAAACCGTACTTCGGGCGACATTTCTTCCACAATGTCTAAGTGCGGCGGTCAGATGGGCAAGCCCGGCTGCGTAAGTTATCAGTTCGACAACAAGGGTGTAATAGTCATTGAAAAGACTGTCGCCCTCGACGAGGACACCATGATGGAGTACTGCCTCGAAGCCGAAGCTGAGGACTTTGTCTCTGAGGACGACGTATACGAAGTTTATACCACTCCCGAAGCTTTCTCCAACGTGCGCAAGTACTTTGAGGATAAGGGAGTTACATTCCTTGAGGCGGAGGTCAAAATGGTTCCTCAAAATACCATAACTCTCCCCGCCGACAAGCAGGCTACATTCATCAAGATGATTGACAAGCTTGAAGAGCTCGACGACGTGCAGAACGTCTACCACAACGTTGAACTTCCCGATGAGGATGAAGAGGAATAATTCTACTGTACAAACCCAATAAATACAGTAAAGCCAACAGCCGCGGCGCGTTTTTAACGCGCCGCGGCTATATTTTTAATATTTGCGCAGTACTATGTCAGACATTATTCAGTATAATTCTCTCGTTCAAGCGTTTAACTATTTTTCTGTAAGTCTTGCAATCAGGTCTATGTAATGATATAATCTAACTTGAAGGAGTTTTACTCAATGACAAGGGCGGAATTTATTGACATAATGATAAAATCCCAAAACGGCGATAAAAATGCTTTGGGACGGATCTATGAAGAATATTTTGGCAAGCTATGCGTTACAGCGTTTAATGTTGTAAAGAATGCAGACGCCGCCTATGATATTGCCTCTGATGTTATCCTTAAATTGCTTGAGTTTAAACATGACGTGTCTGAAATTCGTAATCATGTAGGGTATCTGATTACAATGACGAGAAATGAGGCAAAAAATTTTCTTGTTAAACAAAATAGGGAGATAAGCGTATCCGAAATTTGGGATACAAACTCAAAGCAATTGCCCGACATGCTTTGGCTGGAAGATATTTTTGTTGAACTTACTAATGAAGAGCGTGAACTTTTTGTTTTGCATAATGTATGGGATATGACGCTGCATAATGCGGCGGAAAGTTTAGGTATTACATACGGTGTTGCCAAAGTTAGATACGCGGTAATAAAAAAGAAAATAAAAGCCGTATATGAAAAAGGTCGAAAATAATTTCGGCCTTTATTAAATTTTTCTATCCTTTTTTTGTTCCTGAATTGTCATATATATAGAAGCGCATAGGTGGAGCGACAAAATGTTTAATTGCGGCGACGAAATGCACTTTAATAATGTTTTGAGGACATAAAAATGAAAAAATTTAAGCGCCTGATATTAATTATAGCGGCGGCGGTTGCATGCGTGTGCATGTGTTTTGCTTTTGCTGCGTGCACTGAAGAAGATACAAAGTACGACGTGGCAATCCGTGTTGAGTGTAGTGACGGAAGAATTTATGAGTTCCCCGTTGGTACGGACGAACTACATATAGAAATTCCCTATACAGGCAGGAAGCGCACCTATTGGGTGGATAGTTACAATCTTCCTGACCACCCGCGTTGGGGCAATGAATGGTTTTCACCATCAGGAGAAGGCGCCAATGTGTTTCATTTGAGTATTGCAATGGAAGGTACGGGCGAAGTTGAAGGTATAGAAGATAGGGGAGTGTATTGTGTAAGTATTGAAGCGGATAGCACTTCTGACCTTTGGAATTTTAGGTATGTTTGGTTATTTATAACCGTTAAATAATCAGGAGAAATTTTATAATTCTAAATTTATTGAGGAGACGGAAAATGGGACGAATAGAGCGCGATATTAAAAAGAAAGTAAAGAATACGAAGGAAGAATATAATGTTTGGTATAACAAACATGAAGAACAAATCAATCAAAGACTTGACGAAAGCGAAACGGAAATTGATTTGGGCAATATTAAGGTTAAAAATCGCTCAAAGTTGTATATTTTTGCCGGTATCGCCGCCTTTTTTATTGTAGTAATCCTTGCAATAGTTTTGCCCCTGACACTTTCTGACGATGACGGGTTGAAGTTCTATGATAGCGGCGATTTACGCCTTGACAATGTTGAGGCCGACGAGTTCTATGAAGTGATTGAAGAGGCGGGATTGAATATTATTGATTTGTCAGACTACGAGGTTTCAGGTTATGCAATTCTTTATAGCACCGAAATGGCGGTAAAAGGTGGCATGGTCGAATTAGTTGACGAACAAACTCAGACTTTTGCGACAATTTCGATATACACTTCAGACGTCGATGTCTATTTTAATCCTGACTTTGAAAAGCTTGATTCAGATAATTTGGAAATTTATTATAGCACCATAGCTGATAGCGGTGTATATAGCACAGAAGCGTATACGATTAAGAATGATTTAAAATATTATCTCAATTTCCTCTCAATTGAGGAACCTGAAAACGTTTTGACTGCACTATTTATGTGATAGAGCTTAAGAGGTAATTTATAATGAAAAAACTTATTGCTATTGCAACTGCAGCCATATCTATGATGCTTTTATCGGGATGTAATTATCCGTCGTGTGATTTGCAGTTCTTCGAGGACTATTTGCCTGAATATGATAGCGGTTACTTCAGATACGCCGTGCGCACGTTGGACGACGGAACACAAAAGGCGTATTTAGTTGGTTTAACTGAGTTAGGTAAAGAACAAACCGAGTTGATATATCCCGAAGAGATAGAGGGAATTCCCGTTTACGGCATTGGGTATAACCGGGACGTCTTCATGGGAACAGAGAGAGTCGGGAGAATAGAGAGCGACAATTTGAATAAATTTTATTTCCCCACCATGCCACAGGAAAATGGTAATTCCATAGGCGGGTACTTGAATTCCAACTATACTGTTAGATGGGAAATGTCGGATAGAACAAATATAGTTTTGGATGGTGTAAGTAGTATAATATATGGATATGATTATTTGGTCGAGGCTGATTTACAATTTCAAAGCTATTTAAATAGATTAATTGGCAATATTTCTTATCTTAATAACTACGAAGGCAGCCCGAACGAAGGATATTATTGGGTAGATAGCTATGACGAAAGCATAGTTACATTTATACCGCCAGAACCGCAGAGAGCTGGATATATTTTTGACGGTTGGTATAAGGAAGAGGAATGTATCAACAGATGGGATTTTGAAAAAGACACTACTGGTAAAGAAATTAAATTGAGTTCATTTTCTGAATCTACTAAATATGAAATAACCTATCTTTATGCAAAATGGATTGAGCAATAAAAAATGTAAAGTAGAGAGTGAAGATATATGAAAAGAATGATACTAAAAACCATTTTAACATTGGTAAGCGGTTTGATTGTGATGGTTATAATTGCGGGTTGCAATGGTTCGTGCATTGACGGTTGCATGGTGGCTTGTGGGTTTCCTCTTGAGGAAGAATATCTGCCTGAATTTGAAAGTGGCCTGTACAGGTATGCAGTAAGGACAAGGGATGACGGTGAAGAAATATGCTACATTGTAGGTTTAACCGAATCAGGGCAAGGTCAGACAGAACTGATATTTCCCGAATACATAGACGGCAAACAAGTGTACGGCATAGGTTATCATTTGAGGCCTATCGGTGCTCCCGTTTGGTATACTGAGGATAGAGGGTCTTTTGAAAGTGAAAATTTACAAAAATTGTATATTCCGTACAGTATAGACGACGCCGAGTGGGGTAAACATGATATAGAAGAGTGGGCCATGTGGTGCCCTAATGCTTACACAGTTATATGGAAAAGCTTAAAATTTCAGTGTGTCTCATGGCAAAAAGGGTATATAGTGGGGTATAATTTGTTACCTGAACTTTTAGACGGTGAATACCCGGTAGGAATTCTTGCAAATGTTTCGTATATGTATAACTATGAAAACGCGCAAGATGACGGGTATTACTGGGTAGACAGCTACGATAGTAATTTAATTAATTTTACACCGCCTGAACCGAAAAGAGAAGGATATTCCTTTGGCGGTTGGTACAAAGAACCGGAGTGCATAAATGTGTGGAACTTTGAAGCTGATAAAACAGGCGAAGAAATACCGTTAAGTTCAGCCGTATTTGAAGATTACGACGAAAATCAAATTACCTATCTCTACGCCAAGTGGTATAAAAATTAATTTAATATGAATAATGCAACGCGCCTTTGCGCAAAGTATTAGTACAAGCGGCAACGCTTTGAAAATAGTTTGTTCGTCAAAGCGTTGTTGCGTTTTGCCGGATGAACGTGGGGATTATTCCATTTGGAATAATCCCCTATGTTTTTTGGAGCGTATTTTTTTAGCTTGACATAAATAAAATAATGTATGCTTACAAAAAAGCGTGCAATTCTTTTGGCGATAATGGCGATAATTTTAATAGCGGCGCCTATTCTTGCGTTATCTGCTTCCGTGCAAGGAGACGAAGACGATGAAATGTGCGTCATTTCGCTTTGGCAGATAGATTCTTTCGAGGGGGGAAGGGGGTCGCGTGCGCAATACCTGCAGAACATGGCCGATAAATGTTTTGAAGATACGAAGGTCTATGTCACCGTCACATCATTATCCGCGCAAGCTGCGCGCGCAAATATGCAGGCGGGCATAGTGCCCGATATCATCTCCTACGGCGCAGGGTTTTATGGAATAGAAAATTTAGTTAACGCCGCTGATTTTACCTACAAATGTTGGTGCCGCGGAGCCTATGTTTTGCTGTCATTGGATGCAAATACAAATTTTGACGATGTTGGCGCAAACAATACCATAGTAAATGCGGGCAAGGACAATATGACTGCCGCGTGCGCACTTTTTGAAGGTCTTGCGCAAGCAGATGTAAGCACTCCTACATCTGCATATGTCAGACTGTTGGGCGGTGACTACAAATATCTTTTGGGCACGCAGCGCGACATCTACCGCCTTGAGACGAGAGGGGTGACCTATGCGGCAAAAGTTTTAACTTCTTTTAACGACCTGTATCAGAATATTTCGGTGTTGTGTGAAGGGAAGAAGTATTATTACAGCTGCGAGTTTGTCGATTATCTCACGGAAAATTGCTCAACTGTCGCCGAACTCGGATTGGTTTCGGATAAAACAGCGCACACGGGCGTTATGGCTGAAGTGCAGAATGCAACATTCGAATGTACCTTAAATGGCTTTATAGGAAATGACTATTATAATTTGTTGCAGGCGGCTGTTGAAAAGGGCGACATAAATTCTTTGAAAAATTTATTAAAGTGATTGATAAAGAGCGCAAAAAATGTTATTATATAAGGGTGGAAATATTAACCTGATTGGCAACGTTCAGGACATATTTGACAAGGTTGAAAAAAATAAGGCTTTTACCTTTTCGCATTACACAACTTACGGCCTTGGCGGCGGTGCAAAATGTGCGTTTTTCCCAAAAAATCTCTTAGAGGCGCGGGCAGTTTATTCCGCACTGAAGGAGAGGGAGCAACCTTTTACGATTCTCGGCAACGGTTCAAATGTTCTCGCTTCCGACGGCGGATTTGACGGATATGTAATCTGCACGTCAAAAATGCGCGGCATAATTCGCATTGATGGCGGAACAATTTTTTGCCTTTCGGGAACTACTGTGGGGCAGCTTATGCGCTATTGCATAACGCATGGCCTTGGCGGGCTTGAGTATCTTGCCGGAATTCCCGCGAGTGTAGGAGGACTTGCCTGCATGAACGGCGGGGCGGGTGGCAAATACATAAGCTCTAACATAGTCTCTGTCAAAGTTTTTGACGGTACGGAACGCAACCTTTCCAATAAGAGTTGCAAATTTGCGTATAAGCAGAGTACTATGCGTAACATAAATTGCCTTATCCTCGGCGTTTTCCTCTCTGTTTTTGCAGATTTCCCGGCCAATGTCAGCAACCTCACGCGTTTTTATCTGTCGCGGCGCAGCAGTTTGCCGAAGGGAAGAAGTTGCGGCTGCGTATTTAAAAATCCGCCCGGACTGTCTGCGGGCATGCTTATAGAGCAGTGTGGCCTCGCAGGATACGGAACGCGTCGGGCCTATGTGTCACCGCGGCACTGCAACTTTATTATAAACGACGGTGCATCGGCCAATGAGATTAAAAGGATTATCGACGCCGTGAAAAATATCGTCTATAATGAGCTTCAGATCCGGCTTGAGGAAGAGGTCGTCTTTGTGGGGCAATTTACATAATTGAGAATAAATTTATTATGCGGACTACTACGTCTGACATAATCGGAGCAAATAATGATACTGACGGGTGATTATCATACCCACACGCCGTATTCGCACGGCAAAAATACCGTACTTGAAAATACTATTGCAGCAAAAAAGCTCGGCTTGAAGGAGATTGCAATTACCGACCACGGCTTTAACCATCTGCTGTTCGGCCTCAAAAGAAGCAGACTTGGCGATCTGCGTGCCGAAATTGAGGAGGCCAAGAGGCTTACGGGGCTCAACGTGCTTATGGGCATGGAGAGCAATTTAATTTCCCTCGACGGACAGACGGATATGAAGGAGAGCGACTTGCCCTACTTTGATATCTATCTGTGCGGCATACACGAGGTGCTTAAGTATTCGGGACTGAGCGACGCCTACAACATAATGTTCAAAAATTATGTTGCCTATAAAATGGGCAAGAGGCCGTCCGAAAAAGTCATCCAAAAAACTACCCGCGCCTATGTCAGCGCCGTTAAAAAGAACCCGATAGATATTCTTACGCACATCAATTATAAGTGTTGCTGTGATTTGAAGGAGGTTGCACAGGTCTGCGCCGACTATGGAACTTATATTGAAATAAATACCAAAAAGCGGCACGTCTCTGCAGAGGAACTCAATTTAATGGCGTCTACGGGCGTGCGCTTTGTAATCGATTCTGACGCGCATTCGGCAGATAGGGTGGGTGATACCGCAATTGCAGAACAGCTTCTTGCCGAAGCGGGCGTCCCTTGGGAGCAGATAGATAATATCGACGGACGGCGGCCTGAGTTCAGGTTTGCCGAATACAAGGTCAAGCATGGCTAATTTTACCGAAGAAATTAAAAACGAAATAATGCATAATGGCCTCGAGTGGGAGTGTTGTAAACTCGCATTCACTTCTGCGTTCATCCGTACAAGCGGCAGCATCATATCCAAGGGCGGTAACTTTGGCTTTGAAATAGTCACCGAAAATGAGCGCACCGCAGAATTTTTGTGCGATATGCTGCAGAATGATTTTGGCATTCCTCTAGACCGTGCAGGCGTTGAGTTTGATAACTTTACCGGAAGGGACAAGCTGACTTTTGCCTGTGTCGACCAAAACACTACGGAGTTTTTGGAGCGCTTAAAAATTCTTAGGAGCGACGAGGACGGAATATCGCTCACCTTCGGCATAGACGAAGGATTAATTGCAGGCGACTGCTGCGTTACGGCCTATTTGAAGGGTGCATTTCTCGGCGGCGGCAGCTGCACTTTGCCTGATGAAAACAGCTACAGCCGCACCGGCTATCACTTTGAGGTAGTATTTTCAAATAAAATTACGGCGAGCGATTTTTGTGACCTTCTCTGTTCGCTCGACATTCTTGCCAAGCTTGTTGCAAGAAAAGACAGCGCCGTCGTCTATGTCAAGAGCAAGGAGGTCATTTCTGACCTTCTCAACGCGATGGGCGTTGAAAATTGTCTTGAAAAGCTCAACCGTCTCGTCGAGCTCAAGGACAAGACAAACAACGTCAATCGCGTGAGCAACTGTTCGGCGTCAAACATAGATAAGACGGTGACTGCTTCGGTTGCGCAGATAGGGGCTATAGAGACTATCCGTCAGACGATAGGCCTCAAAAATCTTACGCCCATCCTGTTTGAGGTGGCCGAAGCCCGCCTCGCCGACCCCAATGCATCCATGCAGGAATTGGCGGACAGGCTTGGCATTACAAAAAGTTGTCTCAACCACCGCATAAGAAAGATAATTCAGATAGCCGGTCAGCTCTCTTAAAATACCATAAGGAAGAAAATGACAGATTTTGTACATTTGCATTTGCACACCGAATATTCACTTTTGGACGGCGCTTGCAAAATAGACAATTTAATAAGTTACTGTAAAAAGAACGGCGTAGATACCGTATGTATAACCGACCACGGCAACATGTACGGCACGCTTCATTTTGCCGAAAAAGCGGCGATTGCCGGCATAAAATACATAATTGGGTGCGAGTTCTATGTCACGCGGGATATGCACGATAAGTCGCAGAACATCTCGGAACACCTCATTCTGCTCGCGAAGAACAAGGCGGGGTATAAAAATCTCGTTCAGCTCGATTCCATGGCTTTCGTCGACGGGTTCTATTACAAACCCAAGATAGACTACAAAGTTTTAAAGGAACACTCGGAGGGTGTAATCTGTCTTTCGGCATGCCTTGCGGGAGGAATTCCCCACAGGCTTTTAAACGGAGACGAAGAGGGCGCCGAAAAACTTGCCCTCTACTTAAAGGATATCTTCGGCGAGGATTTTTATATTGAAATTCAGGATCACGGCATTCCCGAGGAAAAGCGCGTGCTGCCCATGCTCGTCAAGCTTGCGGAGAAAATAGGGGTAGAGATCGTAGCCACCAACGACGTGCACTACATAATCAAAGCCGAAGCTGAAATGCAGGATATTCTGATGTGCATTCAGATGAAAAAGACGCTCGACGACCCCAAGCGCATGAAGTTCGACACGCAGGAATTTTACTTTAAAACGGGCGACGAGATGGCGCAGCTCTTTTCGGCCTATCCTAAGGCTATCTCCAACACCCGCGTCATAGCCGATAAAGTGACGGAGCCCGCCTTCAATCTCGATAAAAAGGGGTATCCCATCCGTGATACTTCGCTCATTCCCGGTTACACACCGCCTGACGGCTCAACCCCGCCCGAATATCTGAGAAAACTTACATCAGAGGGATTAAAGCGCCGTTACGGGGAAGTTACAAAGCGCGAACTTGACCGCGCCGAATACGAACTCGGCGTAATTATCGGCATGGGTTTTGCGGAATACTATCTTATAGTTTGGGACTTCATAAATTGGTCCAAAGCGCACGGCATACCCGTCGGCCCCGGGCGAGGCTCGGGCGTAAGTTCAATAGTCGCCTATGCGATAGGCATAACCGACGTTGAGCCTCTGCAGTATGATTTACTGTTCGAGCGCTTCCTCAATCCCGACCGCGTTTCAATGCCCGACTTCGATATCGACTTCTGCACGGACAGGCGAAGTGAAACTATCGAGTACGTCCGTCAGAAATACCATCCCGAAAATGTCTGCCAAATCGTCACTTTCGGTACCATGGCGGCAAAAAACTCCATAAAAGACGTCGGACGCGTAATGCGCGTGCCCTATTCTGAGACGGACAGGCTGACCAAGATAATGGATGGCAAGACGTCCATAGGCGACCTTTTGGGGCGCAGAATTGAAGGGGCGAGGGTAGCATATGAAGCCGAAACAGATCCCGACAAAAAGGCCGAGGCGGAGGGCAAACTCAACGATTTAAAGGCTGTGCGCAACAGCGAGTTCTGTGAGATATATGAAACAGATAGTACTCTGCGTCGCGTAATAGATATGGCTATGCAGATCGAAGGCATGCCCCGACAGACGGGTATGCACGCCGCAGGCGTTGTCATCTGCCGCAAAAAAATAGCCGACAATGTGCCTCTTTCGCGCAATGGCGAAGATATAACCACTCAGTTCGTTGCAAAAGAGATTGAAGCGCTCGGCATGCTCAAGATGGACTTCCTTGCGCTCGTCACCCTCACCGATATTAAGAAGTGCAAGGATTATATACTTGAAAATCACGGCCTTGAAGTAGATTTCAATAAAATAGGATATAAGGACGAGGGCGCCTATTCGCTCATTTCCGAAGGCGATACCGACGGCGTGTTCCAGCTCGAAGCCGGTGGCATGAAAAAGTTCATGCGCCAGCTCAAACCCGACTGCTTGGAGGACTTGATTGCGGGTGTCTCGCTCTATCGCCCCGGCCCCATGCGCTTTATAGACAGCTTCTGCAACCGTAAGCATGGCATAGAGGCCATAACCTATGACTGCCCCGAAGAGGAGAAAATTTTAAAGGTCACATACGGCATACCTGTCTATCAGGAACAGGTCATGCAGATCTTTCAGTACCTTGCGGGCTTCTCCCTTGGCGAAGCCGACCTCGTCCGTCGCGCCATGGGCAAGAAGGATAAAAAGACGCTTATGGCGCAGAAGGAAAAATTTATCTATGGCGGCATAAGCGACACTAACGGCAGCGAGATCGTGGGATGCGTAAAGAACGGCATCTCTGCCGAAGTTGCAGCTAAAATTTTTGCCGACATGGAGGGCTTTGCTTCCTATGCGTTCAACAAGTCGCATGCTGCCGCCTATGCAACGCTCGCTTATCAGACGGCATGGCTGAAAAAGTATTACTGTAAGGAATTTATCTGCGCACTCTTAAACAACCGCCTCAATAAGATTGAGGAAATCACAAAATATGTCCTCTATCTCAAAGATAAGGGCATAAAAGTGCTTCCGCCCGATATCAATAAATCAAAGACGGTGTTTTCCGTTCAGGACGGCGGGGTGCGCTTTGGCCTTTCGGCGTTGAAGGGCACAGGTCAGGGCGCTATAGACGATGTGATTGCCGAGCGTGAAAAGAACGGTGAATTTAAAGATTTCCCCGATTTTGTTCTGCGCTGTGCACCATTTGTCAACAAGCGCATAATTGAAGGACTCATCCTTTCGGGTGCGTTCGATTCCATGGGCATAGCCCGTTCGCGCCTCTTTGCCGTATATGACGACGTTTATGCGCGTGCGACCGGCATCAACAAGCAAAAGAGCGGCGCGCAGATGTCACTCTTCGGTGAATTTATCGAGGAAGAAAAGCTTCAGGTGGAGTATCCTGACATTCCCGAATACGATGTGATGGAAAAGCTGTCAAAGGAAAAGCAGGTGCTCGGTGTATATGTAAGCGGCCATCCATTCGACAAATATAAATCGGCATTCAAGGATAAAAACTTTAACTGTTCCATGCTTGAATATACCGAGGACGAGGACGGAAACCGCACTTACACTCAGGTTGAACAGGGCATGCAGGTTGAGATGGGCGGTATAATCTCAGCGTACCGCCGCACAACTACCAAGCGCACGGGCGCTATAATGGCGTTTATAACCGTTGAGGATGTCTACGGTTCGGTCGAGTGCGTGGCATTCCCTGCAATATTCGAAAGGGTAAAAGCTTCTATCGCAAACGATAAAATTGTCACCGTAAAGGGCAAGCTTGACCTCGATGGCGGAAAAGAGCCTTCAATAATTTTGGACGACATTAAAGAATTTGATGTTGAAGCCTTCGAAGGAAAGAAGGGCGGGGAGAAAAAGGCATCCTCTGCGGGCAAGGGGCCTGTTTTATGGCTGAATGCGACTGCGCTTTCTGATACGGACTTTGACGATTTCGTCTCCATGCTGTCCAACTACGAAGGTCCAACAACCTGCGCAATAGTGAGGGGATCAAAAAAATATAAGCTGCCTACAGGGGTAAATTATTGCCGCGGACTGTTGGCCGAACTTTCAACATTCATATTTGAAAAAGATATCAAATATGTTGAATAGAAATTATTTGTAAAAAAGGGTTGTAAATATTTATATTATCTGTTATAATATTAAATGGAAATGATGAAAAGGCATTGCGGCAAAGGGGGCATACGGTTAAAACCGTGCGCAATGCGGTTTTTCGGAGGATTTTTTTATGAAAAGGATAGGCTTGCTTACTAGTGGCGGAGATGCTCCCGGCATGAACGCCTGCATCAGGGCGGTAGTGCGCACTGCGCTTTATTACGGTATGGAAGTCTACGGCATTGAGCGCGGCTATCAGGGACTTATTGACGACGAAATGGTCTCCATGGAAATGCGTTCGGTGTCAGACATAGTTCAGAGGGGCGGCACTAAACTCCGCACGGCAAGATGTCTTGAAATGCTTACCAAAGAGGGGCAGAAAAAGGCTGTACGAACGCTTGAAGCGCGCGGCATCGAAGGCCTTGTCGTCATCGGTGGCGACGGCTCATTCAGGGGTGCAAAGTGCCTTTCCGAGGAATATGGCATACCAACGATAGGCATCCCCGGAACGATAGATAACGACCTTGAGTATACTGATTATACTTTGGGCTTCGACACTGCCGTTAATACCTGTATCGATGTAATAAATAAACTGCGCGACACCATGACCTCGCACGAGCGTATTTCAGTCGTAGAAGTTATGGGCAGACGCTGCGGCGACATCGCTCTCTACGCAGGTATAGCTTCTGGTGCGGAAATAATAGTCGTTCCCGAGGTCGTGTTTGACCTCGACGATATCGTCATGCGCATAAACAGGTCGCGAGCAAACGGCAAACATTCCAATATCGTCGTCGTGGCCGAGGGCGTCTGCACCGCCGAAGAATTTGCAAAACAGTTGCAGTCTGTAACTACTTATTCCGTAAGACCCACCACGATCGGCCACATTCAGCGCGGCGGGTCGCCTTCAATGGCAGACAGAATGCTCGCGGCACAGTTCGGCAATAAGGCGGTAAGGCTTCTGAACGACGGCATAGGCAACCGCGTCGTCGGCATTCATAAAAATGAAATTATTGATATGGATATAATTGAAGCGGTCAGCATGAAGAAGAAGTTTAACTATGAACTTTATGAAACGCTTCAGATGATTTCTATGTAATTACGAAAGCCGCTTAATTTTTTAAGCGGCTTATTTTATGCCTGAAAATTTTTAGCGGGGGAACAATAATGATTCTTACTGTAAGTTTAAGTCCTTGTATCGATGTAAATATAGAGGTGGATTCTCTGTCCGTCGGCATGTCCCATAAAATAATCAACAAGCGCATATTTTATACGGGAAAGAGCATAAACGTCTCAATAGGGCTTGCTCGCCTCGGAGTGCAGACTTTTGTCACCGGGTTTATGTATGAGGACAACGGCAGGCTTTTTGAACAGGAACTTCACCGCGAGGGAATCAATTATAAGTTTGTGTGGAGCAAAGGCAGGGTGCGCGAAAATTATAAATTCGTAGACCATAAATCAATGCTCACTGAATTTGATGATGTCTCGCCGGAAATTACCGCACAGAAACAGGACGACCTCATTAAGCTCATTTCAGAATTTGCTCCCGGCTGTGAAGCAATCTTTGTCGCCGGCGGACTTGCAAAGGGAATGACGGCCGATTTTTATCAAAGGATCCTTTCCGTCGTTCCCGACGGGGTAAAAAAGATTGTCGACAGCGAGGGGGACAGGTTGCGCTATGCGCTTTCTTGCGGAGTCGATTTAATTAAACCCAACGTGGAAGAGCTGCAGCGCACATTGGGTATACATATCAAAAACCGAGCGTCCGCGCTTGAAGGAGCAAAGCAACTCGTCGCCATGGGCGCAAAGAATGTTCTTTTGTCCCTCGGCAAGGAGGGCGCCATCATAACCGACGGCAATAAGAATTATTATTGTAAATCCAACAACGTTGCCATGAATTCAACTGTCGGCGCCGGGGACGCTATGGTGGCCGCGGCAATGACGGCCATGATGCGTGGCGCCGATAATGCCGAAATTTTGAAGTGCGGAGTTGCGGCGGGAACGGCGGCGGTGATCACTCCCGATACCATTTCCTTCAAAAAAGAAAAGTATGATGAAATATTTTCTTCCCTTTCTGTTAAAGAAATTTAAAATCACCCCTTGATTTTTGACTGAATATCTTATATAATTATAATACAGAAACAAAAAGGAGGAAGCGCTTATGTGGAATGAAAATGCGCCTTTGGAATTATTGAAGGAGCTCCCTGCTGTACTCAACGAGGCCAATCTCGCCCGTATTCAGCAGATGATTGATTATGATAAATTTGTAAACAGTGCAGAGTGCGGTTATGACCTCTGCGGTCAGTATGCACCCTTCTGCAACGGTTGCGACAAAACCCGTCAGCATCCCTGTGCAGTATCGTATGTAAAAATGAAGCAGGCGGAGGGCATGGAGGTAAAGCTTCAGTCTGAAGTAGAGGAGGCTCTTTCAGAATCTTCTGCTGGCAAGTCTAAAAAAATACGCATAGCTGTAGCTAAGCGCAAAGTTTAATTATCTGTATTTCGAAAAAAAGTTACCGCCGCTTCGCCTAATTATGTTGCGTTTGCGGCGGTATTTTTTTGTCTATGGCAATTATTTCGCATTTAATCTGATAGCCTTCGCGGAACAAAAAATATAAATTATTTTGCTCATATTTTTTTATTATTTATATCAAAAATGAATTGACAAGTTAAGGCATTTAAAATATAATATTCAGGTAATGTGTTTGTGCTGCTATGGCTCAGCAGGTAGAGCACGTCCTTGGTAAGGACGAGGTCACCGGTTCAAATCCGGTTAGCAGCTCCATCGCCGAGGCAAGGCGAATTTTGCAAGA
Organism: uncultured Clostridia bacterium; assembly: GCA_944354265.1. Lineage (GTDB taxonomy): Bacteria > Bacillota > Clostridia > Christensenellales > Borkfalkiaceae > Coproplasma. Next base: position 34,933 of record CALVPX010000053.1, on the reverse strand, counting down.
AAGCAACCCTTAAAGGGTTGCTTTCTTTGCTTTTAAAGCCTGCCTCGGCTCTTTCGCGCAAAAGTCACGGTTTTGCGCGAGGCTTTTGCATGTATGTCTGCGCTCTGCGAAAGCAAATTGCCATTAGCCCGCCCATACTCCGTATGTGCGCAGCTTTAGGCATTTGCTTCACTTTTCGATTGCCGTGCTCGTAAACTGCGCGCGGAAAGGAGAGGGCTTTTGCACAAATAACTACAGTTTTGCAGGTGTAATGGCATAGCTCTGTGGCGTGAATAAAATTAATTAAAGAATTTTTTAAAATCTATTGACTTTTACTGTATCTATTGTATAATAACAGTAGAAACAGTTTAAAGGTATAAACAATGCGCATTGTAATATCGGCTCAGGCGGGTCAGCCAATATATGAGCAGATCAAAAATCAAATTATTTCGGCGATTGCTGCGGGGGAGGTTCCGCCCGATTCGGCTCTGCCGTCCATAAGATTTATGGCAAAGGAGCTTGGGGTGGGAATAATCACAGTCAAGCGCGCCTATGACGACCTCTGCACAGAGGGGTGGTGTTACAGCCTGCAGGGCAAAGGTGTATTCGTCTCTCCGCAAAAGGACATGGCTGAACAAAAATTTTACGACGAACTGCGCGCCCGCCTTAAGGACATTGCAGATTATGCAGATGCTAGCGGCGTTGGCATAGATAAACTCATACAAATTTTAAATGAAATAAAGGGAGAGTAATATGAACGCTTTGGAGATAAGAAATCTAACCGTAGATTTTGGGGATTTTGCAATAAGGGACATGAATTTAGATATTAAAAGGGGTGCGGTTACGGGGCTCGTCGGCCGCAACGGTGCGGGAAAGTCTACTTTGATTAAAACCATAATGCGTCAACAGCCCGCAATGGGTTCAATTTTATACGACGGTAAGCGATTTGCCGAGCATGAAGTGGAAATCTTATCTCAGACGGCATGCGTGTTCGACAGTCCGCACTTTTCGCTGAATGTCAAAATAAAGGTTTTGAAGAGGGCTTTCGCTGCGCTCTATCCCAAATTTAACTTACAGATGTTTGACGAGCTGTGCGCAAAATTCAACCTTCCGCAGGATAAAAAGATAAATAAATTTTCCATCGGCATGCAGAGAAAATTGTGTATTATAATCGCCCTTTGTCAGTCACCCGAGCTTTTAATTTTGGACGAGCCGACTTCGGGCATTGACCCCGTTGACAGGGCGGAAGTTGTATCACTCTTGCAACAGTTTATGCTCGACGAAAATCATACCATTCTGTTTTCAACGCACATAACCGAGGATTTGGATAAAATTGCCGACTATATCGTCATGATGGAAAACGGCAAAATCCTTCTCGATGAAGATAAAATTACCCTCACCGAAAGGTACCGCCTTGTGTCCGTAGGACAAATGACGGACGAACTTAAAGCTGTTGCAATAGGGGTAAAGGAGAACGCCTTCGGCTATACATTCATAACCGATAAACCCGTAGAGGGCGAGGGTATTGTAACCAAAGTTCCCACAGTAGAGGAAATTTTTGTGTACTTAAGCAATTACAGTTTAGGGTGAGCAATTTTATGGCATATTTTGCAAAGTTAAAATATTTTCGTCAATTGTCGGACGGGGCGAGTTTAAATAAACCGGGCAACAATCGTTTAATAGGTTATTGTGTTGCATATGTTGTGCTCATTGTACATTTAATAACAGGCATCGGAGAGTCACAAGCCGTCCTCGGCTACTCGATATATAGCAATACAGATATTTCGTTTATATCTTACTTTACTGTCTATTTGCTTTCTGTAACACTTACGGCTCCGAGATTAAAGGAACTTCCGCTCAATTATAAGACGCGTTCACGCTATATTCTTGCAAACTTATATATAGTCATTGCCGCGTTTGCAATACTCGCTATGGCTGTGTGGATAACGATTTATGAATGTTTGCGAGCGTTCTACCCTGTAGAATATTTCAGTACGCAGAACAGCACATACGCAGTTGAAAATATTTACCCGGGAATAAACGCCTACCTTGTCATCTTTTTCCGCATGATAGTCGTGCCCGCCTGTGCCATAATTTTATCCCGCCTGCGCGGCAAAAAGTTATGGTTGGGGTCAATAGTATTTGTAATATGCGTTATCATCCTCGCATATATGCCTGTGCTCGTGCTTGACTCCATGGCAGGCAGGGGAGGCATCTATCAGGTTGCAAATTCTAACGCTTTATTTGCGATAGATATATTGCCGCTTGGTTGGGTATATGTCGTTGTGTATGCACTTTTAACTGTTGCCGTAGTGGTCGGGTCAATTGCCATAGTTTTCAAAAATGAGCACCCTTCGGAACTTTAAATTTAAAGGTAAAGGAATATGAAAAAATTTATCGGATACTACAACATGCTCAGGTATGGCTTCAGCAGCGCCGCAATAGAAAAGAGGCCGTGGGGCTATATTGCCCGAATTTTGCTCCCTGCGATCATAGCAATGCTTATGGTCGGAGCATTAGGTGCCGGCATAAACGGATGGCAATTCTTTTTATTTGGCTATTTAATTGCGCTACTCATGGTTTGTACGGCCGCATGGGGATATGCGCTATCGTGCAATGCACCGTCTGCGGCGGCGTTAGTGCCGCTCAGTCACGCAAGGCGCACTGCATACTTTTTTATAAGTTGCTTTGTCTTTTCGCTGTTGTTTGCGGTGTTGTTCTATGCGGCATACATGTCGTTTTTCTCATTAATTACGCTTTTAGTCGAGGGGACAGCGGCGTTCACGCAGGCAGCCGAAGAGATGATTGCCGTTCACCCTGCGGTATATCTGATGCTTGCAGGTTTGGCCTTCGGTAATCTCGGCATGGGCGCAATGCTTGGCTATAAGACAACAACAAAGTCATTCTGGCTGCGTTTTGCCGCTTACTTAATATTGTTCGCAGCTGTTATAGTCAGTCTGTTTCTCGCGCCCGCAATGGAGGGAGCACCGGTAGGCGCCAATATAGAAATTGACGGCCTCGCGCAAATCTTTGGTTACCTGAACAACCCATGGCTGTTCGCGGGCATATATTTTTCCGTCTACTTTATAATTTTTGTGGCGGGTTATGTTTATGTGCTGTATAAAAGCAGACCTTCCATATTGTAATTATTTTAACTAAGAGAATGGCGGGGACGCAATTTTGCGTCCCCGCCCAAATATTTACAGATTTGCAGACTACTATGCGTGACATAATTAATCTAAATTGCTAATTTTAAAGGTTATTTTCCTTTATAAATCGCTTAAGGCACTCGCACTGCTTACCGTCTTTGCCGTATCCCGTGTCGTTGCACAGTTTGCATTTATACTTCGGCACAAAGTCATCCTTTGAAATGCCCAACTCTTTAAGGCGCTCGTCGCCCTTGCCGTTGAGTTCGGCTATGCGCTTGGAGATGGCTTTGGCTTGCTCTTCATCATTAACTTCGGCAAAGGCAAGTTTTATTGAAAGCGAATTGAGCTGCTTTTTAATGCCTGAATAAACTTCATCTTTCATGGCTTTAGCCAAAGCTTTGTCTGCGCGAGCCTTGGCCGCGGCGCGCAGGTCGTAATAGTGTTGTTCGATTATTGCCTTGCTGCTCTCGCCACCCGTTGCAGGTTTGCGTGGGGAGGAAGCATCTTTTCCGTTGATGCCTTCGGCTTTCCAAGAAGATAAAACGGCGTTCATGTATGCAATAGGGTTGCTTTTGCCCTGAGCGGCATCGGCTGCATCGAGAATGTCTTCGCCTGAAAATTTCCATTCCCGCCAACGCTTCAGGCATTGTCTGTCGTGTTCTATTATCTTTCTCGACAGGCCGCACCTGTTGAGAATGTTTTTAATGAATTTATCCTCTGCGGCCGTCCTTTCAAGCTTCTCCGTGACGGCATTCTGCGTTATTATGCCCTCTTCATAGAGTGAAAGTACATAGTCGTTCATGCGTTCAAAGGAATTTTTGCCCTGTAAAAAGCAGTAATCGGCTATGAGTTGCAGAGTGTCGTTTTCAAAGCCGTAGTCCCGCCATGCGCTGACGTAATTGTCGACGTAGGGAGAGGCGTTCTGTATGTATACGCCGAGCGATTTTGCAATCTCGGCCGCGCAGGCATATAGCGAATTTCTCTCCTTGCAGTAGTCCTCAATTTCTTTGGGGTCAAATTTTCTGTTTTTGTAGAGTTCCTGCAACGCCGCATCGATTTTTTGTGAAGTTTTTGCCTTAAAATGTTTTGCGGCGCAGATTATTGCATCATCTGAAAAACCAAGTTCTTTGGACCACTTTTCGTAAAGCGCATTGTCGTCTACATCGGGGCGGCGGTTTATGCCCGCGGCAGAAAAGATTTTTAATAGCGATGGTGTGGAGGAGGTGTAAGAGGAAAGTTTCTCCTCTACTTTTTTTGCCGTCGTTATGCCTTCGTCGGCAAAACTCTTGGCCACTTTTTTGATATATGCAAATTTTATGTCGTCCCCTTTGAGATTTACGCAGTAATTTACTATCATCAGCAGGGCGTTCTGCTCAAAGGAATACTCATCCAAAAGATAGTAATATTCCATAAATTCGTTAGTAGAAATCATTCTGCCCGTTATTACAGACTGTACTGCGGAAGCAAATGATGAGTATTTTTCGGGCTTAAGTTTCTTGGGTGCGCCGTAAACATTTTCTGCGTCTAAAATTTTCACTTCGAAGGGCGAACGTGAGAGCACTGAAACGAGCTCGAATTCTTCAAGATAATCGAAGCAGCTTTTAACTTCCTCTTCGTCCATTTCAAGTTTGTTGGCAAAGTCCTGCGAAGTGTAATTTATAATTCCGCTTTGGCTGACATAGAGGGCGAAGAGGTAAACCTTTACAGCCTGCGCGTCGAGCACGGGCAAATATTTTGTAATAAATTTGTTTTCTACTTCCGTCCGGCCTTTTGCCGTCAGTTCTTCAGCTACCGAAATAAAAGCCATATTGTAAAACTCCCGCTCAACGCTTGATTTATTGATTAAAAAGGGCTATAATACTTATCAGAATATTAAGATTTGACGCTAAGTAAATAATATTATACCTTGGCGGATAAAAAATTGCAATAATATTCGCGGCTTTTGCCTGCGAAATAAAGTGAACGGCATTGAGCCTTCACAAAATAGGAGAGAATTTTGTCAACTATTTTAACACCGTTATCCCTTTGGAAAAACTTTGACGACAATCTGCCGCTCGTTGACAGTATAACAGATTTGACTACAAGGGATGGCATTACTTACGAAAGCGTTAAATTCCTCGGGCGCGACACGGGGAGTGCAAGGGTGGTCATACAGGGGGTTTTTGCCTACCTCCATGACAACCCTTCACCGGACGGCGTTCTTATTATTCCCGACAGCTGCGAAACCGTGGATGAAAATCTGCTTGAGCTCTTCGTGAAGAACGGATACTCGGCTCTGATGGTCGACATCAGGGGCGAATGGGAGGGAGCGACCAATTATACCATCTACCCCGCGCAAGTTGAATATGCAAATTTTGCCAAAGCGGGAAGGCACTTGTCGTCGGTTGATGACAGTGCAGATAAAACTTCGTGGTACGAATGGGTGGGCGTCGGACTTTATGCCCGCAAATATCTTAAAAACCGCTTAAATTGTCAGAAGATCGGAGTTGTGGGAATAAGAGACGGCGGTGAAGTTGCATGGAAGCTTGCCTACGCCGGAGACTTTGCCTGTGTTGTACCTGTATGTGCAGGTGGTTGGCGCTCATATAAAGGTTTCAGTAAATTCGGCGGCGACGAACCTGAATTTGACGAGGAACGCCATCGCTTTATAGCTGCAATAGATTCGCAGTCATATGCTCAGTATGTAAAGTGTCCCGTATTAATGTTGTGTTCAACTAACGACCCGGCTTTTGATTATGACCGCGCCTATGATACCTTCTCACGCATAAACCCGCAGTTTATTGATGAAAGCGTCATCGCCTATTCTATAAAAAGCAACGCTTGCATAGGCACGAAGAGCGTAAAGGATATGTTTATGTTCCTCGACAAACACGTCAAAGACAGACAGGTTTTCATATCGAAGCCTGCTGAATTGTCCGTGTGCGTCGACGATAACTCAAATCTCGTTGCGCGCATAATAATCGATGAGGCCGGCGAGGTTGAACAGGTGGGCGTATTCATGGCGGAGGATTGCATAAATCCCACCATGCGCGATTGGAGGAGAGCCGAGCCCGCAGCTAACGCTGACGGCAACCGCGAGTTCTTTTTGAATATATACGAAAAGACCAACATTCTGTTTGCAATTTGCTATGTAACATACACAAACGGGTTCACCGTTTGGTCTAAGATAACTGTTAAAAAACTCAGCGGGGCCTTCAGAAACAGTCGCCCCAAGAGCAAAGTGATGTATTCGGCGCGCAACGGCAGCGACTGCTTTTCGCTTGCCGATTACGCAAACTATTCTATTGCCAAGACTTTTTTCGTCAGTGAAGACTTTTTCCCCAAGGTGGTAGAGCGCGGCGAGGGGCTTAAAGGCATATATTCGCCCTGCGGCCTTGCGACATACCGCTTAAACAGCCCGAGGTTTATGCCTTCGGCGGACAGCATGCTTAAATTTGATATTTATGCGTCGGAGGACTGCGTGCTCGACCTTGCAATGACGTCTGTGTCCGACGGGGAAAACTACACCGTAAAAGTCGGCCTCGTGGGCGGAATGTGGCAGAATGTCGTATTGGACAGCAAGCTCTTTAAGAGTGCGGACGGCAAAGCTTTGGCAGACTTCACCAAAGGACTGATGTTCACAATAAAATGTCCCGCCGAATACGCTGTTAATAACGTAATGTGGCTTTAAGGATGGAAGAATTTCCCATATCTATCGGTAATAAAAGGCGCGGGCGCGCATCTTCAATAGCAGTCAACATCTTGCTTGTTGTGCTTGTAATAATAATTTTGCTTGAACTTACTTTCTTTTCGCGGTTCAAGCGCTTTTATGTCGTAGGCGATTCAATGTATCCGACGCTTACGGGCGCCGATTATTATTACAATTCTTCGGGCGAGCGTGTCATAAACTCGGGTGGCGATTATGTCTATGCCGATACCGCGGCGCAGCCAAACAGGTTCGACATAGTAGTCATCACGACGGATAACGGCCGAGGCGGCGAGACCACGATAATCAAGCGTGCCATAGCATTCGGCGGTGAAACTGTTGAACTTAAGAGCGGCGTGCTGTATATTGACGGGCAACTTATTGACGAGCCTTATGCAGTCTACAACGACCCCGATAACGAATATAACACATACGGGCCCGCAGCCGTTCCGGAAGGATGCGTCTTTGTGCTCGGCGACAACAGAAATGTGAGCATTGACAGCCGCGACCATTACGGCATGATAGATATAGACGACGTGGTCGGTATAGTTGAAGAGTGGTCGCTAAACATGCGGTGGCTTATCACCCCGTTCAGTTCATTTTTCGATTTTACCCTGCCCGGTATTTTTTCGGGCTGCGGAAGTTAATAAATTAATTTACAGGAGATAATTATGCGAGCTGTCGTAACAGTTGTGGGAAAGGATAAGACGGGTATAATTTCAAAGGTGTCAACATTCCTCGCCGAAAGGCAGGTAAACATATTGGATATAAGCCAAACTATCATGGACGAATATTTTGCCATGATAATGATGGTCGATCTGAGCCGCGCCACAATGGAATTGTCGGCCCTTGCCGAAGAGTGCCGTGCAATGGGCGAAAAGATAGGAATGTCCATACACATTCAGCACGAAGATATCTTCAACGCCATGCACAGCGTGTAAGGGGTGGGGCATGTTCAACTATAAAGATGTGCTTGAAACTATAGAGATGGTAGAGAGGGAGCACCTCGATATCCGCACGGTCACTATGGGTATATCGCTGCTGCCCTGTATCCGTGCGACTGCTCAGGAAACTGCGAAGTGCGTGTACGATACCGTATGCAAAAAAGCTGAGAATATAGTAAAAGTTACCGCCGACCTGTCGGCAGAGTACGGCATACCCATAGTAAATAAAAGGGTATCGGTGACGCCCGTAAGTTTGATATGCGCGCCCTTTGCGGGGCAGGCGGATCTTGTCGGTAAGGCGCTTGACGATGCTGCCAAGCAACTCGGCATAGATTTTTTGGGCGGCTATTCGGCGCTCGTCCACAAGGGCATGGCCGATTATGAGAGGACTTTCATTCAAAGCATACCTGAAGTTTTGGCTTCGACCGAAAGATTGTGTTCGTCGGTAAATGTTGGCTCCTCCAAGTCGGGCATCAATATGGATGCCGTAGGGCTGATGGGAAAAATCATCAAGCAGACGGCTGAAGCGACCGCCGACAGGGACGGTTTCGGCTGCGCTAAGCTTGTCGTTTTCTGCAACGCGGTGGAGGACAACCCCTTCATGGCGGGCGCCTTCCACGGCGTGGGTGAGAGCGGCACGGTGATAAATGTCGGCGTGTCCGGCCCCGGCGTTGTACAACACGCAATAGAGGCCATTCCCGATGCCGACCTTTCAGAGCTTGCGGAAATGATCAAGCGCACGGCATTCAAAATCACGAGGGCTGGTCAGCTCATCGCCAAAGAGGCGGCAAAGCGGCTTGGCGCGGAGTTCGGCATAGTCGATCTGTCGCTTGCGCCCACGCCCGCAAGGGGAGATTCTGTTGCTCAGATTCTTGAAGAGATGGGGCTTGAGTGCGTTGGCACACACGGTACGACCGCCTGCCTCGCCATGCTCAACGACGCAGTGAAGAAGGGCGGCGTTATGGCAAGTTCGCGCGTAGGCGGACTTTCGGGCGCGTTTATTCCCGTCTCTGAAGATATAGGCATGATAGAATCGGCCGAAAAGGGAGTACTCTGTTTGGACAAGCTTGAAGCAATGACGGCGGTCTGCTCCGTCGGCCTCGACATGATAGCCGTCCCCGGAGATACTTCTGCCGATACGATAAGCGCAATTATCGCCGATGAAGCCGCTATCGGTATGATAAATAATAAAACTACGGCCGTCAGGCTGATACCTGCGCCCGGCAAGGGTGTGGGCGATCAGGTCAATTTTGGCGGGCTGTTGGGCAGGGCGCCCATAATGCCCGTCCACAATCAATCGGCAAATAAATTTGTGCGCAGGGGAGGTTTGATTCCTGCGCCCATACATTCAAATAAAAACTGAGAGGTGTTAAATGCAGAGGAGCGAGGTAAAACAACAGTATAAGTGGGCGATAGAGGACATCTATCCCAACGATGAAGCGTGGAAAAAAGATTACGACCGCGCTTCGACAATGATCGATTTTTCACGCTATGCAGGCAAGCTTGGCGATAGGGATGAGCTTTTAAACTATCTTAAAGAAAACGATAAGTTTATGATGCTCGTCGAAAGACTTGCGGTATACGCCTATATGAAGCACGACGAGGACGCCCGTGTCTCAAAGTATACCTCTTATAACAGCAAAGTCGGCATGCTCATTTCAAAGTATTCGGCTGAAGTTGCCTTCTTTGAGCCCGAAATGGCCAAGCAGAGTCAGGAATACCTTGAGTCGCTCATAGCCGACAAAAATTTTTCTGATTACGACTACCAGATAAAACAGCTTGTGAAGCGCAAAGCTCACGTCCTGTCTGAAGGGGAAGAAAAATTAATCGCCCTTGCCGGAGAAACCTTTTCAACCTTCAAAGAAACTTTCGGCATGATAGACAATGCAGACCTTCCCTTGCCTGAAATAGAGCTCGACGGAAAAAAGGTAAAGCTTTCACACGGGCTGTACGGCCTTGTAATGCGCTCGCCCGACAGGGAAAAGCGCAGGGAGGTTTACGAAAAATATTACGGCGCCTATAAAAGTTTATTAAATACATTGACGTCTACCTATTACGGCAACGTCAAAAAGGATGTTTTCTATTGCAAGGCATACAAGTTCAATTCATGCCTCGAGCGCGCCCTCTTTGAAGAGGATGTTGACAGATCGGTTTACGACAATCTGCTCTCCACTGTCGAGACAAGCTTTCCCGCCATGCACCGCTACATTGCGGACAGGAAAAAGATACTTGGTTATGACAAACTCTATTTTTATGACGTATACGCACCTCTCGTGTCCGACGTTGAATTTAAACTGTCCTACGATGATGCCTATGACTATGTGGTAAAGGGCCTTGCGCCTCTCGGCAAGGAATATCAGGCTCTGCTTAAAAAAGGGCACGATGAGCGTTGGATCGACGTCGAGGAGACCGAAGGCAAGCGCAGCGGCGCATATTCTACAGGGGTAAGCGGCGTTCATCCATTTGTGCTTTTAAATTATCAGCCGACATTGAACGACGTGTTTACCATCGCCCATGAAATGGGTCATTCGCTCCACACTTATTTCTCCACAAAGAATCAGCCCTACGCAAAATCTGATTACCGCATCTTTGTCGCAGAGGTGGCAAGCACGGTAAACGAAGTGTTGTTGCTTAAGTTCATGCTCGGCGAGGCTGAAGACGTAAATTTAAAGAAATATCTGTTGAATTATTACCTCGATACCATCCGTGCCACCCTCCACAGGCAGACCATGTTTGCCGAATTCGAGTTCAAAGCGCACGACCTCGTGGAAAAGGGAGAGCCGCTCACCAAGGAAAATTTATGCTCGCTCTATGCTGACCTCGGCAAAAAATATTACGGCGACGCCATAGAACACGACTACAACATTTCCTGCGAGTGGTGTAGGATTCCCCATTTCTACACGGCCTTCTATGTCTACAAATATTCCACGGGCATAATAACGGCCATGAATATCGCCAATAAAATTCTCACTGAAGGGGATAGCGCCGTCAAGAATTATTTCAAGTTCCTTTCGGGCGGTTCATCAACGGATCCCGTGTCGCTCTTAAAGCTTGCAGGGGTAGACCTCACGACCAAGGCTCCCTTCGAGTTTGCGATGAAGGAATTTGACAATACCCTGCGCGAATTTGAAAAATTGATGGGTTTATAAAGTACTATGCCAGACAAAACCAACGTCATGCCCAACCACCTCGACGCCGAACAGGCGCTCTTGGGGTGCATGCTTATTGACAACGAAATACTTCCCGATGTGTTGGAAAAGCTGACGGAGGATGATTTTTATCAGGAATCGCACCAATACATTCTGTCTGCGATGAAGATGAATTACAACAGCCACCGCCCCGTCGATTTGGTAACTCTTATCGACCGCCTTGAAACGGATGGCAATCTCGAAAAGGCGGGCGGGGTATCATATCTTACCGAGCTGACTCAAATCACACCTTCGTCGGCAAATTATAACAGTTATTTCGATATTGTAAGGCGCGATTCTGTAAACCGCAGGCTCATTCGCGCCTCCCGCGATATAATCAAGTATGCGCAGAGTAGCGACGACAGTCTGCAGAGCGTTCAGTACGCCGAAAGTCTTGTGTATGATATCTCTCGCACAAACGATTCTTCATCCATAAGGGACATCCGCGAGAGCGACGTAATAGACAGAGTAATTAATAAATTTCAGTTGCTCGCCGAGGATAAGGACGCCTACCGCGGCGTTATGACGGGATTTACGCGCTTGGATAAGCTCACAAACGGCCTGCAAAAGACCGACCTTATAGTCATCGCCGCCCGTCCCGGCATGGGTAAAACTTCCCTTGCCATGAACATTATCGAAAATGCCGCGCTCAACAACGATAAGGTATGCGCCATTTTCTCCCTAGAAATGCCCGACGAGCAAATTATCCAAAGGCTTGTCTGCGGCTATGCGGGAGTATCGATGTCCAAGGCGCTCTCGGGCGAACTAACTCCCAACGAGTGGAAGAAGATTGCCAAGGCTACCGATAAAATGCGCAAGAGCAGAATAAACATAGATGATTCATCCCGCGTTACGCCTGCCGAAATACTTTCCAAATGCCGCAGGATAAAGGCTAGAAATAACGGTCAGCTCGACCTCATCATGATAGACTACATACAGCTTATGTCGAGCGGCAAGAAGAGCGGCGAGGTCAACCGCACTCAGGAAGTTGCGGATATAACGCGTGAACTTAAAATTATGGCAAAGGAACTCAACGTTCCCGTAATTGCGCTTTCACAGCTGCGCCGTATGCAGACTAAGGAACCTCAGCTCTCTGATCTGCGTGAATCGGGAGCCATAGAGCAGGACGCAGATATCGTAATGTTTATAAATCGCCCTGATGTAACGGCGACAGACGAAGAAATCAAAAAGAACAATATTGTCAAGGGCATGGCGGACCTCATCATCGCCAAGCACAGGAACGGCGGCCTCGACAGAATAAAGCTCCGCTTCAAGGGCGAGCTGACAAAATTCGTCAATCCCGAACCTGACGATGATATTCAGCCTCCCGAATACGACAATGCGGACAGCGGAAATCCTCCGCCAGATGAAGGTTATAACGGTGGCGGAGTGGAAGATATGTCGGACGACCCGCCGTTTGATTGATGAATTCAATTTGTACAGAATGAAATTACTTATCCATTTTTTTATGGTGAGTTTAAAGGCAACTATATGAAAACCCGCATTCTTGCGATAGATGAAAACTCGCTTGAGCTTGCCAAATCAATAATTAACGAGGGTGGGCTTGTTGCTTTCCCCACCGAGACGGTCTACGGGTTGGGTGCAAACGCCCTCAACGACGATGCGGTAAAGCTCATTTATGCAACAAAGGGTCGCCCCTCGGACAATCCTTTGATTGTGCATGTGCACAAGGGCTACGACATAACCGAGCTTGTAGATAATATACCTGAATATGCAAAGCTCCTTGCCAAAGCTTTCTTGCCGGGCCCCCTGACTATGGTATACAACAGCAGGGGGGTGGTCTGCCCTACCGTTTCGTGCGGGCTCAACACTCTCGCAATACGTGTGCCTTCGCATGAGGGAGCGCAGAAATTTCTGAAGTATGTCGGCTTGCCCATCGCCGCCCCGAGCGCGAATGTTTCAAAGCACGTCAGCCCCGTCACTGCACAGCATGTCCTTGATGACCTCGACGGCAAAATCAAATTGATATTGGACGGCGGAAAATGCACAGGCGGGATTGAAAGCACCGTGCTCGACTGTACGGGCGACGTTCCCTGCGTATTGCGCAGCGGTCTCGTCACCCGAGACATGGTTGCTCAGGTCGCAGGCGAGTGCGACGAATACCATATGGTGGAATGCGAGCGCGTGCGCTCGCCGGGCATGAAGTATAAACATTATTTGCCCCGCTGTAAAACGATGCTCTTTGATTATGAGCACCGCGCAGAAGCACTCAAAGAGTATAAAATTTGCACTGCGCGCGGCGAACGTGCCCGCATCATGTGCGATGAGCAGGTTGCCCGCGACATGGAGGATGCCAAAATTCTCAATCTCGGCGGCGATGAAAATGCCGTTGCCGCAAATTTATACGACAAATTGCGCGAAGGCGAAAGGGTTGCCGATATCATTATCGCCGTTGCGCCGCAAAAGCAGGACGGAGTTATGGTCGGCGTGATGAACAGACTTTCAAAGGCGTGTGGCTGAAATGAAGAGAAAAAAGATACTTTTCGTATGTACAGGTAATACATGCCGCAGTCCCATGGCGGAAATGATTTTGCGCTCCAAAATCAAATCCCGCAAAATAAAGTGGTGGGACGTCCTGTCGTGCGGCGTTCATGCACAGATAGGTGAGGGACTCAACGGCAATTCGCGCATTGCGCTTGAGGAAGCAGGCGTTGCTATTAAGCCAAATTTTACCCCGCGTCAACTCAGTCAAAAACTGATTGACAACAGCGTGCTTGTGATTACCATGACCGAAGCTCACAGGCAGATGCTTGAAGGTTGCGGCAACGTGGTGTGTATCCGGTCGTTTTGCGGCAGAGAGGTTCCCGACCCCTACGGTGCCGATTTGGATGTTTACAGGTTGACGAGAAATATTATTTCCTCGGCCTGCGATAAAATTATTGATAATTATATTTTAAAATACGAAGAATAGGTTTTAAGGGGCTTATCTGTTTTACCTGCTTTTAACCTACAGGAGGAATAATACAATGAAAATTGCACTTGCTTGCGATCATGGTGCTCTTAACTTGAAACGTGAAATTATCAAATATCTGCAGGAGCACGGATATGAATATGTTGATTTCGGTACAAATAGTTTTGACAGCTGCGACTATCCCGACTTTGCCCTTCCCGCAGCAGAAGCCGTTGCAAACGGTCAATGTGACAGGGGCATAGTGGTTTGCTCCACAGGTATAGGCGTTTCGATCGTTGCAAACAAGGTTCCCGGCATAAGGTGTGCGCACTGCCACGATAGTTACTGCGCAAAATATACCCGTTTACACAACGACGCCAATATGCTCGCTATGGGAGAAAAGGTCATCGGCGTCGGCTACGCGCTTGAAATTGTTGAAACTTTCCTCACGACCGAGTTTGAGGGCGGGCGCCATCAGCGCAGAGTCGACAAAATTACTGCAATCGAGAAGAAGTATTGCAAATGACCTGCGACTTCAGAACACGAAAAGTATTTTGCGGAATTTAAAATTTCCGCAAATTTTTTTATTAAAATTGCTTTACTTCTTTACTGTAATAAAGTATACTATATATGTAATAACTTTAAGGTGAGATAAATGAAAGATTCCAATGCACATATTGATGAATTGTACGATCTCTTTATAAAGCTGCAATCCCGCGAAGATTGCAAAGCTCTTCTTGATGACCTTTGTACATATAAAGAGGTTGAGCAGATGGCTCAGCGCGCATACGCGGCAAAATTGTTCCTTGAAGGCAAAACTTATAATGAAATTATTGCGGAAACGGAAATTTCAAGCACCACGCTTTCGCGTATTTCGCGTTCAATCTCACACGGGAGCGGCGGATATAAAAAATTTATTGATTATAGCGGTAAAGAATGATGAACAATATAAAAGGCGAAGATGCCGTTTTATCTGAGCTTGCGGCACTGTATGAAAGCAGGGGCTACAAGCGCTACAGACCCGGCTGTTTTGAAGATTACTCCCTGTATCTTGAAAATATAGACTTTCTCATAAGTAAAAACGTTATAACTTTCAGCGGTGCGGAAGGCAGACTTTTGGCGCTCCGTCCCGACGTCACTCTCTCTATAATCAGCCACGCTCAGTACGACGATGATACCCAAAAACTTTTTTATACCGAGAAGGTATACCGTCGTCCCGAAGATGGCGGGGAGTTCCGCGATATCAATCAGACGGGCGTCGAAGTAATAGGGGCTATCGACGAAGCGTGCGAGGCGGAAGTTGTAACTCTAATTTTAAAAACATTATCTACCGTAAGCGGTGATTATCTTCTCGATATTTCGCATATGGGATATACTGAAGGGCTAGTTTCATCGTTTGGACTGTCGGCCGATAAAAAAGACCTCGTCTATTCATATTTGCGCAGCAAAAACGTGCATGACTTTATGTCCTTTGCCAAAGCAAATAATTTGGATGAAAAGGCCGCTGAAGCTTTTAAGGAGATAGTGAGCATTAACGGCGATACCGATGAGGCAATAAAGAGAGCTAAAGATTGTGCAATAAATTCAAGCATGACCGAAGCCGTGGAAGAGCTTGAGCGTCTGATTAAGATTATCGGCGAACTTGGTTACAAGGACAGGATAAACGTCAACTTTTCCATTGCCAACAATGCAGACTATTACAACGGCATTATTTTCAACGGATATGTTGGCGGTATTCCGCGCCGCGTTCTTTCGGGAGGAAGATATGACAAACTCCTCAGAAAGATGGGTAAAAAGGGGGGCGCAATAGGGTTTGCGCTCTACCTCGGAGAGCTTGAAAGATATTTCAAGCCGGACGGGAATTTTGTCGATGTGCTCATCCTTTACGATAACAAATCGCAGTACAAAGCTCTCATCCAAAGCGAAAAATTTTTGAAAGAGGGCTGCTCTGTTCGTATTTCCCACAATGTTCCGCAGGTATTCCGCTTTGGAAAGACAGTTGACTTGAGGGAGGGCTGACATGATAAACATAGCGTTGCCTAAGGGCAGATTGGGCGAAAAGGTTTATGCGCTCCTGTCTGATGTGGGCTATAAATGCGATGCGTATGACGAGAACAGCCGCAAACTTATTTTCCGCGATGAAAAGGGCGGCGTAAGTTATTTTTGGGTTAAACCTGCGGATGTCGCCGTATATGTTGAGCGCGGCGCCGCCGATGTGGGGGTGGTCGGGAAAGACATTATTGAGGACTGTTCCCCCGATGTATACGAACTTGCCGACCTCGGCATGGGCAAATGCAAAATGTGCGTGGCGGCAAAGTGCGATTGGTACGATGATACTTCCCGCCCGCTCCGCGTAGCTACAAAATTCATCAATGTAGCAAAAAAGTACTATGCAAAACTTGGCAGAGATATAGAGATCATCAAGCTAAACGGGTCAATAGAGCTCGCGCCCATACTTGATATGTCTGACGTAATAGTTGATATAGTTGAGACGGGAACGACCTTGCGCGAAAATAATTTAAAAGTTTTTGCCGAAATATTTCCCATCAGCGCAAGATTGGTGGCAAATAAAGCGTCGTACAGGTTTAAGAACAAAGAAATTTTAACTTTAATTCAAAAAATTTCTGAAGAGGTTAAAAAATGATTGAGCCGATTAAATATAGTGCAGACACAAAAAAACAAATATTAAACCGTTCAATACTCGACACTTCGGCGGTGGAGCAGACCGTTAAGGAAATTATCGCCGACGTGCGTGGCAGAGGGGATAATGCCCTCAGGGAATATACATTAAAGTTTGATAAGACGGAGGTTCGTGAGCTTGCCGTTTCACAAGACGAGTTTGACGAGGCCGAAAAACTTGTAAGCGAAGAGTATAAAGCTATTCTTCGCCGTTCAGCCCAAAACATTGCAGCTTTTCACCGGGCGCAACTGAGAGAAGGTTTTGAAATTAAAAGTAACGGCTGCGTCTTGGGGCAAAAGGTAACCCCGCTTAAAAGCGCAGGTTTATATGTTCCCGGCGGCAAAGCTGCCTATCCGTCAACAGTGCTGATGAACGCAGTGCCTGCAAAGATAGCCGGAGTGGAGAGGATCGTGATGGTTACGCCTCCTCTTAAAGACGGCAAAGTCAAGCCTGAGGTGCTCGTTGCGGCGTCTATTGCAGGTGTGACTGAAGTTTATAAAGTCGGCGGGGCTCAGGCGATAGCCGCTCTTGCATATGGCACAGAAAGCATAGAAAAAGTAGATAAAATTACCGGGCCCGGCAACATATTTGTGGCTACAGCTAAAAAGCTTGTATATGGCGTGTGCGGAATAGATATGATAGCCGGCCCTTCGGAAATATTGATTATTGCCGATGACGGAGCCGATTCGGAGTGCGTCGCCGCCGATTTATTGTCGCAGGCGGAACATGACGAGCTTGCCACGGCAGTTCTTATAACTGACTGCGCAAAGCTTGCGCAGGACGTCTCGGTTGCGCTTGAAAGAAGATTGAAAAATCTTTCAAGGCAAGAAATAGCAGGGGCGTCTATACGCAACAATTGCAAACTTATTGTCACCGACAACCTTGAAGAAGCGGTGGCGCTCTCTGACGAGCTCGCACCCGAACATCTTGAACTTGTCGTAAAGGAGCCGTTTGATTTGCTCAAAAAGGTAAACAATGCGGGGTCAGTGTTCCTTGGCTACAACACTCCTGAGCCGGTAGGCGACTATTATGCCGGTCCCAACCACACGTTGCCTACAAGCGGCACGGCAAAATTTTCGTCGCCGCTCGGGGTGGAGGACTTTATCAAGACAACACAATATATTTATTACACGCCTCAGAAATTAAAAGACAGCGCAAGCGACATTGTTACCTTCGCACAATCCGAAGGGCTCACCGCTCACGCTGAAAGCATAACTGTAAGGACGGAAAAATGAGCAGGTTTGCTTGTGAAAAGGTAAACGGCATAGCGCCGTATGTTCCCGGCGAACAGCCGCAGGACAAGAGCTATATAAAATTAAATACCAACGAAAATCCGTATTATACAAGCGACCGTGCGGTAAAGAGCATTACTCAGGATGTCCTTAAAAATCTTAAGCGTTATTCCGACCCCGAATGTAAACCGCTCGTAAGAGCAATCGCCAATTATTACGGGGTTAGCAGCGAAAATGTTTTGGTCACAAACGGTTCGGATGAGGCGTTGGCCTTCTGCTTTCAGGCTTACGGAAGGGGAGGCGTCTGCTATGCCGATGTAACTTACGGCTTCTATGATGTGTTTGCGCACATGTACGATTGCCCCGTGGAGCATATTCATCTTGAAAAAGACTATTCAATCGATTTTGAAAAGTACTATGCCAAACATAAAACGATTGTAATAGCCAATCCCAACGCGCAGACGGGTATTGCGCTGTCTCTAAGCGCTATTGAAAAGATAATAATAGAGAACAGTGACAACATTGTAATTGTCGATCAGGCATACGTTGATTTCTTCGGTGAGAACGCAATTCCCCTTATAAAAAAATACGACAATCTCGTCGTGGTAAACACCTTTTCAAAGTCGCGCTCACTTGCCGGCGCAAGGGTGGGATATATCATTGCCGACAGTAAGCTGATTGTAGATTTGAACAAGGTCAAATATTCCTTTCATCCGTATAACGTCAACACCGTCTCGATGCTGCTCGCTAAAAATGCTATAGAAGACGACGAGTATTTCAAATTGACTGTAAGTAAAATTGTTGCAACGCGCGCAAAACTTATCGATGGACTGAAGGATTTGGATTTTTATGTGTTGCCGTCGTCAGCAAATTTTGTGCTTGCATGCACTCAGAAGATGAGCGGAGAAGATTTGTATTTCAAGCTCAAGGAAAAGGCCATTCTCGTAAGGCATTTTTCGGACGAGAGAATTAAAAATTTTATAAGGATTACTGTGGGTACGGATCAGGAAACTGCCGCCCTGTTGGCGGCACTCAAAGAAATTTTGGAGGGCTGAATGAGGAGCGCAAAAATTGAACGTAAGACGCGTGAAACTGACATAAAGCTTGAACTCGACCTCGACGGGGGCGATTATTCGATTGATACAAATTGCGGATTTTTAAACCACATGCTCGAATTGTTTGCCTGCCACAGCGGTTTCGGGCTAAAGGTTGAATGTGTGGGTGATGTCGACGTCGATTTTCATCACACGGTAGAGGATGTCGGCATTGCCTTGGGGCAGGCATTTTCGTTGGCTATAGGCGATAAAAAGGGCATTGCCCGCTATTCGCACATAATATTGCCGATGGACGAGGCTTTGGTGCTCTGCGCCATAGATATCAGCGGCAGGGGTACTCTCAATTACGATGTGGCAATTGAAAGCGCAAAGGTCACCGATGACAGCGACGTGGTCAAACAAAAGTCCGTAGGCCTATTCGATACCGAGCTCATAGAGGAATTTTTTACCTCATTTGTCCGCGAAGCAAGGATAACCCTGCATCTCGTAAAAATGTACGGCAAAAACACTCACCACATTATTGAAGGCTGTTTTAAGGCGTTTGCGCGCACGCTCGCTTCGGCATCTCGCATTGTCGGCGGCGGAGTGCCTTCAAGCAAAGGATTGTTATGATTGCAATTATTGATTATGGCGTAGGCAACTTGTTTTCCTTGAGCAGTTCGCTCAAAAAAATAGGGGTCCAAAGCGTTGTCACAAGCAATTTAAAAGTAATTGAAAGGGCTGAGGCTCTCATCCTTCCCGGAGTAGGTGCCTTCGGCGATGCAGCGGATAAACTTAGAGCTTCAGGTTTGGCTGATCCCGTCAGGCAACTTGCAAAGGACGGTAAGCCGCTGTTGGGCATCTGTCTCGGCATGCAGATGTTGTTTGAAAAATCATATGAATATGGCGAACATGACGGATTGGGACTGATTGCGGGCGAGGTGCGCCCTCTTGCCGATTATATCAGCAATTTAAAAATTCCGCACATGGGCTGGAACAGTCTCAATATAAAAATTGACGGCTGCCCGCTATTGAAGTATACCCGCGAGGGAGAGTATGTATACTTTGTACATTCCTACTGTGGTGTATGCAGAGATAAAAGCAATCTTGTGGCTACTACCGAATATGGCACCGATGTTACGGCTGTTGTAGCTAAAGGAAATATATTCGGCACGCAGTTTCATCCGGAAAAGAGCGGCGACGCAGGACTTAAAATTTTAAAGGCGTTTGCCGAAATGGCGAGGTGAAGGATGCTGATATTTCCCGCTATAGACATAATTAACGGCAATGTTGTGCGGCTCACGCGTGGCGACTACGACAGCGTAAAAAAATACTTGCTTGCGCCCGTTCAGGCGATTGAACAATTCATTGCCGCAGGGGCGAACAATGTACATATTGTCGACCTCGACGGCGCCCGCAGCGGCAAGGCCGACAACGCAACCGTAATTGAAGATTTGGTAAAGAGGTACAGCATAAACGTCGAAGTCGGTGGAGGCATAAGGACCGAAGAACAAATAAAAAAATACCTCGACTGCGGCGTTGGCAGTGTAATTCTTGGTACGGTTGCAATCAAAAATCCTGATTTTGTTGAAGAGATGTGCGATAAATACGGCGAAAAAATTTCAGTAGGCGTTGATGCCAAAGGCGGGAAAGTCGCCGTCAGCGGTTGGGAGGAGGAGACTTCCGTAGATTCAGTTCAATTTTGTAAAAACCTGCAGAACATCGGCGTAAAGCACATTATTTATACTGATATAAGCAAAGATGGCTGTCTGCATGGTACAAATTTAGATATTTACAAAGTACTATGTCAGACATTATCAATAAAAATCACTGCCTCCGGCGGAATTACATATCTTGAAGAGCTGCAAAAACTCAGTCAAATGAAAATTTATGCGGCAATTGTAGGCAAAGCAATTTACGAAGGAAGGTTAGATTTGCGGCAGGCAATTGAAGCTGCGAGGTAAAAAATTATGTTGGCTAAAAGAATAATACCCTGCCTTGATGTTCGCGACGGCAGGGTGGTAAAAGGAAAAAATTTTGAGGGCTTAAGGGACGTTGACGACCCTGTAAGGCTTGCCGCCTTTTATTCGCAGTGCGGCGCCGATGAGCTTGTGTTCTACGACATAATCGCAAGTTCGGACGGCCGCAAGTTGTTTACCGAAGTTTTAAGAAATGTTGCGGAAAACGTGTTTATCCCTCTGACTGTCGGCGGCGGTATCAATAATTTAGAAGATTTTGATCGCGTACTTAAATGCGGCGCCGACAAGGTCAGCGTAAACAGCGGCGCCATTAAAAATCCTTCGCTCATTGGTAAAGCCGCTGAAAAGTACGGCAATCAATGCGTTGTTCTATCCATGGATGTAAAGAGGGTTGACGGAAAATTCAAAGTTTTCAGTCACGGCGGCAGAATTCAGACTGATATCGACGCCGTTGAATGGGCTCGCTTCGGGCAGGAGAACGGGGCAGGCGAATTAGTAGTCAACAGTATCGATACCGACGGCGTAAAGGGCGGCTTTGATATTGAAATGCTTCAGGCTATTTGTGCCGAGGTCACGGTTCCCGTTATCGCAAGCGGTGGGGCCGGCGGCATAAATCATTTTATTGATTTATTTAAAAGCGTAAATGTAGATGCCGGTTTGGGCGCGTCCATTTTCCACTACGGCGAAACAGATATTAAAGATTTAAAAATGCGGCTCAAAGAGGCCGGCATAGAGGTTAGAATATGATTGATATCGATCAGCTTAAATTTGATAAAAACGGGCTCATTCCCACGGTTGTTACCGATTATTACACAAAAAAAGTGCTCACTGTGGCATATATGAACCGTGAAAGCTTGCAGATAAGCATGGAGGAGGGCAAAACCTGCTTTTGGTCACGCAGCCGCGGCGAGCTTTGGCGCAAGGGCGAAATGAGCGGCAATTATCAGCATATTGTCAGCATTATGGCCGATTGCGATCGCGACGCACTGACGGTAGAAGTTATCAAGGACGGGCCGGCTTGCCATCTCGGAACTGATAGTTGCTTCAACGATTATGTGTATAAAAGCGATACCCTCACTCAATTTTCGGTCGATGGATTGTATGAGCTTTTGGAGGGCAGAAAAAAAGATAGGCCGCAGGGTTCATATACGACTTATCTCTTTGAGCAGGGCATAGACAAAATTTTGAAAAAGGTGGGGGAAGAGTGCACTGAAGTTATCATTGCATGCAAGGGAGGCGACAGGGCAGAAACAACCTTTGAAATTGCCGACCTATATTATCATGTGCTTGTGCTGATGGTTGAAATGGGCATTGAGCCGAAGGACGTCATTGACGAACTTGCAAAGCGCCACATAATCGACCATAAGGTAAAACAACAGAAGATGAAATAAATTTTGGCGTGCAGAGCAAAAATCGCTCTGCACGCCATTTTCATGCTCGCGAAACTTTCAAAATTTCTCTATATAGTAAAATAGTTGCTGAAATTTGGTTAGGTGTAATTTTTCTTTAAACATAATCCGTGGAAATTAAAAATTTCACTTGACTATTTCTCGATTCGTAGGTATAATAAGTAAGAAAAGTAATACTAATTATACCGTAAGGAGCAAATAATGGATAATTTTCCCGAAGGCAAGTTTCTTGCCACAGTAAAAATTGGCCCTAAGGGGCAAATAGTCATTCCTAAAGAGGTGCGGGATATGTTTTCGCTGAATTCAGGCGATTCTTTAGTCTTGATGGCGGACAAAGGGCAGGGTATCGCATTGCAGCCGTTTTCATATGTAGAAACCTTTTGGAATGCCGTCAACCATGCTAAGAATGGAGATGAGGAGCAAAAATGAATGCGCTTGTAGTAAAGGGATTGACAAAAGTATATCCTGAATTCACCCTCGATAAAGTCAGTTTTTGCGTACCGCAGGGACATATATCCGGACTTATCGGAAGAAACGGCGCAGGGAAAAGCACGACTATAAAAGGTATCTTACGGCTCATTGCGGCAGAAGGAGATGTCGCCGTCTTTGGTAGAGATATTATTAAAGATGAAATGGCTGTCAAACAGATGATTGGCTATGTGGGCGGCGGCTTTAGATATTATCCTATGAATACGCTTGCCGCTATCCGCAAAGCCTACGAGCCTTTCTATCCGGCGTGGAATCAAGACAAGTATGAAAAATTCATTGCACAATTTGGACTGTCTGAAAGGAAAAAAGTAAAGGAACTTTCCGAAGGGATGAAAGTTAAATTTGCGCTTGCTCTCGCCCTTTCGCACGAAGCAAAGTTGCTCATTATGGACGAGCCGACAAGCGGGCTTGACCCGCTTTCGCGCGAAGAGTTTTGCGACATCATTTTACAGCTTGTGCGTGACGAAGGCGTTTCTGTACTCTTTTCCACACATATTACGTCCGACCTGATGCGAATTGCCGACGATATAGTTTATATATCACGGGGTAAGATTCTTGCGGCGTGTCCGCTGAATGAATTGCTTGAAAAATATAAGGTGGCGCATTTTTCTTCTCTTGCAGACGCAACGGCAGCAAATGCCATCGGCGTTAAGTCAGTCAAAGATGGATACGAGGGGTTGCTCTCGTGCGATATTCAAAAATTGAGTAACGTTACTCTTGCAGACGCAACAATCGACAATATCATAGTGCATTTGGAAAAGGCAAACGAGGAGAAAAGATATGCTGAATCTGATTAAAAAAGAAATAGCTTTATGCTTGCACCCTACGGCTTTTATCTTTCTCTTCTTTGCTGCGCTTGTATTTGTGCCGAATTATCCGTATGAAGTCATTTTCTTTTTCTCTTGCCTTTCGGTATTTTTCTGCTGTATGATGACAAGAGAAAACGGTGATATTGCATTTTCCTGCGCATTGCCCGCAAAAAAGGAGCATATACCTCTTGCAAAAATACTCGTAACGATTGGATTGCAGTGTATAATTTTATTGCTTGTGGGTATTATCGGCGCAGTCAAAGGAGCTGTTCTGCCTGCGGAGCAGTATGTCAACCAAGCGGGAATATCGGCAAACATTGTTCTCGTGGGGAATGGCGCAATTCTGCTCGGCATATTTAATCTAATATTCTTCCCTCGTTACTTCAAAAAACCTGACAAAATCGGTGTTCCGTTTGTAATCGGAGCAATCGTCGTGTTCTTGCTGATTGGCGTTTTTATCGTTTTACGTTGGGCAACACCGCTGTATTCTATTACGCTGAACGGACTTAATTCAGTAAATATAGAAGCAAAAGCAGCAGCTCTAATCATAGGATTTGTTGTCTATATCATTCTATCTGCTATAAGTTGTAAATTATCAATGAAATATTTTCAGCGAGTAGATTTATAGTATTAAATCAATATTACATAATAAAACAGCATAAAACAGCAAATAGGCGACAGACAATTTGTCTGTCGCCTATTTTGGTGCGGATAACAGGAGTTGCCGCTTGAGCGCGGCGCACGGAAAACAGTGGGTGTCCACTGTTTTGTTGGCGGTAGAGTCCGCCGACCTGCGCAACAAAGCCACGCCTTTGTTGCTTGCACACTTCTCGCAAGGCGCATAGCATACTCGCCTTGCTCGGTCATCGCTCGGGCGATCTGTTGCCCTCGCTCATCTCTCAAGGCAAAACGGCAGATAGCTGCCGTTTTGAGAACACCTTGCTCGTCCCTCAACTCCTGTTAGTAGTTTAACCCATACCAACGCAGAGAGGGCAGCTAAAAGTAGCTGCCCTCTCTGCGTTGGTGCGGATAACAGGAGTTGAACCTGCACGGTCGCCCACAGGAACCTGAAACCTGCGCGTCTGCCAATTCCGCCATATCCGCGTAACGCTATGAATTATAATTTAATTTAGCGTTAAAGTCAAGTGAAATTGCCGCGCAGTTTGTAAATTAATTGATTCGTTTTGGTATATAAAAATTATAGTTGCAATATTTTGATCAATTAAAATATTTTACTCATTGACAGAAGTGTACAGAGATGTTAAAATTTTAAAAAGGAAATGTTAAAATGATTGCATATAGAGCAAAAGGAAATAAATACGTTGCGGCTGTCGCTGCTGTATTAGCTGCATTATTGATATTGGCAGTTGCGGGTGCAATTTTAATAGCAGTGGCAGGACAGATAGTTTTGGGGGCAATATTGATTGTGCTTGCAGCCGTCGGCTTGGTTTGGACTTTTATAGAGATATTCTCCTATAAACTTGTGCTTGATGAGGAGGGGCTGACTCTGTCCGAAAATCGTGTATTCGTAAACATTAGGCAAGAAAAAATTCGACTTAAATATGAGGGCTTGTGCGAGATCAAGTATACGACAGTATCGGCAGATAGTGGAGCAAATGCTCGGGCGATAGCTCTGTTTTATTCAGACGGGGTGTTCAGATTCTTGAATGTAAAGCGCTTCAGTATTACTCAAATAAATAGTATTATGTCAGACATAAAGCGCCTTACCGAAGCTAAAATCGGGCGTGAAGTTAAAATTTTTGACTCCAAAAATGGCGGGGTGCATGGCAGTATTTTACCCGGATAATTATAATGCGACTTAAAGTTTAATGAATAAGGCGCACGTTGGCTGAATTTTTATATTAATGTACTGTATAATAATTTTAAGTGGTACTTAAGTGAAGGCGCGCAGGCGGCGCGCCTTTTTTATGCCGTCTTAGATTGAGTGGTGGTTTAATAACTATATGTAAGTGTATTTTGAAAGATTTTATCTAAATATTGTAGTAAATTACATTATTTTTAAATTTTAAACGCCTTTGATCATGCGCTTGACCACGTTTAAGTTAATTGATATAATTTTATCGATAAAAAGCTAACGACTATAACAAACTACTGAATAAGTTATTAAATTTCTCTACAGGAGTAGCAATATGCAATTCAAATTAAACTACGAAGTGTGCGATAGCGTTGAAAAGCTTGAGCGCGAACTTAAAAGAGTTAAAGAGGCGCAGAAAATCTATTCAACCTATTCTCAGGAGCAGGTAGATAAAATTTTCCTCGCCTGCGCGATCGCCGCGAACAAGATGAGGATACCCCTCGCAAAGCTCGCCGTTGAAGAAACGGGCATGGGCGTCGTCGAGGATAAGGTAATTAAGAATCATTATGCGGCAGAGTATATCTACAATAAATATAGATTTACCAAGACCTGCGGTGTTATTGAAGAAGATAAAGCTTTCGGCATTAAAAAAATTGCCGAGCCGATAGGCGTGATAGGTGCCGTCATTCCCACTACAAACCCCACATCTACGGCAATATTCAAAACGCTTCTCTGCCTCAAGACGAGAAACGGCTGCATAATCAGTCCTCACCCTAGAGCAAAGGAGAGCACTATAGCTGCGGCAAAGGTCGTCTATGAAGCCGCCGTTGAGGCAGGCGCACCCGAGGGCATAATCAGTTGGATAGATATACCTTCGCTTGAGATGACAAATATGCTGATGAGAGAGGCCGACACTATACTTGCAACGGGCGGCCCCGGAATGGTCAAGGCTGCTTATTCGTCGGGCAAACCTGCCCTCGGCGTAGGCGCAGGCAACACGCCCGCAATCATTGACGAGAGCGCCGACATTCTGCTTGCCGTCAGCTCCGTCATTCATTCCAAAACTTTCGACAACGGCATGATTTGTGCTTCGGAACAGTCGGTAATTGTCTCTGATAAAATCTATAACAAGGTCAAAAAGGAATTTACTGCGCGCGGATGCTATTTCCTCAAGGGGGATGAGCTTGACAAAGTGCGCAAGACAATAATAATTAACGGCGCGCTCAATGCTAAAATTGTCGGACAGTCGGCTTGCAGAATAGCGCAGCTTTCCAAAGTAGACGTCCCCGAAGGAACTAAAATTCTTATCGGCGAAGTTGAGTCGGTCGATATCTCCGAGGAGTTTGCACACGAAAAGTTATCTCCCGTGCTTGCGATGTATAAATCTACAAGCTTTGAGGACGCTGTCGCCAAGGCAGAACAACTCATTGCCGACGGCGGCTACGGCCATACCTCGTCCGTCTACCTCAATGTTGCAACGTCGCAAGATAAACTCAATTACTTCGCCGAGAAGATGAAGACCTGCCGCATACTTGTAAACACTCCTTCGTCGCAGGGCGGCATAGGCGACATGTATAACTTCAAGCTTACGCCTTCGCTCACCCTCGGCTGCGGCTCGTGGGGCGGCAACTCCGTGTCCGAAAATGTTGGCGTTAAGCATCTTCTCAATATAAAGACTGTAGCCGAAAGGAGGGAGAATATGTTGTGGTTCAGGGCGCCTCAGAAGGTGTATTTAAAGAAGGGCTGCCTGCCCGTTGCTCTCGACGAGCTCAAGACCGTCATGAACAAGAAGAAGGCATTCATCGTAACGGACAGCTTTTTATATAAGAACGGCTTTACAAAGTGCATAACCGACAAGCTTGATGAAATAGGCATAAGCCATGCAACATTCTTTGACGTTGCGCCCGACCCCACGCTCGCCTGCGCGCTTGAAGGCGTAGCACAGATGCGGGCGTTTGAACCAGATACGATTATCGCCCTCGGCGGCGGCTCTGCAATGGACGCAGCAAAGATAATGTGGGTGCTGTATGAACATCCCGAAGCTGACTTCCTTGATATGGCAATGCGCTTCATAGATATAAGAAAGCGCGTCTATACCTTCCCTAAGATGGGTGAAAAGGCATACTTTATCGCCATTCCCACATCTGCCGGCACAGGCTCGGAAGTTACGCCCTTCGCAGTAATCACCGACGAAAAGACGGGCATCAAATATCCCCTTGCAGACTACGAGCTCATGCCCAACATGGCGATCATCGACACCGATCTGCACATGTCTGCGCCCAAGGGACTGACGGCCGCTTCGGGCATCGATGCCGTGACTCATGCTCTCGAGGCGTACGCCTCCATGATGGCTACAGACTACACCGACGGCCTTGCAAAGCAGGCGCTCAAAGTCATATTCGAATATCTTCCCCGCGCATACGAGAACGGACAGACAGACGTGGAGGCAAGGGAGAAGATGGCCAACGCGGCCACAATGGCGGGCATGGCGTTTGCCAACGCCTTCCTCGGCGTTTGCCATTCAATGGCTCACAAACTCGGCGCCTTCCATCACCTGCCCCACGGCGTGGCCAATGCACTTATGATAGACGAAGTACTTCGCTTCAACGCCGCAGAAGTGCCTGCAAAGATGGGTACATTCCCGCAGTATGACCACCCCAAAACATTACACAGGTATGCTGAGGTTGCCGAAAGCCTCGGCCTTGCAGGCAAGAATGATGAGGAGAGCCTTGAAAACCTGATAAAGGCAATCGACGAGCTGAAAGATAAAATCGGCATAAAGAGAACCATTAAAGATTACGGAATAGACGAAAAGGATTTCCTTGCCCGCCTCGACGAAATGACCGAACAGGCCTTCGACGATCAGTGTACGGGAGCCAATCCCCGCTATCCCTTGATGAGCGAAATCAAGCAAATGTATCTCAACGCATACTACGGCAGAAATTAAGGAGGAAGTTATGAGCGAAAAGATAATTGTTGCAAAAATGCCCGGCAAAGTGCTCTACCGCGAAGGCGATCTTGCGGTCAAGGAGTTTGACGCGGGATACTCAAAATCTGACATTTTAAATGAATCTTTGAATCAGGCGAGGGTGGAAGAGAACACCGACTTAAACATTCCCAAAATTCACGCTGTTCAGGTTGTTGACGGCAAATGGGCGATAGTGATGGACTTTATTGAGGGCGTCACTCTTGAGCAGATCATGAATGAAAATCCCGACAAAGAGGACGAATACCTCAATATGTTTGTCGACCTTCAGCGCACCGTGCTCTCCAAAAAAGTGCCCATGCTAAACAAGCTCAAGGATAAAATGCAGGGCAGAATAAGCATGGCTAAGCTCGACGCTACTACGCGCTATGACTTGCATACCCGCCTCGATGCGCTCCCCAAGCACTACAATCTCTGCCATGGCGACTTTAATCCAAGCAATATAATAATTACTGCCGACGGCACGCCCTATATCATCGACTGGTCGCATGCAACGCAGGGCAATTCGTCCGCAGACGTGGCGAGAACATACCTTCTTTTCTACCTTGCAGGTAAAAAGGAGCTCGCCGAAAAGTACTTAAACCTCTACTGCAAAAAGAGCGACACCGCCAAGCA
This sequence comes from uncultured Clostridia bacterium, assembly GCA_944354265.1. Classification (GTDB taxonomy): domain Bacteria; phylum Bacillota; class Clostridia; order Christensenellales; family Borkfalkiaceae; genus Coproplasma. The sequence goes on along the minus strand of CALVPX010000053.1, from coordinate 6,028 downwards.
GTATGTGCAGAAGTGGATTCCCATCGTTGCTGCTTCCCGACTGACAAAGGCAAAGCCCGAAGAGGAACAGTTCCTCCGCGGTTGGATAGATGTAGTCGACTATGAATAACTAAATACTTAGGCATAAAAATAAGGCTTGTTCAAAAAGCAAGTCTTATTTTATTGCAATTTACCGCAAAAGAATTTATAATAATTACAATATGTATGACGATATCCTGTGTTTTGTGCGGGTAAATTTTCCCGACGACCCAAATGTCTGCGATATGCTGTATTGGTACGTCTGCCCGTTCGACGGCGCGGCGCCGGGCGATCATGTGATTGCGCCCCTCGGCAGGCACAACAACACACAGGAAGGGGTGATATGTGAAGTGCGTATCACCGAAGAATATAACGCGCCTTTTCCGTTATACCTGATAAAAAGCATAAGAAAACTTATAAAAAAATGAGGAGGAGTGTTGACTTTATGTATAAAATCGCTAAAAAGCGGGTGCTCAATCCCACCGTCACAATGATGGATATAGAAGCGCCGCTCGTCGCAAAGAAGGGCAAGGCCGGGCAGTTTATAATTCTGCGCGTAGATAAAGACGGCGAAAGGATACCCCTGACTATTGCCGGGTGCGACGTTGAAAACGGCACCGTAAAAATAATCTTTCAGGTCGTCGGCGCAACTACTATGGCGCTCAACCAAAAGAATGAGGGGGATTACATAGAAGATTTTGTCGGACCCCTCGGCTGCCCCACAAAGACAGACGGCGTTAAAAAGGTCTGCATTGTCGGCGGCGGCGTAGGCTGCGCGATTGCTCTCCCCGTGGCGCAGGAATTTCATAAACTCGGTGCGGAGGTTCACTCCATTGTCGGTTTCAGAAATAAAGACCTTGTAATTTTGGAGGATGAATTTAAAGCTTGCTCCGATAAGCTGACCATAATGACCGACGACGGCAGTTACGGCAGGCACGGCGTAGTTACTCTTCCTCTCAAAGAGGCTTTGGAGAGCGGCGAAAAGTACGACGAGGTCATAGCCATCGGACCCGTAATCATGATGAAGTTTGTCGTCGCCACCACAAGGCCCTTCAACGTGCCCACTACGGTGTCCATGAACCCCATAATGATAGACGGCACGGGCATGTGCGGCGGCTGCCGCCTGACCGTTGGCGGCAAGACGAAGTTTGCCTGCGTCGACGGCCCCGACTTCAACGGCTTTGAGGTCGACTTCGACGAAGCAATGGAGCGCTCCACGATGTATTCAGATTTTGAACGCCACGAAAGAGAGGAGACGTGCAACCTCTTCAGACAGGAGGTGAAATAAAATGGCTATTCAACCCAAAAAGCACGAAATGCCCGTGCAGGAAGCTTTAGTTAGGGCAAAGAACTTTAAGGAGGTAGCCTTGGGCTACACCCCTGAAATAGCGGTTGCCGAAGCGCAAAGATGCCTCAACTGCAAAAACCGCCCCTGCGTCGAGGGATGCCCCGTAAACATATCCATTCCCGATTTTATCTCCAAAGTTAAGGAGAGCGACTTTGAGGGCGCTTATCAGATTATCGCTCAATCGTCGTCGCTGCCCGCGGTGTGCGGCAGGGTCTGCCCTCAGGAAACTCAATGCGAAAGCAAATGTACGCTCGGCATAAAGTTTGAGCCCGTCGGCATAGGCAGGCTTGAACGCTTTGTGGCTGACTACCACAACCAAAATTATGTCGGCGAACCTGAAGTGCCCCAATCGAACGGTCATAAAGTTGCCGTCATCGGTTCGGGTCCCTCCGGTCTGACATGTGCGGGCGATTTGGCCAAAAAGGGCTACAAGGTCACCGTTTTTGAAGCTCTGCATCTCGCGGGCGGCGTGCTCGTCTATGGCATACCCGAATTCAGATTGCCCAAGGCTATCGTGCAGAAGGAAGTTGATACGCTCAAAAAGTACGGCGTCGAAGTGGAAACCAACGTCGTAATCGGCAAAACGCTGACAATCGACGAACTGTTCGAGGACGGGTATGAGGCCGTATTTGTCGGCTCGGGTGCAGGTTTGCCAAGATTTATGGGTATTCCCGGCGAAAGCCTCAAGGGCGTCTACTCCGCAAATGAATTCCTTACCCGCAGCAACCTGATGAAGGCTTACGACGGCCACAGCCACACGCCCATCATGCACGCCAAAACGGTCGCTGTCGTCGGCGGCGGCAACGTTGCGATGGATGCAGCGCGCACGGCATTGAGATTGGGTGCAGATCACGTCTACATAATTTACCGCAGATCTATGGAAGAAATTCCCGCAAGAAAGGAGGAGGTCGAACACGCCGAGGAGGAGGGTATAGAGTTTAAAATACTCAATAATCCCGTCGAAATTTTGGGCTACCACAACCCTGACGACCGCCGCGACCCCAAAAACGGCTTTGTTACGGGGATTAAGGTCATAAAATGCGAGCTTGGCGAGCCTGACAGCAACGGCAGGCGCCGTCCCGTAGAGATACCGGGAAGCAAATATGTCATTCCCGTTGACTGCGTTATAATGGCTATAGGCACGAGTCCCAATCCGTTGATAAAAAATACGACGGAAGGTCTCGACGTAAACAAACACGGCGGAATCATAGTTGAAGAATCTACGGGCAAAACCTCAAAGGAAGGCGTCTTTGCAGGCGGCGATGCCGTAACGGGCGCAGCTACTGTAATACTTGCAATGGGTGCGGGAAAAACTGCCGCCAAGGCGATTGATGAGTATATCTCGTCAAAAAATTAACTGATTGCTTACAGCTTAGGCGGGCGCTTTGTCAGACGCCCGCCTAAATATTTATCGGAACATTGCTCATAATATTTATGTGGTGAAAAATGCAGTTTACTCAGATTTTCAGTAACAGTTCTTCTGTAATTATTTATAAAGACAGTCTGTCGCACGAATTTTTCAAAGGCGAAGAAGAGTACGTTCGCATACTCAACGGTTGGAATGAAATGGTGTTCGATGCCATGGAAATGCCGGCCTTCGGCGTCAGCCTCGACAGTTTGACCCGCGAACAAATGAAGGAGGGTGAGTGGATAGAATTTGTCTTTGACGGCGTATGCGAATTTAATGAAATGCCTTTTGAAAAGTTGCTCGTCAAAGTTGAGGACAGCTACTCCGGCTTCAACATCGTGCGTTACATGACGGACGGCGGTTATCATGGAAGATGCTTTTATCTTCAATTGAACGGAAAAGACATGTCCGAATTCAGCATGCTGATCAAAAATATCAAAATTTAGAATATTTGCGATGTACTATGTCACGCATAATCAGCTTAAATATTTAAAATCAATCAGAAAGAGCCGGCATTTTGCCGGCTCTTTCCTAGATGGGCTACAAATTGCACGGAAATGGATTATGCAATTTGCAAAACTTAATTCAATTTTAAATTATTTGGTTTGAAGCTTTGTCTGTTTATACGCCTCAATGGCTTTGGACAGCTGATCGGGGCAGGAGGTGTTGTTTCTGCAAATAACGCCTGCCAATAATTTTTCTACCTCGTCGATATCCTTTCCTTCAACCAAACGGCTGACACCCTGAAGATTGCCGCTGCAACCGCCTATGAATTTGACGTTGTGCAATCTGTTTTCATTATCTACTTCAAAATAAATCTGGCGCGAACATGTGCCTTTGGTCTGATATGTGAACATTTAACTTTCCTCTTTGTATTATGATAATAATCAGTCGCAAAGGTTCTCGTAAATCACCGAATAAACATCTGCGGCCTTTTCTTCCCATTTTTTATAAATTTTATTGGCTGTCTTTCTGTCAGGAACAACAAACTTAAGTTCAAGCATGGGCTGAACAGGCGCCAATATTTTTAAGAAAACAGTGTAAGTGCCGTCCTTGTTTTGGAAATAGTCCGACCGACATTCCTGTCTGTTGCGGTATTTTGCGCTGTTTTTTTTGATGAAAATCGAAATTTCTTCGCGAACGCTCTTGGGTATATTGATATAAAAGTTAGCAAGCGTCTCTCTGCCGTCCGGCGTGATGGTGTAAAGCGTGTCTTCATCCTGATTGACTATGCAGATAAAATTGTCGTCCAACAGCTTATGAATGACGTTGACGCAGTCCATATAACCCATCCATTCGTTTGAAGAGGAGCACATGTCGACTATCGTCCTTTCGGAAAGGGCGCTTTCCATTTTGTCGAATACAAAAAGTATTATTAATTTGTTAATGGAAGTTTCACCCGATTTTATCATGACAGCGCTTACGTAAACCTTATATCTTAAAAAGTACTGTTATTATACATAAATTTTTAGTTAAAATCAAGATATTTACAAGATATTTATCTTAAAAATATTTTATTTTGCAAATGTTTATGTTATAATATTTAAAAATATTTTGTCAGGGTGTATGATGGAAGATATTGTTGCTCAGGTTAATGATTTTTTAAATAAATGTTCGGAATTGAAGAACTGCAAATTCATAATGGCTCCCACAAAAATTAAAGACCTGTTGAAGTCAATTGTCAACAGTCAAACTCTCTATGAATTATTTGCTTCGGTTTCTTCAGGCTTTGATTATCTTTCGGCAAAATCGAAATGCCTTGTGGACATCGCCGACGGCTTCAACGAGCGCGGGGTGGTTGTCCTTCCGAAATCTACTCAGGATAAGCTCGCTTTCATTTTTTGCCTGTTGGTAGAAATAGACAGGGACACGATAAATTTCAATTGGTTTTTGCAAAAATATTTTTCTGATGACGACGGAAGTTTTTATGGCAGCTATTTCGCGTTCTGCCAACAGATAATTGACCCGTTGGAACAGACCATAGCCGGCGTTTTTCAATCTTATTTCAAGGAGGAGCAGGAAAAGAACTCAAAGCGCAGCGAAGTCGGGCAGGAAGCCGCCAAAATTCCCGAATCAGGGCTTGCGCAAATGCTTTCTACAATCTCACTTTTGATTGCGCAGGAAAAGCAATATATTTTGGAGAGTTCGATTGCTTTTGACGAAAAAGAAGCGGGATATAAAATGCTGACGGAAATTTATAACGCATTAAAGGACCGAAAATTTGACCTCGCAAACACCATTGTCAGCGGATACAATTATTACATACTTTATAATAAAACTTTCAGCTCCAACGCAAGGACGCTGTTCGAAAGCATTAAAAAATACGAAGAGTCGGTATGAATTTAAAAGAAAAAAAAGTTAATTCTTCGACCGTCTACGACGGAAAAATAATCAAGGTTGAAGTCGATGAAGTTGAACTGCCCGACGGAAGGCACTCCAAGCGCGAATGCGTGCGCCATAGCGGCGGTGCGGCTGTACTGTTTGTTAAGGGCGATGAAATCGCACTCGTCAGGCAATTCAGATATTTGTATGGCGAGGAAACTTATGAAATACCTGCCGGAAAGCTCAATGATGGAGAGGATGCTCAGCAGGCCGCTTTAAGGGAACTTGAGGAAGAGACCGGTTACAGAGCGATTTCTTCTCGCCATTTGCTTGGCATCTACCCCACGCCCGGCTACACGGATGAAATTATTCACATTTATTTTGTTGCCGACGCAGTTTATGCGGGGCAAAAGTTGGACGAGGGCGAATTTTTGAATGTTCAGTTTGTCCCTGTCAAGCGCGTTTTGGAGATGATTTCTGAGGGGGCAATTAAAGACGCCAAGACGGTTTGCGCAGTTCTTGCCTATCAATTGTCAAACAACAATTAAAAGTGCTATCTGATGATTTTTAATAAAAGTTTAAGCGGACTGCAAAAGCAGTCCGCTCTTTGTATTTAATTTGCAGCGCCGCGGAAAAATTACCGCCTGAAAATTATGGCAGAATATCAGTTGCAGCCACAACCGCATCCGCAATTACAATTGCTGTTGCCGCAGAACAAATTGCTGAGCGTTCCGTTTTTCCACATAGTATAGACGAGCGCAATGAGTATAGGAGTGCAGCTGCCTGAAAGCACGCCTTCAAGTCCGTCCTCGGAGCAGCTTGCAGCTATGAGCAAGAGAATGAGTATCCAAAGGCAGCTGTTGCAGCCTCCGAACTGCGAAAAAATATTCATAAAGTTCCTCCTGTGAATGTTCTGCAAGGCGGTATGTACT
>CALVPX010000052.1 GCA_944354265.1 uncultured Clostridia bacterium | reverse complement strand
CCTATGACTATGGGACCCGAACCTATTACAAGTACCTTTTTTATATCTTCTCTCTTAGGCATTATACTTTCCCTCCGTCATATTTTTTATGAACTTATCGAAGAGGAACGAAGCGTCCTGCGGTCCGCCGCATGCTTCGGGATGGAATTGCACAGTATAGGCGTTGAGCTGAGGGTAATCGAAACCTTCGCAGGTGTTGTCGTTAGCGTTGACATAACTCAGCTGACCTACTCCCTCAAGGCTTGACGAAATAACTTCGTAGCCGTGATTTTGACTTGAAATATATACCCTGCCCGTTGCGAGACACTTGACGGGCTGATTAGCGCCGCGGTGGCCGTATTTCATCTTTTTGGTCTTGCCGCCCATGGCGAGGGCAAACAGCTGATGGCCGAGGCAAATTCCGAAGATGGGCAGCTTGCCAGCAAGTTTTTTAAGATTTTCAATAATTTCTACGTTTTCTGCAGGGTCGCCGGGGCCGTTGCACAGCATGAGACCGCGAGGCTCGAGAGCGAGAATTTGCTCAGCCGTATACGTTGAAGGAACTTTTATGCAGTAGCACCCGCGCTTGACAAGTTCGCGTACTATGTTGTCCTTTGCACCGAAGTCCCAAACGACTACCTTTATGCCGTCGGGATTGCCGAAATATTCGGCCTCCTTGCATGTGACGCTCTTTACAGCGTCCTTTATAACATAAGATTTTATCGCAAAAAAATCGCTGACGGGACGCGAAGTTATGGCGGCATTCATTACGCCCGATTCTCTGACTATTTTTGTAAGTTCGCGCGTGTCGATGCCGTAGACGCCCACTATTCCGTTGTCCTTAAGATACTTATCGAGCGTCTCTTCACACCTGAAATTTGAGGGCTCGTCGCACTTTTCCCTGACGATGTAAGCCGAAACCCAAGGCTTTGCGCTTTCAAAGTCGGGAGTGATGCCATAGTTGCCTATAAGGGGGAACGTCTGCGTCACTATCTGCCCGTAATAGCTCGGGTCGGTCAAGGTTTCGACATATCCGGTCATGCCGGTCGTAAATACAAGCTCGCCTATGACGTCGCCGCCTGCGCCGAAACGCGTACCAACAAACTGTTTACCGTTCTGCAGCGTTAAATAAACTTTGCTGTTTTCCATTTAATATTTCCTTATGTTAATTATTTACTGTGCGTTATTACTTTAAAAGTTTTACCATTACCGCTTTCTGTGCGTGCAGCCTGTTTTCTGCCTCGTCAAAGATTTCCTTCGCGTGTTCTTCAAAAGCTTCATCGGTAATTTCCTCTCCGCGGTGTGCGGGCAGGCAGTGCATTACCATAGCGTCGGGCTTGGCGTACTTCATGCACTCTTTGTTTACCTGATAGCCCTTGAACGCCTGAGCCCTTGCCTGCCTTTCGGCTTCCTGACCCATGGACGCCCAAACGTCGGTATACACGACGTCGGCTCCCGATATGGCTTCCTTTACGTCTTCGGTTATGGTAAATTCGCCGTTTTCCTTTGCCCACTTCATTATTTCGGCGTCAGGCTCGTAGCCCTTGGGGCAGGCAATGGCAAACGACATGCCCGTCTTAATTGCGCCGACGGTGAGACTGTTGGCCATATTGTTGCCGTCGCCAATGAAGGCCATCTTGAGTCCCTTGAAAGACCCCTTATACTCGCGGATAGTCATGAGGTCGGCTAGAACCTGACAGGGATGGGCATAGTCGGTAAGGCCGTTGATTACGGGGATAGAGCCGTATTTTGCGAGATCCTCAACTTCCTGCTGAGAATACGTCCTTATCATTATGCCGTCGAGATAGCGCGAAAGCACCCTCGCCGTATCCTGAACGGGTTCGCCGCGGCCTATCTGCAAATCGTTGCTCGACAAAAACAGTCCGTATCCACCGAGCTCATAGATACCCACTTCAAAAGAGACCCTCGTGCGGGTAGACGCCTTCTGAAAGATAAGTCCCATCTTTTTGCCCTTCAGATAGTCCTTCTGTACGCCGTTTATCCTTTCAAATTTAAGCTGATCTGCGAGATTCAAAATTGAAAGTATGTCCTCCCTCGTCAGATCTGATAATTTAAGTAAATGCCTCATTTTCCTATTACCTCATTTAATATTTTTATTGCCTGCTCCATTTCGTCCTTGGAAATATTCAAAGGCGGGAGCAACCTCACCCTGTCGTGGGCGGTTAAAACTATAAGTCCTTTTTCAAGACAGCTCTGCGCAATTTCGCGCGCGGGTTTATCGGTCTGTATGCCAATCATCAGACCCATGCCCGTGACGGCCTTTACTCCCTTTATGCGCCCGATGTGCGCCTTTAAATAGGCGCCCTTGCCCTGCACTTCTAAAAGAAGTTCATCTGTAATTCTCTCTATTATGCTCACAGCGCCCGCGCAGGCGACGGGATTGCCGCCGAAAGTTGAGCCGTGGTCGCCGTAAGTAAATGTATCTGCGCACTTTTCAAACATCATGCAGGCGCCTATGGGAAGTCCGCCGCCCAAGCCCTTGGCCGTGGTGACGATGTCGGGATGGATGCCGAAATTTTCATAGGCATACAATTTGCCCGTTCTTCCGTTGCCGCACTGAACTTCGTCGCAGATGAGCAGAATGTCGCGCTGCTTGCAGAACTTCTCAAGTTCCTTCAAAAATTCGCCGTCGAGAACGTGAACGCCGCTCTCGCCCTGAATACATTCGATCATGACCGCGCAGGTCTTATCGGTATAGCAGCGCAAAATGCCGTCCATGTCGGGGTCGGCATATTTAAACCCCGCAAGGAAGGGGTCGAAATATTTATGGAACGCGTCCTGCCCCGTCGCGGAGAGAGTTGCTATCGTTCTGCCGTGGAAGGAATCCTTTAAGGTTATAATTTCATTCCTGCCGTACTTTGTATTGCCGTATTTGCGGGCGGCTTTGATTGCGCATTCATTGGCCTCTGCACCGCTGTTTCCGAAAAAGACCTTTTTAGCCCCCGTCTTTTCACAGAGCAGCTTTGCAAGCTCTGCCTGCGGAAGGGAGTAATACAGATTGGAAGTGTGCTGAATTTTATTGAGCTGAGCAATGACAGCCTGCTTCCAAACCTCATCGCACACGCCGAAAATATTGACGCCTATGCCTGTGGTGCAGTCTATGTACTCCTTGCCGTCGATATCGTACAACCTGCTGCCTTCGCCCTTTTCAAAGGCAACGTTGAAGCGTGCGTATGTAGATGCGACATATTCTTTATCGTCGCTGAAAACCTGCATTTTGTCTTGCATAGTACCTCGCATAACGGCAATTTTTTAAAATTGAGGACATTAACTTGACTAATTAAACCAAATAAACACTCTCAACCTTAAACTGACACCGTTAAAAATTTTTAAAGTTTAAAATAAAGACTGATTTAAAATATAAATCAGTCGGGTCAGACAAACATTGTCCCACTACCTTCTTCGGACAATAATTCTATTAAAATGGAATGGCTAACCCGTCCGTCGGTTATGAAAACTTTTTTAACTCCGCGGCGGATAGCATCTTTGCAACATTCAATTTTTGGGATCATGCCGCCCGAAATAATTCCTTGCTTTACGAGCGCTGGAATATCGGACACATAAACTTTTTTAATCAGACTCGAGGGGTCGTCCTTATCTTCAAGGAGTCCCCTTATGTCGCTCATGAGGATGAGGCTCTCCGCCTCGAGAGCGCCTGCAATTGAAGCCGCGGCGGTGTCGGCGTTGATATTGTAGATATTGCCCTCGTCATCGTATCCGACTGTGGAGATTACGGGCACATAGCCAAGGCCGAGAATGTCGGTGATTATTTTTGTATTGACCTGCTCAATCTTTCCGACAAAACCCAAACTTTCGTCCTGCTTGGAGCACTTGAGCATATGTCCATCCTGTCCGCAGATGCCGATGGCCTTGCCGCCGTTGCGGCAAATGAGGTCGGTCAGGCTTTTGTTTGTCTTGCCCGCAAGAACCATGCGGACGATTTCTGCTGTTTCGGCGTCGGTGTAGCGGAGACCATTTACAAACCTGCTCTCCTTACCCATCTGCTTTATGGTCTGCGAAATATCGGGACCGCCGCCGTGGACGAGAACTACCTTTATGCCGAGCAAATTTAAAACAACCAAATCACGCATGACGGACGACTTTAAAGCTTCATCCACCATTGCGTTGCCGCCGTATTTAACGACAAGTATTTTGTTGAAGTATTTTTTGATATAGGGGATGGCCTCTACCAAAAATACCGCCTGTTCCTGTTGATCCATTTTAAGTCCTGTAATCGCCGTTTATTTTAACGTAATCGTAAGTTAAGTCGCAACCCCAAGCCGTAGCGCTGAAATTGCCGGATTTTAAATATATAAGTACAGTGACCTCGTCCTCAGAGAGCACTTTTTTTGCAAGCTCTTCGGAAAAATCAAGGCCGTAACCGTCCTCGCAGACCTTGACGCTGCCTGCGCGCGACAGAAAAGTGACGTCAATCTTCTGCACGTCCACATTAGCACCCGAATAACCTATTGCACAGAGAACCCTGCCCCAATTGGCATCAGAGCCAAACATGGCCGCCTTGAAAAGCGATGATTTTATGACGCTCTTGCAGACAGTGCGCGCAATTTTTAAACTCTTGGCGCCGACAGTCTGACATTCGATGAGTTTTGTCGCTCCCTCTCCGTCCTTGGCAAGCATTTTAGAAAGCTTTACGGTGCAGTAATTGAGAGCCTTTGCAAATCTTTTATACGACGCACCGTCGCCGGATATGATGCTGTTGCCGGCAAGCCCGTTTGCAAGTATGCAACATGTGTCGTTTGTCGACTGATCGCCGTCCACAGAAACCATGTTGAAAGAGCTTTTAACGTCATTCGACAGTGCTTTTTGAAGCATTGCGGGCGAAATTGCCACATCGGAGGTCAGAAAGATGAGGTTTGTGGCCATATTGGGACAAACCATGCCGACACCCTTGGCTATGCCGCCGATTCTGCACTTTTTGCCATCGAGTATGAATTCTACCGCCACTTCCTTTCTGACGGTATCGGTAGTCATAATGGCTTCAGCCGCTGCTGAGCTATTGTCGCCCAAACCGTCATACAGTTCGTCAAAATGTTCGAGCATTGGAGTTAAGTCGAGCTTCTGACCGATGACGCCTGTAGAGCCTACAATAACGTCATCTGCGCTTATACCGCTCTTGCGTTCAACCATCCCACACATGCCCTCGGCAATTTCTATACCGTTGGAATTGCAGGTATTTGCGTTACCGCTGTTAACTATTATAGCCTGCGCGTAGCCGTCGGTCAAGTGCTTTTTGGTAACAATGACGGGCGCGCCCTTAACTAAGTTTTGTGTATAGACGCCTGCTGCACTCGCCCTGACTGAGCTGACTATAAGCGCAAAATCTTTTTTTATTTTATTCTTGCGGATTCCGCAGTGCACGCCGTTGGCTTTAAAACCCTGCGGAGCACACACGCCGCCTTTAATTTCCTTTATCTTCATGCTTTAATAATATTTAAACGTAATTATTATAGGACTTATATGAGCGAAGTTGCCTCGTCGAGGCCGAGCATTATATTCATGTTCTGCACGGCGGCGCCTGACGCCCCCTTGCCAAGATTATCGAACACGCTGAAGAGAGTCATCTGCTCGTCATTTCCGCACACATAAATTTCAAGTTTATTACTGCCTACAATTTTATTTGCGGGTAAATATGCAGGAGTATCCTCTTCAGCCATAACTTTTATGAAATTCTGTCTGTCATAGTACTCTGCAAAATACTCTCTCATAGCTTTGCAGCCATACTTTTTTGTCAGCAATGATCTGTGAATTGGCACACATACGCACATCCCCGCATAATAATCGCATATAATCGGCGAAAACACGGGAGCCGAAAGCAACCCGCACCCCCTCACCATTTCAGGTATGTGCTTGTGCTTCTGACCGAGAGCGTAATGCCTCGGCGAATCGAGCTCAATATCACGGTCTGCACCTTCGTACTGCGCAATCCCCTTCTTCCCCGCACCCGAATAGCCGCTCAGAGCATGACACACAAACGGGTAATCGGGAACAACCACACCTCCTTTGACGAGCGGGGCGACGAGTGTTATAAAGCCCGTCGCATAGCAACCGGGATTTGCAACCCTCTTTGAGGAAGCTATCGCCGCCCTTCTTTCAGAAGAAAGTTCAGGCAGACCGTACACCCATCCGGGGTCGGTTCTGTGGGCGGTCGACGCGTCGATTATGCGCGCGTCGGGGTTGGAGACGAGAGATACTGCCTCTACTGCGGCAGCATCCGGAAGGCACAGAAAACTTATATCGGCCTTATTCAGGCACTCCCTCCTCGCTTCGGTATCTTTGCGAAGCTCTTCGGGGAGTAAAATAAGTTTTATATCATTGCGGGCACTGAGTCTGTCGTATATCTGCAGACCCGTAGTGCCCTCTTTGCCGTCGATAAATATATTATACATTACTTAAGTTTCTTTTCGTCGAGAAGCGCCTTTACTTTGATGGGCAGACCGAACAGGTTTATAAAGCCCTGCGAATCGAGCTGATTATAGCAGTCATCCTCGCCGAAAGTTGCAATATCTTCGCTGTAGAGCGAGTTGGGCGAAGTGATGCCGGCATTCATGATATTGCCCTTATAGATGCGAAGTTTAACGTCACCGGTCACGCACTCCTGCGTCTTGTTGACAAATGCGTCGAGCGCCTCACGCAGGGGTGTAAACCAAAGTCCGTCGTAGACCATTTCGCCGTATTTGATGGCGACATGTTGCTTGAAGTGCATGGTCTGCTTATCGAGGCAGATGGACTCGAGCAGTTCATGGGCGGCATACAAAATTGTACCGCCGGGCGTTTCGTACACGCCGCGGGACTTCATGCCGACAAGCCTGTTTTCAACCATATCCACGAGCCCTACGCCGTTCTTTCCGCCAATTTTATTGAGCTTTTCAATGAGCTTGACTGCGCTCATCTTTTTGCCGTCGATAGCAGTCGGAATGCCTTTTTCAAAGTGGATCGTCACATAGGTGGACTTGTTGGGCGCCTTCCAAGGAGAAACGCCGAGCTCGCAGATCTTATCATAGTCGGGCTCGTTGGCAGGATCTTCGAGGTCGAGACCCTCATGCGACAGATGCCACAGGTTTTTATCCTTGGAGTAGTTTGTTTCCCTGTTGATCTTGAGGGGAATATTATGAGCTTCGGCGTAATCGATTTCCTCGTCGCGGCTCTTTATGTTCCATATTCTCCAAGGAGCAATAATCGTCATTTCAGGAGCGAAAGCTTTTATTGCAAGTTCGAAGCGAACCTGATCGTTGCCCTTGCCCGTGCAGCCGTGGCAGATGGCATCGGCCCCCTCCTTTTTAGCTATTTCAACTATCCTCTTGGCGATGATGGGGCGGGCGAACGAAGTGCCGAGAAGGTACTTATTTTCATAGACAGCTCCCGCCTTCATTGTGGGATAAATATAATCCTCTACAAACTCTTTTTTGAGGTCTTCGATATAGAGCTTAGAAGCGCCTGTCTTTAAGGCCTTTTCTTCAAGCCCGTCGAGTTCGGTAGTCTGTCCGACGTCACCCGATACGGCAATAACTTCGCAATTGTCGTAATTTTCCTTGAGCCAAGGAATGATTATCGACGTGTCGAGACCGCCGGAATATGCAAGTACAACTTTTTTAATCTTCTTTTCCATATGCCTTTTTACCGTAAAATTTTAATAATATGGAGCATTTAACCCCAAACCTGAACAATTATACAATACACACAATAGCTAAGTCAAGCGAATTGAGCGCATAATTAAAAGTTTTTAGTGGTCTTGCATGAATAAATTTGCATTAATCACGAACAAATTTTATAATTATTCAAATATACAACTTTATATGAATAATTATACATGCGTGCTTCAATACATCCTAGCGACGAACGCATAGCGTTTAAGCATTTTTTCACTGACCCTGTTTTGGGGAAAAACGCAATCCAACAGCTTATGAAAGGACGATGAATGATTATGATATTTGGTGTGGCACAACTCATGCGCAATTACGGCATTCTGCAGCTCTTCGGGCAACATCAGAAGTTTATAATTAAACGTTATGTTATTCGAAGCGTCGCAGCAGCCCCACCGGCCTTTATACGTCCTGAAGCTCACATCCCCGTAAGCGAAAGAATTTTCGCGCGCAAATTTTTTAAACCTCGATAGAAAGTCCTCCCCAAGCGCTTTTACATATAAATTTTTTAATGCCGCAATGCTTTTTACATTGACGACCCCTTCAGCTATATTATTGGCAACACCAACCCTCAAATCGTAAAATCGTCCGCCGACGAGAATTTTTTTCATGGACAATACGTCTGAAAATTGCGCCATGACGGAAGCGTTGGCGGCCATGTGCCTCATGAGCCATCCTTTTTTGGAATTTATAAAATCCTCTATCCTTCCCTTAGACGTCCCCACGGGACACCTTACGGTGACGGTGTTGTCGTCGCCTATTTTAACAGACATCGAGCGGCGGCGCGCATAGACTACCTTATATTCAAAGCTGTCCGAAAACGACATAAAGCTGCGCCCTTAATTCTTCGCCGGCCCTGCACTCCACAACCCAACTTTCATCATCGAGCTGTAATCTGTAAAACTGCAACTTTTCCCCGCATTTGCATTGCTTTATATATGACACGCGGAACTGTTTGACCCACTTGCCCTTGATCTCGTCTACGCTAAAGGCATCCATCAAAAAATCGGCATATTTTGTATTGTTGGCATGGTTATAGTGGTCGTAATCGGAATATGAAATAATCTTTTCGTAAGTGTTTTGGCCGCCGAGCGCGCGGGGTATCTTCCAACTGTTAAACTGCGTCGAGCGGAAATCGTTATACTCAATATTTACATCGGAAAAAATTGTACTTGCCGGCAACATCGTAAACGTTGCAAGATCGACAAGGCACCACCTTGAAGTGCCTACCCCCACTTTTTCATCCCCGACAAACAATTCAAAGTCACGCATGACAATCAGATGTTTGGGCTTTATAGGCCATGTATGAACGGTTAAAACATCGTCGTAATTTACAGGACGGTAAAGTTCGACATACCAATTGGAGAGAATAAAACCGATATTCTTTGGCTGAAGATCCTTATAACCAAACCCCAATTCATCTGCAGACAAACACGCAGATTCCTGCATGACGGCAAGAAAAGACGCGGGCCTTATTATGTCCTGAAAGTCCGCATCTGAGTATCGGAAAGCATAATCTTTTGAATGACAATACATAGTATTTTCACCTTGACTATTTTTTCTTTTATAATAGCACTTTTTCATAATTAAGTAAAACGTTTTATATAAAAATTAATTTAATATGCCTGACATAGTACTTTTTATTACGCAATGACATTGACATATTTTGTATAATATGATATAATAATACAAAATACGGAGGAAAAACGCCATGGACGACGAAAAGACCTTTAACGACGAGCCACCCTACGCTCCGTCAAACGGCGATGATGATAAACAAAAGGAACCTGCCGAAGAATCATCCAAAGGCACTATTAGCGCCGACCTTATACGCGGTCACATAAACACGATAATTCTTCGTACTCTCGACGAGCGCGATAAATACGGTTACGAAATCATAAACGAAATCGAAGAAAAATCGCACGGTCAATACACCATCAAGCAACCTACCCTTTACAGCGCGTTAAAGCGACTTGAATCCCAAGGTTACATAAAAGCATATTGGAAGACCGACGAAGTTTCCTCGGGCGGACGCAGAAAATATTTCACCCTCACCGAGCTCGGAAGAGAATTTTCAGAAAAAAATCAGTCGGAATGGGAATATTCTAGGACGGTAATCGACAGCCTCATTTCAGACCGCTCATTTGATTTTTCGCAGCCTGCCCCCACTCCCGTCGATTTCAATATATTGAAGAAATCGGTTACACGCGTCTATACGGGGAACGGCAGGAGCGAAGACGGCGAACTTACCGAAACAGACGAGCAGCAGGAAAATTTACCCGAAAAAGCGGAAGGACAAATTGATTATAACGCCCTCGACGCTTCAGTTCAAAGCGAATACTCCGGTCAGTCGGTGCACGATGTCTACGTTGAACGCGTAACCGATAAAATTATCTCCGAAGACGGTTCGACGAAGGATGAAAGCGAAAAGGTAAATCAGGAGAGCCAAGACGGAACATCAGACATTGCCTCTCCTGCAGCTGAAGAACCTGCCCCTGTCGCTGATCAACCGCAGGTTGTTGAGCAAGCTGACGCGCAGCAATACGTTCCTCCCGTTCAGGAGCAGCCACCCGTTCAGCCTGAGCCCGTTCAGCAATATGTTGAACCCGAACAGCCATACACTCAAACTGTTACGCAACCTCTGCCCGAGCAACAGCCCGTTGTTCAGCAGATGCCTGAACAGCAGTATGAACAGCCCGAACAATATGTTCAGCCTGTTCAGGAACAATATACCCAACCCGAACCGTACACTGCACCCGTTCAGGAGCGGCACCCTGTTCAGCCCGAACCCGAACAATACGTGCAACAGGCGCCCGAACAGGAATTTCACTCGGGGGACGAATATACCGAACTCCCTCCCTCTTCAGATTTTTACGGAGAGCAACCACAGTATGCTACCCCTACAAGTGAGGACACTGAACAGTTCCAAAGCGAAGAGAATTGGGATACGCGTTCAGAGGAAGAAAAGCGCAGAACGCACGAGAATTTTTTAAAACTCATGTCGGACGGCGACGAGCACGAGCAAGGTACAGTTCCTAATTTCGACAGTATTGATACAGACAAGCTCATTTATACAAACAGACCTGAAACGGAACGCGACTATAAAAAACTTGTCGATAATATCTTCAACAAGACAATAAAGCAACCCGCATCACATGAGTACGGCAACATCCCCGAAGCGGAATACGCTCCACAGCCCGCTCAGCAGATGCCTCAACCTCAACAAGCAGCACCTGCGCGCAGCTACTATCCCGCCGACCCTGTCGTCGAAAAGGCAAAGGAAGACGGACTCAAAGTAAACGCTTCCTCCTCTTCAAGCGTGCGCATAAAGGGCACAAGAGGAACAACTTATAATAAGGGCGGAACATTATTTGCAAGCTCTATCGTCGTCGGGATAATAATGTTGCTTGAATTTATTGTCTGCATTTCCATAATGCAACCTTTAAATGTCGGCATCATGTATCCGATGACCATACTCATAATTGCCTTGGCACAGCTCTTTATTTTCGGCGTTATGTTTGCTTGCGGATTCGGCAGATCATGCGTTAGACCAACGACGCACAGATACATTACCCTATGCATTGTGCTGAATATAATCGCTATTCTGATTGTTTGCCTTGTAAGCTTCCTGATAAATATAGATTTTAATTCTGTACCTGATATTGCTGCGAAACTTATAATTCCAATATTGACGACATTAAACATAACAGTTTTCGGTGTCAGCTACTACTTCATTTGCAAGTAAATATTAAAACCCCGCGCAACGCAAAAGCAAGCGCGGGGTTTTTTACAGATAAAAAACTTGAGGCGCCGCGCAAAAAAATTTGCGCGGCGCCGTTTTTATTGTCCGATTCAAAGTTATTTAGCATATTCAACTGCGCGGGATTCGCGTATAACGTTGACTTTAATCTGTCCGGGGTATTCAAGTTCAGATTCAATTTTCTTTGCGATATCCTTAGCAAGGAACATCGCCTGCGCATCGTCTATCTGTTCGGGTTTGACGATGACGCGTACCTCTCTGCCTGCCTGAATGGCATAACTCTTTTCAACTCCGTTGAAACTTGACGCGATAGATTCAAGTTTTTCAAGACGCTTGACGTAGTTGGTTCCCGTCTCTCTTCTCGCTCCGGGACGTGCGCCTGAAATTGCATCGGCCGCAGCGACAAGCACTGCCTCAACAGTTTTAGGCTCGCAATCGCCGTGATGTGCGGCAATGGCATTGACTACGTTGGCGTTTTCTTTGTACTTTTTAGCGAGGTCTGCACCGAGCTGCACATGCGTGCCTTCCTGCTCGTGGTCGACGGCTTTGCCTATATCGTGCAAGAGTCCCGCACGCTTTGCGAGATTGACGTCGAGTCCAAGTTCAGAAGCCATAAGACCGGCGAGCTGAGCAACTTCGATTGAGTGTTTGTAAACGTTTTGTCCGTAACTTGTTCTGTACTTAAGTCTGCCGATAAGCTTGATGAGTTCGGGATGAAGTCCGAAAATTCCGACTTCGAACATCGCGCTTTCGCCTGCAGCCTTGATCTCCTGATCGAGTTCCTTCTTAACTTTTTCAACAGTCTCTTCAATTCTTGCAGGGTGAATTCTGCCGTCGGCAATCAGCCTTTCAAGCGTAAGTCTTGCAACTTCCCTTCTTATGGGGTCGAAGCCCGAAACTATTACAACTTCAGGCGTATCGTCTACAATAAGTTCTATGCCTGTGGCATTTTCGAGTGCGCGGATATTTCTGCCCTCGCGCCCGATAATTCTCGCCTTCATGTCGTCGCTTGGAAGGGGCACAACCGAAACTGTAATCTCGGAAGCGTGGTCGCTTGCACAGCGCTGAATGGCGAGCGAAATAATTTTCTTGGCTTCGGTAGTGGCTTCGTCCTTAGCAGTCTGCTCGATATTGCGCACCTGAATGGCAACATCCCTGCGGGTCTCATCGAGGATTTCATTGGTCAGAAGCTGCTTTGCCTCGTCCTTGGTGAGCTGAGCGACCTTTTCAAGTTCTTGCACCATCAGGTCGTGCTGATGACTTATTTTTTCCTGAGTGCGTTTAATTTCCTGTTCTTTGTTCTGCAGATCCTTTTTCTGCTTTTCGAGTTCGTCGTTTTTCTTCATCAAAGAATCTTCACGCTTATCAAGGTTGTCCTCTTTGGACTGCAACCTCTGCTCGAGCTTATTGAGCTCCTTTTTCTTTTCGTTAGATTCCTTTTCAAACTCGTTGCGTAATTTTAATTCCTGTTCCTTTGCTTCAAGTATAGCCTCTTTTTTAAGAGCTTTACATTCAACGGTGGCGTCGTCTACCATTTTCTTGGTGCGCGCCTCCACCGTACCTAATTTTTTGTCGGTTCTCTTTTTATAAATCAACCAACCTAACAAGCCGCCGATGGCAAGTCCTATGACCACCGACGCGCAAATGAGGCCGACGGAAAGCCCGACATCCATCGTAGCAAGAAACAGGGTGCTTAAGTTAGAAATGTGCATTTAAGCCTCCTGATTAAATTATTAAAATATATAATAAATCTTAAATAAAAGATCATTCTATATCCATACTTAATTATATACTACAGCGAAATAAAAGTCAATTTATTTGTGAAAATACCTCAATATGACCCCTTTCTTTTTTATAAAAGAGCGGCAAACATCTCCGTTTACCGCTCTTTTGAAAACATAATAAAAGCATTAAGCGCCGTATTATATCAGACATAATACTACGCAAAAATTATAAATCGCAAATTAGCTATCCAACTTAGACAGCCATAAGGCGACAGACGCGTCCGAAGGCATGCGCCAATCTCCGCGGGGCGAAAGGGAAACCGAGCCCACCTTTACTCCGTCGGGAATACAGGAGCGTTTAAACTGCTGTGCAAAAAAACGACGGTAAAAATTTTTGAGCCACTTATCTATTGTTGCTTCATCGAATGTACCGTCAAACGCAATACGGGCAATGTAGCGCACCTTGTCGGGAGTAAATCCCCAACGTATGGCATAGTACAGGAAAAAATCGTGAAGAATATATGGTCCGACGAGATCTTCCGTCTTTTGCGCAATGTTGCCGCTCTTGTCCGGGGGAAGAAGTTCGGGGCTGATTTCGGTATTGAGAATGTCCGTCAGCACCGCCTGCGCCTCTCCGCCCAAATTCTCCGCCTCGTACCGCACAAGATGCTTGACGAGTGTCTTGGGAACCGAACAGTTGACTGCATACATCGACATATGGTCACCGTTATATGTTGCCCAGCCGAGCGCAAGTTCGCTTAAATCGCCCGTTCCGATTACAAGCCCACCCGTCTTGTTGGCAAGATCCATCAGAATCAACGTGCGCGTGCGCGCCTGAGCGTTTTCGTACGTCACGTCGAGGACTTCAGGGTCGTGGCCGATATCCTTGAAGTGATGCAATACGCTTTGCGTGATGTCCACCGTTTTTGCTGTGGCACCGAGACAATTTATGAGCTTGAGCGAGTTGTTGAATGTTTTGCCCGTGGTGCCAAAGCCGGGCATTGTGACAGCTACTATGTCTGACATAGGTTTACCGAGCTGCTTAAAAACCCTGCGCACAACCAAAAGCGCGAGAGCAGAATCCAATCCGCCGGAAATACCGATTACCGCCGTCTTTGAACGAGTGTGTTCAAAGCGCTTTTTCAATCCCGATGTCTGAATAGATAATATAAGTTCCGTCCGCTCACGCAGTTTTTCATCGTTTGCGGGAACGAACGGCATCTGTGGGAAAGAGCGCTTAACCCCTCCATTCCCGCATGCTGTAAAGTTGATTACTTTGTAACCATCGCAGTCGCCGCAGGTAAAAAATGTATTTGACATCCTTCTGCGCTCGTTTGACAGTTTATCGACATCGATATCGGCAGAAATACAGCCGTTGTCAAACAGTTTGCTCTCCGCAAGCGTTGTTCCGTTTTCGCAGATAATATCATGCCCGGCGAATGCCATATCGGTAGTGCTTTCACCCTCACCGGCATCGCAGTAAACGTAGCCGCATACAAGCTTTGCCGACTGCATTTTCACAAGGTCGCGGCGGTATTCCGCCTTGCCTACCGTTTCATCGCTGCACGACAGGTTGACGATGATGTTTGCCCCCGCCTTGGCGTGATAAATAGACGGACTGTCAGGCACCCATAAATCCTCACATATCTCTGCCGCAACGGTAAACTGCGGAATATTGTCCGCACGGAAAATCAATTTAGTGCCGAAGTCGACCGTCTGCCCGCACAATACAATTGTGCAATTGTTCTTTTCAGCAGGCGTAAAATGGCGCCCTTCGTAAAATTCCCCGTAAGTGGGAAGATAAGTTTTGGGAACTACACCCAAAATACGGCCGTCGTTGATGGCTACGGCGCAGTTATACAGTCTGTCGGCGCAAATAACGGGCGCACCGACAAAAATAAGCACTTTATTCCCCTTAGTCGCCTTACATATGGTATCTAACGCGGCCTCCACTCCGTCGGTGAGCACTCTTTGATTAAAGAGGTCGCCGCAGGTGTATCCGCTGACGCAAAGTTCGGGAAAAACTATGAGTTGCGCGCCGCACGCGCCCTTTATTCCATCGATTATTTTATTTGCATTATATTGCACGTCCGCCACTTTGATTTGCGGCGTGACAGCGCAAGCCTTAATAAAACCGTACATCAATCGTTTGCTTTCTTAGCTATAGCGTCTTTATGAGCCTGCCTTATGCGGGCATCGAGCTCAGCCATGACCTGAGGGTTGTCCTTTAAGTAATCCCTCATCTTCTCCCTGCCGTTCGCGACCTTGGTGTCGTTATAGCTGAACCAAGCACCGCTCTTTGTAAGGAAGCCGTATTCGAGACCGAGGTCTATGAGGCAACCCTCCTGCGAAATGCCGTGACCGTAGATGATATCAAATTCGGCCACCTTGAAAGGAGGAGCGACCTTGTTTTTGACGACCTTGCACTTTGCCCTGTTACCTATTATTTCGCCGTCATTTTTGAGGGCGTCCGCCTTGCGGATGTCAAGTCGGATAGTAGCAAAATATTTCAACGCCTTGCCGCCGGGGGTAGTTTCGGGATTGCCGAACATGACGCCAACCTTTTCGCGCAACTGATTGATGAAGATGACGCATGTCTTGGAGCGGTTGGTTATAGCGGTGAGCTTTCTCAAAGCCTGTGACATAAGCCTTGGAAGTGCACCGACGTGGGCGTCGCCCATATCGCCCTCAATTTCAGCCTTGGGGGTAAGGGCGGCGACCGAGTCGATTATTATGACGTCCACAGCGCTTGAACGAACGAGAGACTCGCATATGTCGAGCGCCTGTTCGCCGGTATCGGGCTGCGAAACATACAGTTCATCTGTATTTACACCGAGAGCCTTTGCGTATGCAGCGTCGAGCGCATGCTCCGCATCGATAAATGCAGCCACACCGCCCATTTTCTGCGCCTCGGCAATGATATGCAGTGCAACCGTTGTTTTACCGGACGATTCGGGACCGTATATCTCCATTATCCTGCCGCGAGGCACACCCCCAACTCCGAGGGCGAGATCCAAAGAGAGACAGCCTGTGGGGATGACGTCAATTTCTGTATTTACGTTGACGTCGCCGAGCTTCATGATTGCGCCTTTGCCAAACTGCTTTTCAATCATGGCAATGGTTGAGTTGAGCGCCTTTTGTTTTTCTTCGTTCATTATGTTCACCTCAGTTGCTTATTGTTTTATAGGCGATGAAAAGCGCATCGTTTATGGCCGTACGGGTTATGCTCTCCCTGTCACCTTGATAGTTGAACTTATATACCTTGATATTGCCGCCGCGTATACCGACACCGATATAGGCGAGACCAACCGGCTTAGAAGTATTATCCGACTGCGGACCTGCAATACCCGTAGTTGACACAGCTATATCGCAGTTGAATGTATTCAGCAGCCCCTGAACCATCTCCTGTGCTGTCTTTTCCGAGACGGCGCCCTGCTGTTGCAGGGTAGCTTCTGTAACCTTGAGGCGCATTCTCTTAGCGTCGTTTGCATATGCGGTTATACCCTCGAAGAACACCTCGGATGCGCCGGGAACCGAAACAAGGCGCGCAGCCACACCGCCGCCCGTAAAAGATTCGGCGAACGAAATTTTCATGCGCCTGAGTTTTAACAGTTCGTATAAACACTCTTCAAGAGTACTGTCATCGAGGGTGTAGACGTAATCGTTGAGGTCTGATACAAGGGTGTGCTGTATGCCGTCGGCAACCATTTTGGTAGTTTTGCTCGAATAGGATATCTCTATCGTCTGATCTCCGAAGCTGTTGTATACGGCAAACGCAGTATCTCCACCGTCTTTGCAGGCCTTTTCAATACTGTCATAAATGAGTTCTGACGGCGCAGCAACGCACTTGACATAAAACTTGTCGTATCTTATGTCGTACTTTTCATTTAAGAAACTGACGCAGGCCTTGGCAAAATTATTTGCGTCCTCAATATCGCCAAGAGCGACTGAGCTTGTACCGCTGCTCAAGAAATAACCGTCAAAACTTTCGCCATACATTTTTTGAAGAAAACCTGCAATCATTTCATGCTGCTCTGCATTGCATAAGACGATAGCGTTTTCGTAAGAAGCTTTACACTCTATCAGCTGATCTGAAATGCCCTTTGAGCTGTCGAAGCCAACGACCGATATTTTATCGAAATAATAACAAGCTTCATAAAAAATGCGCATGAAACTGCTGAGGCGGTCATAGTTTATATTTAATTTTTTATTTCTTATTATAACTAAACAATTATTCATTATACTTTTAACACCGCTATATTTTTTACTATATAATTTATGCCTGAAATTATCGTAAGCACTGCCGCAACCGCAAATATTGCAAGCCCTACATAGTTGATAATTTCAACTGCCAAGCTTTGAGGAAACAACTCGTAGAAGCCGCCGAAAGCGAGGAGCAGAACTACGGCTATATCCTGAGAAACTGTTTTAAACTTACCTATTTTATCTGCCGCAATTACTATACCGGCATCGGCGGCAACCATGCGGAAACCGCTGACTAAAAGTTCACGCCCAAATATAACCGCAACGCAGCATCCACCCGCGATGATCACCCAATTGCCGAGATATACAGTGAAAAAGCCGGGAACCGTCAGAAGGACGATCAGGGCCGCCGAAACAAGAATTTTATCTGCTATCGGGTCGAGAAATTTGCCGAGGTTTGTTACAAGCTTGTACTTTCTTGCAATTCGGCCGTCGAGCAAATCCGTAAACGACGCAACGGCAAATACCGCAAGCGCAACAAAATAATGCCCAGCAAAATTGAGATAAAAGAATAAGATAAATACGGGTATCATCACCATGCGCGCGATCGTAAGCTTGTTCGGGAGATTGAGCACCCCCCTCCCTGCAGCAATTTTATATGCGCGGCTTGAAGTGTCTATATCTTTATTTTCTTGATTATCGCCCATATCATTCCTCCGAATAGTCGGGAGTGTGCCCGAATAAATCGTACTCGTCGCAACTATCTATCATGACCTCGTAATATTGCCCCTGAACGGCATCGGCGCTGTTGAAGTAAACCTTGCCGTCTATATCGGGCGCCTGAAAATAGGCTCTGCCGATAAAACAACCGCGCTCGTAATCTATTCCGTCGCACAATACTTTGAGACTTTTACCTGTATATCCGCTTAAATATTGCTTTGAAATATCCTTTTGAACCTTATAAAGCCTTTTTACCCTTGAATTTTTTACAGACTGCAATACCTGACATTTCAATTTATAGGCGCCTGTATCAGGTTCGCGCGAATAGGCAAAGAAACCGCAGTTTGTAAGCTTGGCTTCGCGGATAAAGTTGCACATAGCTTCGCTCTCCTGCTCGCTTTCAGTGGGAAAACCGCATATAAAAGTTGACCTTATGGCTATGCCGGGAATTTCTGCCTTTAATCTGTCGATTAATGAAAGATATTCCGAGCGCGAACCTTTGCGGTTCATCAGCTTAAGTATTCTATCTTCACTGTGCTGCAGAGGTATATCGATATACTTTATAATTTTAGGATTGTCGCGGATTTCGCTTATAAGTTCATCGTCGATGACGTCGGGATAACAATATAATAGCCGCACGCTGCCTATATTGTCAAGCGCGGTAAGCTCCTTAAGCAGGGTGACGAGCGAGCGTTTGCCATAGATATCCTGACCATAACGGGTGATGTCCTGAGCGACGACTATCAGTTCGGAGAGCTCGCCGAGGGACTTGGCTTCAGCAATGAGTTGCTCCATCGGGTAACTGACATACCTTCCGCGTATCTTAGGAATGAGGCAATATGTACAAAAGTTGTTGCAGCCGTCGGCGATTTTTAAATACGCGTAATGACAGGGCGTTGTTACCACCCTGTCAATAGCCTTGCTGTTATCGCCTTTGCCGACAAAGTTCACCCTGTGATTTTCATAAGCTTGCCCTAAAGCTTCAAAAAACTTATCGTAATCGTTTATACCGAGAAACAAATCGGCTTCCGTGAGGGCGGGAAAAACTTCATCAATATATTTTTGGGGAAGGCACCCTGTAACAACAAGTTTTTCAAGATTTCCGCCTTTGTAAGAGGCGCACTCCAAAATCATATCGATGGCCTCCTCCCTCGCCGAATTGAGAAAAGCGCATGTATTGACAACAATTACATTTGCCTCGCTTATATCGTTGCACAGGGTACACCCGTTGTTGCGTATAATCGCAATCAACTTTTCACTGTCCACCCTGTTCTTGTCGCAACCGAGGGATATTACGCCGTATTTTTTTGAACGAAGGTCAATCATCTACATCTCCGTAAATGCGTGTAAATTCGTCGAGCGACAGCAACACCTTTCTCGGCTTTGAGCCTTCCGACTGAGTGATGTAGTTCATGTTCTCCATCCAATCGATTATTTTACATGCCTTGACGTACCCTATGGGGAACCGACGCTGCAACATTGACACAGAGGCCTGATTGCTCGTTACGCAGAACTTGAGAGCCTGTATAAATTTATCATCGATTTTTACGTCGCCGTCGCCACTGCCGTCATCACTGCCGCCGTCGCCTTCGGGCTCTTCAACGGTATTGATGAAATCGGAAATGCTTTGGTCGAAGTAGGTTTCGTTGTTCTTTTTGATGAAGTCGGTCACCGCCTGTACTTCGGGCGAATCGATAAAACATCCCTGAATACGGGTGAGGTCGGGATTCTGTGCGGAGCGGTAGTACATATCGCCGGCGCCGAGCAGCTTTTCAGCGCCGCCGACATCGAATATTGTCCTAGAGTCGTCGAACGAATTGACTTTAAAGCCTATGCGCGTGGGCAGGTTGGATTTTATGAGACCGGTTATGCAGTCGACCGAAGGACGCTGCGTGGCAAGAATAAGGTGAATGCCGCAGGCACGCGACTTTTGCACGAGCCTTATGATTCGGCTTTCGATATCCTTTTTATTCTGCAACATAAGGTCGCCGAACTCATCGAGAATGATGACAATCTTGGGCAGCTTCTCCTCCCCCTCGGGAAGATGAGCGTTGTACTCGTTAATGTTCTTGACGAGCGTGCCGGCGAGGGTCATTTCCTTGAAGAGCGCATAGCGGCGTTCCATCTCCTTTATTGCCCAATTGAGCGCCTTAATAGCCTTGTCTACGTCGCTGATTATTTCGTTTACAATCAGATGGGGCAGGTTTTCATAAGAGATGAACTCAGACTGCTTGGGGTCGACGAGGATAAAACGCAGTTCGTCGGGGCCGTATTTATACAGCAGGCTTATGATGAGCGCGCTGAGACAAATACTTTTACCTGAACCAGTAGTACCTGCAACGAGCAGGTGAGGCATCTTTGTGATATCGGGGCAATTGGGCTTGCCCTCTACATTTTTACCGAGTGCAAATGTGAGCGTGTTGGGCTTGCAGTTGATGAACTCGTTGCTCTTCAACATACTCTTGAGGCCTACAATGCTACGCTTGCCGTTGGGCACTTCAATGGAAATGGCGCCCTTGGAATAGTTGAGATAGGCCGTAACGTTTTCCTTCATCAAAGCCATAGCTATGGCCTCGCGATAGCGCATCGCGTTTTTAATGTTCGTCCTGTCCTCTATTATAACGTCGTAACGCGTGATTGCCGGGCCGACGATGACATCGGAAATGTGTGCAGCGATGCGGAAATTTTCCAATGTTTCGATAATTAATTTTTTATTGTCCTCGATTTCGCTGACATTTGCATTATTATTTTCGGGATAGTCGGCAAGAAGGTCGAGCGTAGGGCGCACATATTTTTTCCAAACATGTTTCGGCTTTTCCTGAACGGGCGCAGCCGGCTGTTCCTTTTGCTTTGCAGACGAGCGTACAGGAACGGCGGGAACATTGTCAGTTTTCTCGTCGGGAACTACAGGAAGCTCGTTTCGCCTTAAAGAACTCATGTCGTCCGAGCGGCTGCCATTTGCATGTGCTCCGTCGGAACGCAGGCTTCGCATACCGAGATCCGGGACGTCTTCAGTAAGATAATCGTCGTCATCGCCGTCAAATATATTTTCTCTGCTGTCGTCGCGGCGGGAGAGCAAGGGCTTGTCGCGCTTGCCTGAAGGCGCCATAAAGCTGTCGGCAGCACTGTTTATACCGTCGTCGGGCATGGCGGGTTCGCGGCTGACAGGCGTTTCGCTGTGTCTGACAAAAATATCGTCTACATCGTCCCCCTCTTCTTTGCCTGACGTAGTACTCAAAAAGTCGCTGTCGGAGCGCAAGGTATCCCTGTCGCCCAATCTGTCGACCCTCATACTGCGGTCGGACAGCGTTCTATCTGCGACCTCGTCACTATTAATCTTGTCGGCGCGCCTATTGCTGTCGCCGAAAGAACGGCTGTCAGGTTCAGGCGTCGAGCGTCTCGCCGTGTCGCCGAAGGAGCGGTTACCGAGTTCAGGTGTTGAGCGCCTCGCTGTGTCGCCGAAAGAGCTACCGTCGAGCTCTGCCGAACGCCGCGAAAAATCGCCCAATATATCCGAATTCAACCTGTCTCTCGAAGGCTGTTCAGTCCTCCGCCCCGAAAAATCTTCCTGTCTGCGGGTATCAAAATTATTTTCGGGCGCAGCATTGCCGAAGGACGAGAAATCGTCCTGCGTATAATCGGAATGATCATCGACGCCGTAATCGTTGCCGTAATTTACATCGTCGTAGGACGATGAGCCGCCGAAATATGCATCATCGTCATATGCGCCGCCATTGGGCACATAGTCGTCGAGGCTGTCGGCTGGTCTGTCGCCGTAGATATATGAAGGCGTAGCCGGCCCCTGATCGCGGTTTTCCACCTCTTCTGAGTAGCTTTCAGAATAGCTTTGAGGATATGCCTGAGATTGCGCAGGCTGTATCTGTTGCTGTTGAACGGGAGATTGCTGCACAGGAGGCTGCTGAGGCTGAACCTGCTGAGCCTGCGGCTGCTGCGCAATATTGGAAGACGAAACCGAACCGTTTGATGACGATTTGCCCGTATTTTCCTCGGGAGGTTTTACAGGATGATTGAAATACGAATCCTCATCGAAAATCATATTTCTACGGTAGCTTTCAGCCGCAAACTCACCCTTTTCAAATATAATTTTCCTGCCGAGATTTTTCCGCGAATATTTGTCGTCCTCATCCTCACGCGAACTGCCGTTTCCGTAAGCTATCTGATTAAAGACGGAAGCATACGTCATGTTAGAAGGCTGCGCGGGTTCTTGCTGAGGAGCGTAATAATCCTGCTGAGGGGCAAAATAATTATTCTGCGGAGCAAAATTTTGATTGGTATCAAAGTCCTGCGGGGCATAGCCCTGCTGAGACATGTCATCCGTATAGACAGGCTGATCCTGCTGAACGGGATGAAAATTATTTACTATCTGATTGCCGGAATCGACGGTGTATGCGTTATCGTTGGCAACCGTCTGTTCTTGACTGCCAACTTCGCTGCGCTTGGCCGCACGGGGGAAATTGACAACCCTTGCCTTTCCTCCGCGTGAAATGATATCGCCGCGGACAAAGAGAAAGGTCAGATACAGGCACACTGCTGATAAAACTGAAAAAATTACATAGGCGCCTATGAAAGTCGTGCCGCGGGCTACCGGATAGACGAGCAACCCTGAGAGGGCGCCGCCGAATGTGTACCCCGAAAAGCCCTGCTCTGCCGCCGAATAGCATTGCCCGAGATATGAACCGAAGCTGTCCATTGCAAAATTGCGCGTAGTGACGGCATGAAAGAGCATGAACAACACGGCGAGAGTAACGCTTGCCATTGCAACCGTGCGCACCCTTACCTTAGGTTTTTTGCCGAAGACGAGCCAAACGCCTAAAGCTACCAAACCAACGATGACAAGATAACTTCCGTAGCCGAAAGTGCCATACATGAATGTACAGACGGCCTGCCCGAGAGCGGCAAAAATCATATCATTAGTCGCCAAAATCAACAGCAAAAGCGCGCTGAATAACAGCAACGTCATGCCGAAAGTTTCCCGCGTGAAAATATATGAATGTTTATTGTTATCGTTTTTCTTCACGAAACACACTCCGATAATGTATGTATTATACTAATTTATATTATAACATCTGTGCATTAAAAAAACAACAAAATGGCGGCTGATTATTATAATTTAGATAGTATTTTTACAAAAGTAAAAATGCGCACGGACATAGATCCGCGCGCATATATGCTCAATGCAAATTATAATTTTGTCTTGCCTTCCTCGGCTTTTATAAGGTTGCCTTCGTCGTTCCACGAATACATGGCCCTTATCTCCCTTCCCACCTCTTCAAGCTGATGAGAGGCCTCGAGATTGCGCTTTGCAATGAAGTGCGCCCTGCCGTTATTGTTTTCGGCAATCCACTTGGAAGCGAACGTTCCGTCCTGAATCTCTTCAAGAACTTTCTTCATCTCCTTTTTGGTCTCTTCAGTGATAAGGCGCTTGCCCGTTTCATAGTCACCGAATTCGGCCGTATCGGAAATTGAATACCTCATCATGGAGAAGCCTCCCTTGTAAATGAGGTCTACTATGAGCTTCATTTCGTGAATGCATTCAAAATATGCGTTTCTCGGGTCGTATCCGGCCTCTACAAGCGTTTCAAAACCTGCCTTCATGAGCGCCGTAACGCCGCCGCAGAGCACTGCCTGCTCGCCGAACAGGTCGGTTTCGGTTTCGCATTTGAAGGTGGTTTCAAGCACGCCCGCCCTCGCGCCGCCAATGCCTGCAGCATAGCCGAGAGCTATGTCGAGCGCTTTACCCGTGTAATCCTGCTCGATGGCGACGAGGCAGGGAACACCCTTGCCCTCCTGATATTCGGAACGAACGGTATGGCCGGGACCCTTGGGCGCGATCATAAACACGTCGATATTGGCGGGAGGAATTATCTGCTTGAAATGAATGTTGAAACCGTGGGCAAACGCAAGAGCCGCGCCGTCCTTGAGATTTTTTTCGATGCTCTCTTTATATACCTTTGCCTGCCTTTCATCGTTGATGAGTATCATAACGATGTCTGCACGCTTTGTCGCCTCGGCAACGGGGTACACTTCAAACCCGGCAGCTTCGGCCTTGGGCCACGATTTGCCGCCTTCGTGAAGACCTATTATTACTTTGACTCCGCTGTCCCTGAGGTTTAAGGCATGGGCATGTCCCTGACTGCCGTAACCTATTATTGCAACAGTTTTGTTCTTCAATGCGTTGATATCACAATCTGACTGATAATATATTTTAGCCATATATATTTCCTCCAAAATTATATGTCTATAATTATATATTCATAAATTCCTTAAGTCAAGCGATATTAAAAATTATTGCAAAAATATTAAAAAATTTTGCATAAAAAATTGCATATTGATATTTTTTGTTATATAATCAGGTAGATAAATACTTACGGATGTATAAATTATGAATAATTGTCCTATTAAACTGACCGTACTGCGCAATCTGTTGAACGATAAGCTTTTTGCATCCTTCATTTGTGCTTATGACGGACAGAGCCGCGAAGATTTTTACTATGAACTCTACGACTGCGGCGCCGAAAACGATTTTCTTGAAAGGTTATGCAGAATGATACTGCTCGACGAGAACGCTTTTTCGCGGACGTGTGCAAGGGGCGACACCCCCTCCGCTTATCTGCTCGACGCGTACGCTGACGACCTTGATAAAATTTTCAATGCCGCGCTAATTTTCGACGGCGACGAGCACTTCAACCTCGGAAACGCCATACCTCCGTTCGACGGTGAATTGGACGGGGCACATTCTGCCGCAAACTTAATAGATTATTATGCGGCACACGGCTACGGCAAGTTTATCGTCTATAAAGCCTTTTCGTACGAAGACGGCGGGCTAAAGCCTATTGTCAGAACGTCGACCGTCACTTTGGACGAACTTAAAAATTACGAGAGCGAAAAGAAACAGATCGATAACAACATTGTCAATTTTATAAGCGGACTGCCCTATGCAAACATGCTGTTGTACGGCGACAGGGGAACGGGTAAATCTTCCACCATTCACGCAATGCTCAACAAGCATTTCGACGACGGTCTGAGAATAATCGAACTGAACAAAGAAAACATTCTTTGCGTGCCGAAGATACGCGAACTTGTAGCCGACAATCCCCTAAAATTTATCGTATTCATAGACGACCTGTCTTTGGGTGAGTATGACGACAACATCTCGTCGTTAAAAGCAGGATTGGAGGGAACTGTTTGCGGAAGCGGCGACAACATTATGATAGTCGCCACCTCAAACCGCAGGCATATCGTAAAGGAGAGCTTTTCCGACAGAGAAAATTCCGTGCATCCCGGCGATTCGATGGCAGAACAACTGTCACTATCGGACAGATTCGGACTGACCGTGATGTTCTCGACCACGGATAAGGCGCTCTACCTCTCGATTGTCGACCAACTTGCCGACGACAGGGGTCTGACTTGCGACAGAGAGAAGCTCAATGCCCTCGCAGAGCGCTGGGCGCTTATCAAGGGCGGCAGGTCGCCGAGGCGGGCAAAGCAATTCATCGACCTCGTCTACGCATGCGAACAGCGCGGCACCGAAATTGAAATTTAATTGCTCTTCAGCATTTGTCTGACAATATAGTAAATATCGCCCGCACCCAAAACAAATACTTTATCTTCGCCACTGACATTGCGCAGAAAATATTTTATTTCCCGTTCGCTCTCCGCGTAACGGGAATTTTTTATGGCGTTTGACAGTGCAAGCGCACTGCCTTCGGCGTCGAAATATTCACGGGCAGCAAAAGTTTTATATATGAGCAGGTTATCTATGCCCGACAGGCAGTTTACAAAATCGCCGAAGAGATTTTTTGTGCGGCTGTAGGTGTGCGGTTGAAAAATGACATAAATTTCGCCCGAAGTGACTTCGGCGGCAGCGCGTAGTGTCGCCGTAATTTCGCGCGGGTGGTGAGCATAATCGGCAATGACTTCGCACCCGTTGATCTCGCCTATTTTTTCAAACCTGCGCTCGACGCCTGCAAATCGGCTGAGCCCTTCTTCTATGGCCTCAGCCCGTATTCCTGCAAGCCGCGAAGCGGAAACCGCCGCCAACGCATTGACAATGTTGTGTCTTCCGTACACATTCAGCGACGCATGGCACAATTTTCTGCCCTGTTCATACACGTCGAAAGAATATTTTCCTCCGGCGGACTTGATATTCCTCGCTCTGTAGTCTGCGCTTTCGTCCGTTCCGAAAGTGACGTCCCCCCTACCGCACCTGTCGCCGTACAGACAGGCACTCTTTTTAGAATTTACGGCAAAGAGACGGTAGGAACGCAGCAAATCCTCCTCCCCGTCATAACATTCAAGATGGTCGGCGTCGGTGTTGAGAATGATTGAAATATCAGGTTTGATCAGCAAAAAATTTTTATTGAATTCACACGCTTCGGTAATAAAATAATCATACCCAACAACGCGACAATTGCCGAAAGCATTGTCATTTCCGCCGATATGAACAGTGAATTGTTTGTCCGCACAGGCAAAAATGTGCGCGAGCATACTCGTGCAGGTAGTCTTTCCGTGGCACCCTGCCACCGCTATTGTACTTTTGAAACAACCGCACAGCGTAGCGAGGAGCTGACCGCGGGGGACTATGAGCTTATTGGCCTTTACCGCGCGCAATATGTGCGGGTCGTCCATTTTGACTGCGTCGGTATAAACTAAAACATCGCATTTTTCGACGCGGGCGTCATCGCTATCCAAAGAGACACTGACTCCCCGCGATATCAGATCACATACATATTCATTGTGCACCCTGTCGCTGCCGCAGACAATTTTTCCCATACTGATGAGAATTTTTGCAAGGGCGCTCATGCTTGCCCCGCCTATTCCCACAAAATAAAATTTTTGCGCAGTATTCAACAAAATATTCGTCATACTGTCATTTTATTGCCAAATAGCAATATTTATGACGAAACCTGTAAAATTTTGGAAAATCGGCACACAAAAAACGGAGCAATGAAGTTTGCTCCGTTTTTTAAGTTAGTTAATTAAAATTATTCGTTGCCGTGTCTGCCGAGGTTCTTGAGAAGGCGGGCAAACTTGGGAACGTTTTTATCGCTGGGGCGTTCAATGGTCACATCTTCAGCCGACTGAGAAGAATACTGCTGCTGAGCAGGCTGCCTAGGCTGTTGAGGCTGCTGAGGATATCCCTGCTGAGCATAGCCCTGTTGCTGAGGCTGTTGAGGCTGCTGAACATAACCCTGCTGAGTATAGCCCTGCTGAGGCTGTTGAGGCTGCTGAACATAACCCTGCTGCTGGGGCTGTTGAGGTTGCTGATAACCCTGCTGCTGATATGCGGAAGTGTGAACGGTATTCTGCGTCTGTGCGGGCTGCTGAGCCTGACGGGTATAGAAAGACTGTGCAGGCTGCTGATTGCGCGCATTCTGCTGTGCCTGAGCGGACGCCTGATGCAAGGGGTTGGACGAAAGGGATGACTGACGCTGTCCGAAGTAAGGATCGTTGCTTATAGGCATACGGCCGCTGCCGAGGCTCTGCTGATTGCCATAGAGCGACTTATTGTAGGACTTTTGCTGATCATCTTCCTTTCTCGTTTCAAAGCCGGGGAAACCGGTTGCGATGACGGTAACTTCAACCTCATCCTGAACATTGGGGTCGATGCGTGCGCCGAAGATGATGTTTGCAGACGCGTCTACAACGCTGCGGACAAGTTCTGCCGCATCGGCAACCTCTTCGAATGTGAGGTCGTTGCCGCCGACGACGTTGAGGATGACGCCGCGTGCGCCCTCAATAGTCGTTTCAAGCAGAGGGCTGTTTACGGCCACGCGGACGGCTTCGATAATTCTGTTGTCGCCCTTAGCGACGCCTACGCCGAGGTGAGCAATGCCCCTATCCTTGAGAATGGCTTTGACATCGGCAAAGTCGAGGTTGATGAGCGCGGGGTTGACGATAAGCTCGGTGATGCCCCTTATGCCCTGCTTGAGTATTTCGTCTGCAACGCGCAGAGCTTCTACCATAGGCGTATTCTTCTGCACGACAGTCCTTATCTTGTCGTTGGGAATAATTACAAGGGTATCTACATATTTTTTAAGATTTTCAAGACCCTTTGCGGTGTTTTCCAATCTCTTTCTACCTTCAAAGGCAAAAGGTTCGGTAACAACGGCAACGGTGAGGATCTTCATATCCCTTGCAATCTTTGCGATTACAGGTGCGGCGCCCGTACCTGTGCCGCCGCCCATGCCTGCCGTTATGAACAAAAGGTCCGTACCTTTAATAAGGTCGGTTAATACATCTTTGCTCTCTTCGGCTGCAGCTCTGCCGATATCGGGATCAGCGCCGGCACCGAGACCCTTTGTAAGCTGGCTGCCGATCTGAACCTTATTTTCGCAGGCTGAAAGTGCGAGAATCTGGCTGTCGGTATTTACGACTATGTATTCGGCACTGTTGATGCCTGCTTCCAACATACGGTTGACGGCGTTGTTACCGGCGCCGCCGACGCCAATTACTTTGATTCTGGCTCTGCCCGATATGTTGTTGACTCCCTGATCATTGAACATTTGTTGACCTCCGTAAATGCGCGTATAAAATAGGCATTATATTTATAAATTTATTATTTTCAATCATCGCTGAGCGCCGCATCGAGCAGGCTGAACAACGAAGAAAATTTAGGCTTATCGTAATAAGGAACTTTGGGTGCGACGACGTTGACAACGCAACCTAAGCGGCCCGAAAGGTGTTCGACCAAACCGCGGATTGATTTTACGCCCTCGCCTGTTATGTATATAGGCTTGCCCGCGAGATCTTTTTCAGTAAAAGACCGCCTGCACTCCTCCACCATATCGCATATGCCGTCCAACCCTTCTGATATAATTTCGCAGAGGGCTGACGTCTGATAGCTGTAGATCATGTCGCCGTATCTGACTTCTGTAACGGCCGCGGGATTGGATATAGCGTTGAGATTGACCTCAGACATGAGCTGTGTTGCGACATCGAAAGGAACTTCAAGCTCGTCCATCAAAAAAGCGGCGATATGCCCCACCCCTACGGAAAAGGCCTGATTAAAAATTACGCCGTTGCCGCGGGAGACGCTGAACGTGGAAGAAATATATCCTATGTCGAGCAAGGCCGCATACAGATCGCGGACATGCGGTTCAAGCAGATAACACGATTCTGAAAGGGATGACGGAACAAATTTGAGCCGCATCTGTCCGAAGGGCTTGAATGCGTCGACGACACTCTTCGCGAAAGTATTTTTGCACAAAAACCAACTGATTTTGGCACGGAGGCCGTCTGTTACGCACCCTATGGGGTCGATGACCCTCCTCTTGTCGGAGAGAACATAGTAGACAGGGCTTCTCTCTATAACCGAATAGTCCTTTTCTCCGCGGGGCTCAGACATTTCAGCCACGGCATAGGTATGCGTCGCTTTTATTTTTTGCGGCGCAGCAAAAGTAATGCCGCCGTCCGTAACCTGTACTTTTAAAAATTCACCCGGTATTCCGACGTAAAAACGGTTAAATTTTTCACCTGCAGCAGCAATAGTGTTTTTGACGACTTTTTCAACCGCAGAACAAAAATTTTTTACGTCTAAAAGCTCGCCGTCGGCATAACCGTCGTATGAGCAAGTATATTTACTTTTAATAATAAAGGTATTGTTTACGCCCCTTTCTCCTACCGCCGCACAGACTTCGGACGAGCGAATATCCAATACCGCCACACTTTTGTTACGCAACTTTAACCTTTTCCTCTAAGCAAAATACCGTATGTAAACTTATAGAAATATTATATAATAGAGGCAAATAAAAGTCAACAAAAATGACGTCAAAAAAGCGGCTTAATTTATGCAATCAAGCCGCAATAAAAGTATAAAATACACGAAAATATAATTTAATTATTCAAATCGGGATTGTAATATGCGGCGTAGTCGCCATCGGCGTCATCGTTGAGACTTACGGCATAGATAGAGCCGCGGAGTTTCTGACTTTCGGAGAGACGCTCATACTCATCGTAAACTTCGTTCATCTTCTCCTCTGCATATTCGTCGTAATCATAAATTACAATCGTCAGTCCGCTGTACAACCTGAACGTGAGGTTGGCCGTATCGAGCACGGGGTCGTACAGAGAGGTTACCGACTGCACGAGGTTGCGAAGAAAACCGAAGCAATCCTTAAAATACGAACACATTTCTACCGCCGCTTCAAAAGCCTGATCGTCGACATTTAAAAGCACGTCGGGGCTATTATCTGCAGGGTTGATATTCTGACTGCGAGTCTCGATATACTTGCCTTCTGTGTCATAAATATCGTATAAGTCAGAGGAGTTAAGCTTTGCATATTGCTCCCTGCGCTCTCTCAGAACGACGTTGATGGTGCAGGGGAAAATTTTTTCAAAGCTTTCGATATACACCATGTTTCCGTACACGCAAGATGTTATTTCTTCGTCGCTGAGAAAGAGCATATTCTGACCCTTCAGCGCGTTGAGATTATCACTTGCCGTTTCAAACTCCTGCGCGCTGTGGGGAACCTCATCATCCGACGACGAGTAATAAATATACTCAATATTAACGTTTTTAACCGAAAGAATGACGCACGCACCAATAATTACTGCGGCGCAGAACACCAACACCAAGACGATCGAAATTATTTTCCTTATGTAACCTTTCATAACTTTTTCAGATGCCGACGCGCTTGATTCCCGCGCCGAGCGAAGCAAGTTTATATTCGAAGCGTTCGTAGCCCCTGTCGATATGTGAAATATCGAGCACCTCACTGTCGCCTTCGGCCGCGAGAGCGGCGATTACGAGAGCAGCCCCTCCCCTCAGGTCGTGGGCTACCGTAGTAGCTCCCCTGAGTTTATCTACCCCGCGCACAAAGGCGCTGCGGTCGACAACGGTTATGTCCGCCCCCATTTTGCGGAGTTCGGGCACATATTTAAACCGCGTTTCAAACAGATTTTCGGTGACGATAGAATTGCCGGAGCACACACAGCACAGCGCAGTCATCTGCGCCTGCAAGTCCGTAGGAAAACCCGGATAGGGCTGAGTTTCCACACTCTTGACAGATACAGGCCGCTTGTCGCTTCTGATAATTATTTTATCATTTTTTATGCGCAGTTTGCAACCGTTTTCCCTAAGTTTATGTAAAAGAGAGCTTAAATTTTCTGCATTTACCCCTTCAAGCTCTACATTCCCGCCGCACATGGCGGCGGCAATCAGATATGTACCCGCTTCAATGCGGTCGGATATGGGCTGATATACAGAGCCGCCCAATTTTTCAACCCCTTCCACCACCACAGAACCGGAGCCCGCCCCGCGCACTTTAGCGCCCATGGAATTGAGGAAATTCTGCAAGTCTTCTATTTCAGGTTCACGGGCTGCATTTTTAATTATGGTCGTGCCCTCAGCTTTTACGGCCGCGAGCATGATATTTTCCGTCGCGCCTACGCTCGGACAATCGAGCATTATTTCGTTGCCGACAAGCTTTTCGCACTTACAAAGTATGTATCCGTTGCTTTCCGTTATGTCAACCCCCAACCTCTTAAGCCCCGTAAGATGAAGATCCACAGGCCGCAGACCTATGTCGCACCCTCCCGGATAGGCTATTTTTGCTTTGCGGAAGCGGGAAATAACCGACCCGAGCAGAAACACCGACGAACGCAGTTCATGCGCGAGCGCCCGAGGGATTTCGCAATTGTCCGCCGGGGAACTGTCTATCGTCAGGTTGTCTCCGTCGTAGACAGCCCTGCAGCCGAGGCAACCGAGTATTTTGACCATGTTCCGCACGTCGGTTATATCGGGGACATTGAGAACCGTAACAGGCTCATCTGTCAGAACCGAAGCGGCCAAAATAGGAAGCACGGAGTTTTTTGCCGTTTGAATGCGCACGCACCCTTCGAGGCGGCGCCCTCCGTTTATCATGTACTTATCCATATTTGACTCCGTAAGTATAAAAAATGCCGAGCAGCCCGAATGAAAATTTTCAGGCTGCTTTACTTTTATTATATGGATTTTTTTGCGTGCATGTTAATTGTTGGTGGACACGTTGTACAAAACGCCCATCGACGCCATTGTAATTATCAGCGAGGTGTTTCCGCTGCTTACGAGCGGCAAAGGCAATCCCGTGGGCGGAATGGTGCCGCTGACCACGAGGGCGTTTACCACGACCTGTATGCCGTACACGAGGGTTATTCCCGCCGCGAGCAGGTAGCCGAACGGATCCCTGCACCTGCGCGCGATGGCTATACCCCTCCAAATTATAAAAAAACATACGGCAAAAAAGATCAGCAAACCGACAAAGCCCAATTCTTCGCCCATGACCGACATGATAAAATCGCTTTCGGCAAAGGGCAGAAAACGATACTTCTGCGTTGAATTGAATAAACCTACCCCGAACCACCCGCCGTTTCCGAGTGCGTAGAGCGACTGAATGAGCTGATACCCCTCATCCCGCGGGGAAGCCCACGGGTCGATAAACGCGCTCAACCTTTGCAATCTGTACGGTTCGAGGGCAATGAGCACGGGCACGGCTATAATGCATGGCACGAGCATGAATGCGAAGGTTTTGAGATTTGTGCCGCTCAGAAAAACCATGACGAGCATTAGCAACCCGACGCACATTGTTATCGACATGTTTGGCTCGGCAATTATAAGCACGCAGTACGCTATTCCGAGCGCCAACACGGGCGCAACCCCCTTTATGCTGCGGGCGTTATTATAATTTTCGGCAAAATGGGCGGCGGCAAACAGCACAAAGGCATACTTTGCAATTTCCGAGGGCTGAATGGTGAAAGCTCCGAAGCCTATCCAACGCGTGGCGCCGTAATTTGTCACGCCGACGCCGGGGACAAAGACGAGAGCAAGCGCGACCAACGCAATAATCGCCAAAGGAATTTTCAGCTTGATAAGTTTTGTATAGGGAATGAAGGCGGCAGCCGACATTGCGAGCAACCCTATGACGACTCCCGCTATCTGTTTGCTTACAAAATAAAAGCTGTCGCCGTACTGCACCTCGCCTACATAGCTGCTAGCCGAATAGATCATAATGCAGCCGAATACCGACATGCCTATTACGCATACCAACAGGGGTATGTCGCCCGCTTTCGACGGCCTGACAAAGAGCGGTTTATTCATCGGAAAAACCTTTTACTATGCGTTCAAATTGCTCGCCGCGCTCCTCATAATTCTTAAACTCGTCGAAGCTTGAACTTGCAGGGCTGAGCAAAACGCACTGCCCGCTGCGGGCATAACATTTGGCGAGCATGACCGCCTCGTTCATCCGCTGACACAAGGAAAAGGAAAAAAATCCGAACTCAAGCGCAGCACTCAGCAATTTATAGCGGTTTTCACCGTACATGACTACATGTATAACCCTGCTCTGCTTCAACCCTTCGAACAGCGGCTCGTAATCGTATCCCTTATCCTTCCCGCCGAGAAGCAGAACCGTGGGCGCAGGCATGCTCTCCACCGCTTTTAGGGTCGCATCGACGTTTGTGCCCTTGCTGTCGTTTATGTAAGTTACTCCGTTGCAGCTCCCCACCTTTTCTATCCTGTGCTTTACGCCTTTGAACGAGCACACAGACTTGGTAATTTCGTCGCGGTCAAGCCCAAGAATGGCCGCCACGGCGACACAGGCAAGAGCGTTATACAGATTGTGCTCTCCGCCGAGCGACATGTCGTCTACAGAAAAAAATTTTTGCCCCGCATAGCAGACTGTGCCGTCATCGATATATACACCTTCAGTTTTGTGTTTTGCCGAAAAATAGACAACTCTTGCCTTCGTCAGCGACGAGAAAGAGCGCACCCTTTCATCATCGTAATTGAGCACCGCATATTCACTTTGGCGCAGATTGCGAACGAGCTTGCTCTTGAGAAAAATGTAATTTTCCATGTTGTAGTGACGGTCGAGATGGTCTTCGGTAATGTTTGTTATTACCGCTATGTGTGGGCGCAGACCCGAAAGCGTTTCAAGCTGAAAGGAAGAAATTTCGATTACGGCAAAATCGTCAAAGCCAAGTTTTTCAACCACATTGAGAGTGGGTTCGCCTATGTTACCGCATGCGACGCTGTTCTTACCGCAATCGGTCAGCATTTTGTTTATCATAGAAACGGTGGTCGTCTTGCCGTTGGTACCCGTGACGGCAATCGCTGTAGCACGGAGATACTGTGCCGCAAGCTCCTCCTCGCCTATTATAAGTTTGCCCATGCGCCTGAAAGACACGGGCAGAGCATTGTCTATGGGAATACCCGGACTGAGAATGAGAATATCGCAGAGCTGAACGCAATCTTCAAAATTCTGCGCCGTCACCTCCACCGCGCCGAGCCCGACAAGTTCGTCTATTATTTTTCTGACGTTATCGGCTATAACGTCGTCATAGAGATAGACAGCGGCTCCGCGGGCAAGCAAAAAGCGGGCACTGCTCTCCCCCGATCTCGAAATGCCCGCAACAAGAAACTTTTGACCTTTAAAATACATTTTACCTCACACAAATATCAGACAAAACATTCCGACGAGCGAGGTTATTAAAAAATATACATAAGATATTTTGCTCTCTGAAAACCCTTTCATCTGAAAGTGATGATGTATTGGAGCCATCAAAAATACCCTGCGCTTCGTCCTTTTATAATATATTACTTGAACGATGACGGATATGCCTGACACAACAAACATTATGCCGAGCACAGGTATATAAAGCACATTGCCGGAAAAAACGGACAGGCATGATATAAGCCCGCCGAGCGCGAGAGAACCCGTATCACCCATAAAAACACAGGCCTTGCTGCAGTTAAAAATCAGAAAGGCAGCGAGCGCGCCCACGGCGGAAAACGCTACCGTTTGTCCGCCCGCCCCCGTCAGCGCGAGCATCACGCCGAGTACGGCGAGATACGCCAATGAAGTTGACCCCGCAAGGCCGTCGAGCCCGTCGGTTAAATTGACGCAATTGACCGTGGCAATGAACACAAACAGCACCAAGGGGATAATTGCCCAACCGATATCTACGCTCAACCCGCCGCCAAAGGGTATTATGACAGACGTAATACTATTCACATAGCAATAAACCGCGGCAATTGTCGCTATTGCAAGCTGAAATATTATCTTCTGATAGGGCTTCAGCCCCTCGTTTTCCTTGCGGTAAATTTTGAGGAAATCATCAAGGAACCCCACCACCGCGAATCCGGCCGTAACCGACAGAGTGAGATTGATTTTGTTGTCCGAAAATCCGCAAAAGCAAAACGACACAATAATTATCGCCGCCACAAAGGCGAGACCGCCCATTGTGGGGGTCCCGCTCTTTGAAGCATGCTGTTTTACATATGAAAGAATATACTGCCCCGCTTTGAACTTTTTAAGCAATGGCAGCAGCGCCGCGGTTAACACGAGCGACACGGCAAAAGAAGCAAGGACGCAGACAAGATATATCAATATATCACACCAAACTGCCTAATATTTTTTTGATTATCGTATTGTCATTATAGCTGTGTTTTATACCCATTATCTCCTGATAGGTTTCCCCTCCCTTGCCGGCAACGAGTAAGATATCGCCCTTTTGCAGCAGATTGATTGCGTACTCGGTAGCCATCTCCCTGTCGCTTATAGTCACATAGGGCGTGCCCACTTTCTGTATGCCCGGCTCTATCTGACTGATTATGTCATATGTGTCCTCAAAGCGGGGATTATCCGAAGTGACGATTAAGAAGTCTGAATTTTTTGCGGCAGCCTCGCCCATTAGCGGCCGCTTTGACGAATCGCGGTTGCCGCCGCAGCCGAACAGGCAATAGAGCTTACCATCGCACAATTTGCGCAGTCCCGACAGCGATTTTTCGAGGCCGTCCGGCGTGTGGGCAAAATCTACAAATATGCGCCCACCGTTATATTCAGCCACTTTTTCAAGCCTGCCGTTTACACCCTTCAGCGCCGCCAAGCCGCGGGCGATCGTATCGATGTTAACTCCGAGAGCATGGGCACAGGTCGCCGCGGCAAGCGCATTATAGACGTTATGTATTGCAGGCATGTTGAGATGAATGTCGTACAGCTCATCGCTTAAGTTAATGACAAAGTCCGAACCGTCGATGCTTTCGCTCAGATCTATTGCAAAAGTGTCGGCGGGATTTTCAAGGCCGTAACTCAGCACTTTGCAGCCGCATATAATGATTTCGGCAGAAAACGCGTCGTCAGAGTTTACGATTGCAATATCGCATCTGTCCTTTTGAAATAATTTTTTCTTTGCTTCGGCGTAAGAACGCATGTCACCGAAGAAATCGAGATGGTCCTGCGTCAGGTTGGTAAATACCGCGGCAGCAAAATGCAAACCGTCTACCTTGCCGTAGTAGAGGGCATGTGCTGAAACCTCCATAAACACATATTTCACGCCGCACTGCACCATATCGGCAAAGACAGAATGGAGAAATATGGGATCGGGGGTGGTCAATTCGGGCGAGATAAATTTGTCGCCGTACGCGACACCGAGAGTACCTATCACCGCGGTTTTATATCCGCCCGCGTCGAAGATAGATTTCAACATATATGTCGTAGTCGTCTTGCCGTTGGTGCCGGTAACGCCGATTATGCTTAGCTTTTTATCTGCATAACCGTAAAACGCGCGCGACAGAGGCGCCATGGCCGCCCTGCCGTCCTCGACTATAACCTGCGTCAGCGGCAGATCGAGCCGACGCTGACACACTATAGCGGCAGCGCCCCTTTCAAATGCCTCAGCAGCATAGATGTGCGAATCGACATTTCCGCCCGTGTAACACACGAACACTTCTCCCCTGTTCAAGATGCGGCTATCCGCGCATACACCCGTAACTTCCACCTCGGCATTGCCAATAATTTCCTTGTATCTTACATCTTTTAAAAGCTGAACAAGTTTCATAACACCCTTCTCATTCAAACGGTTTAATATTTTTTATGGCGATAATATCTTCGAATATAGTTTTTGCCACGGGAGCCGCAACGGCGCTGCCGTAGTACGAACCTTCAGGCTCATCGACAATGACGAGCGCGAGGTATTGCGGATCGTTTGCAGGGAAAAAGCCGACAAAGGATGAGACGTATTTTCCCGCCGCAACAGCACCGTTTTCATACTTTTGTGCAGTACCCGTCTTGCCCGCGACGCGGTATCCCTCAATATAGGCGCGTTTGCCGCTGCCCTCTTTGACGACGCCTTCGAGCATGCTGCATAACAGATCCGAAGCTTCGGCGCTTATCGTAGTATTTTTAAGTATTGGCTGATTTTCTTCGACTACGGTTCCGTCTGCCGAAACGACGCTCTTTAAAAGACGTGGTATATAGTAATTTCCGCCGTTTACGGCAGAAGCTACGGCGCAAGCGAGCTGCAAGCCCGTGACCGCCACCGTCTGACCGAAGCCGATCCTCGCCAAATCACAATCGCGGACGAGCGACTGCGGCACAAGCATTCCCAACGCCTCGCCTGAAAAATCTATACCCGTCACATTGCCCAACCCAAAACAATTGAGATAGTCATAGAATGTATCTGTTCCGAGCGCGAGGGCGATATCCGTAAAACAGGGGTTGCAGCTGTTGTTGAGAGCTTCGGCGAGAGTCTGATTGGAGTGCTTGCCGTTTGCGTGGTCCGACCAACACCTTATCGTGGTGCCGTCAACCGAGCG
Organism: uncultured Clostridia bacterium; assembly: GCA_944354265.1. Classification (GTDB taxonomy): domain Bacteria; phylum Bacillota; class Clostridia; order Christensenellales; family Borkfalkiaceae; genus Coproplasma. The sequence goes on along the minus strand of CALVPX010000052.1, from coordinate 102,737 downwards.
CGTGCGGCTGCCGTTGAATATGTATGAGGGAGAAAATGCCGATGTATTGCCGTTGATGTACTCCTGCAGATCCGCGGCGGCAGTAAGCACCTTAAAGGTTGAACCCGGCTCGTAAATGTCGCACACGATTGAATTGCGAGAAAGCGAATTGAGAGCCTGACTGTCATCGCGCGGGACATCGTTGAGGTCGTACGACGGATAATTTACCATGGCAAGAATGTCGAAGTTATTCGGGTCGAGCACTATGCAGGACACCCTCTGCGCATTGCTCGATTCATAAACCTCGCGCATGGCCTGCTCTGCGGCAAGCTGAATTTCAAGGTCGATGGTCAGCCTGATATTATCTCCGTCGGTGGCGCCGCGGTACACGATGCGCGTGTTTTGCGTTTCATTTCCCACTATATCGGTAGTGTACATTATTTCGCCGTCGGTGCCGCGAAGAATGTTGTCGTAAGTTTTTTCCATGCCTGAAAGACCGAGGCCGTCGCTTGAAATGAAGCCGAGCACCTGACAGAGCACGTCGCCATAGGCGTAGACGCGGGTATTATCTCTGGCATAGTACACCCCTGAAAGATTATACGAAATGAGTTTTTGAATGAGCGACTCATCAACCTGCCGGGCAACTGTAATTTCAGACACGTTGCCCTCTTGAAGTTTGTCTAGCAAAGTACTCTCGCTGACATTAAAAAGCGCAGCAAGAATCTGCGCGGCATACTCCTTGTCTTGCACCGCATTTGGACGGATAAAAACGCTGTAAGTTGTCAGGTTGCCGGCGAGTTGCTGGCCGTTGCGGTCATAGATGCCCCCGCGCGCCGCCACGACGGGAATTTCCCTGTTCCACTGATCGACTGCGCGCATTACAAGCTCCTCCCCCCAAATTACTTGAATATAGAAGAAGCGAGCAAGTATTATGAAAAAAATAAAGGTTATTGCCAATGTTACTGACAATAACCTCTTTTGTAAAACCGTTAAAGATAATTTCGATTTTTTAATTTTTTTTACTCCTTACGGCAATATCAAGCCGTTTGCCTGAGCATAGAGAGCTATATTTTCCAAACTTGTGATGTTGGAGATCTGCGAATTTACGTTATCGAGCGCCTGACTTGCAACGGCGAGATTGTTCTGCATTACGCTGAGTTCACTGTTGAGACCGGCAATAACTGCGGAATTGACGATGACAAGGACAAACAAAGCCACCACTACGCTTATGAACGCAGCAATTATAATTTTGTCGCGCTTTTCAAGCACATGCTTGTTGCGCTGTTCGGCAGCCATTGCCCTCACATCGCGCTTTTCGCTTTCGCTCATATTCTTATATTGAATGGTCGTCATCGTAGGACGAAGGTCTTCATTGTCATCATCCTCTATGACTGCCTCGGGAGCCTCTGCGATAGCAGCCCTGCGCTGATTTATGGGGCTGTCTGCACGGAATATTTCAGAATCAGCGCGCGCATTGGTCACGAGATAAGGCTGCGCAGGTTGAACGGGCTGTACAGGCTGAACAGACTGTACGGCATCAACTACCTGTACGGGCTGTATGGGCTGTACGGGCTGAGCATACTGCTGCCTTACGGGTTCCTGAACGACAGGCTGCTGAACGGGCTTGGGATGGCGCAAAATGCTTGCGCGCAAATCCTCTATTGCCTGCTCCTTGCTGACGGCAGCATTAACCCCTTTGGCTCCGTTGCCGTCGAGGCTGGGATCCATCAATCTTCTGTAATTTTCTTTGATCTGAGCGTTATGTAATTCATCAGAAGACACAGCAGACTGCTGTTGCAAAGTTTGTCTTTCGAGTACGGGGGTTGCGACTGCCATATTCTTTCACTCCTTATCGCTTATTCTTAAATTTTTTGCGCTATGCGCAACTTCGCGCTCTTTGAACGCGGGTTTATCGCCATTTCCTTCAGCGTGGCGACCACGGGTTTTTTTGTTATAATCTCAATTTCCTTTTTTTTGCCGCACACGCAAACGGGAAGCGTTTTTGGGCAAATACAATCTGTTTCGAGTTCCTGAAAGGCGTGTTTTACTATTCTGTCCTCAAGCGAATGGAAAGTAAGAATTGCTATCCTTCCACCGCTTTTAAGCCTCCGGGTAAGGCCTATGACGCATTCGTAAAGCCCGTCAAGTTCTCCGTTGACAGCAATCCTTATAGCCTGAAAGCTCTTGCGGGCTGCGGGCCCGTTTTGCTGAAACTTTTTAGGTATGCTGCTTTCTATTATTTCTACGAATTGCCCGCATGTCCTGATCGGGGTTTTCGATCGTTGTGCGACAACATTTGAGGCAATTTGGGAGGAAAACCTCTCTTCGCCGTAGACGCGAAGAATTTTTGCAATTTCCTGCTGAGTAAATGTGTTGAGAATGATTTCGGCCGTCAGCGGGTTCGACCTGTCCATTCTCATATCGAGCGGAGCATCTTTTTTCATATACGCAAAGCCGCGTTCTTCGGTATCGAGCTGGTAACTGGACACTCCAAAGTCCAACAATATACCATCAAGCATATCGACACCCGCGCTTGCAAATACCTGCTCAAAGTCTTTATAGTTTGATTTGTAAATAACAAACCGGCCCTTAAATTGACTGAGTTTTTTTGTCGCCGCCTCGATCGCGTCATCGTCGAGGTCGGTTGCAATCAGCCTGCCCGTCGGGGATGATCTCTTTAAGATTTCATAGGAATGATTTCCACCGCCTACCGTTCCGTCGAAATATATGCCTCCGTCGCGGATACGCAATCCCTCCATGCACTCTTCGAGCATTACGGGAATATGTGAAAAAACAGCCATTTTAAATGCCAAGCTGCGAGAACAACTGGTCGTAATCGGTTTCCATGTCTGCGGTATATTCGTCGTAGATACGCTTATTCCATATTTCGATCCTGTTTACCGCACCGCAGATAACCAAGTCCTTATCGTCCTTGCCAAGCTGCGCATGGCGCCTGAATTCCGGACTTAAAACTATTCTTCCCTGATTGTCCTCATCTACCTGTACACACGTTCTGGCGAACATCCTGACGCGCTTCTGTGCTTCAAGGTCAGAAATTTTAGTTGCCCCGAGTTCTTCAAGGTACTGTTCCATTTTATCTTTCGTGAAGACAAAAATGCAATGATTTGTGCCGAAGGCAAAGTAATACTCATCGCCAAGATCCTTTTTCAATCTTGCGGGAATGCGTATTCGGTTTTTTGCATCCAACTGGTGGAAGTACTCACCCGTAAACATTGCCATGACAAAGTACCCTTTTAAACTTAAGTAATTTAATCATATCATATACTTTGACCACTGTCAACCACCTTAAGCAATTTTTTTCTAAAAAATTAAAAAAATTTTAATTAATTGAGAATTTTAACCAAATTCTATTTGTTTAAATTACTCAACAACATGTTGAATATTTTTTGATTTTTGGCATTATCTCCCCTTTTAAATTGAATTATTCGTTTTTTTACGCTAAAACACTGCAAATTTTTTAAAATTTTTCTGAGGTGGTCAGCCGTCCCTAAAATTCCATCAAAAGTGGCGCAAGAATACGCTTCAGAAATGGACTTAGCCGCAAACACATAGTGCGTGCAGCCGAGCACCACGCTCGACGGGGACGCCGCAGGCAGCAGCCCCGATATTTTTATATCGGGATAGTCAAAAATATTGTCCTCAATATACGAAGCGAGCGACGGGCAGGCCACCGCCTTTACCCTTCCCTGCCCGTAGGCATTGCACAGCGCCTTAAATGACGGACTTGAGACCGTGGCGGGCGTGGCCAAAACAAGGCAATCCCCCGCCGTCCTGACGGCCTGTTTAATCGCCGGTTGAATACCGAGTATGGGAAAGTTATACCTTGCCCTCAGATCCGAAATACACAGCGCCGTAACGGTATTGCAGGCGACCACCACGGCGAGCGGATTATACGACGCTATCTCGTCAAAAATATCGTGCACGAGGGCTTTTACCCTTTTTTCTGAGAGGCTGCCGTACGGCACGTTGTAATTGTCGGCAAAGTACATGAAGTTTATTTCGGGACACATTTTTGCGCAGGCATACAACAAATTCAGCCCTCCTATTCCACTGTCAAACACGCATACGGGGCGATTTACGTCGTTTAAAGCACACATATAATTATTAATATTTTTCAGCCAAAAATAATATTAAAAAAATTTTAAAAGCGTGCAAAAACAGTTTACAAGAGCTTTATTTTATGATAAAATTACTCAAGATTTAAGTTGAAATATAATTTTTTTCCAAAAGGAGAGACGAAACGTGCCTAATATTAAATCCGCAAAGAAGCGTACATTGGTTATCGAAAAGAAGACCGCTCAGAATAAAATGATTAAATCTGAAGTTAAAACTGCAATTAAAAAGTTCCTTGCAGCGGTCGATTCCGGCGATAAAGCTTCTGCAACCGAAATGTTCCCCGGCGTATGCTCACTCATCGACGGCGCAGTGAGCAAGGGCGTTTACAAGAAAAACACGGCCGCAAACAAAAAGTCGGGTCTGGCAAAGAAACTTAACGCAATGGCTTAAAATTGAATGACAATTTATTAAAGGCGGACGGCAATCGTCCGCCTTAATTTCGTGCACATTTGATAAACGCTTTAAAGCAGCTATCCCTCTGCCTACGGGACAGCTGCTTTTTTTATATGCGCACGCGCGTGCGTCATCTATATATGCTTTAATTAAAATAATATGGTAATTGTTTACATTTTGCGAAAATTTTGTGAAAAAAATTATCATTTAATACATATTTAAAATTTTTCATCAAACAAATTGACAGGCAGACAAAAGATTTATATAATCTTACTCGGTTAGTTTTTACTAAACTTTTTGTTTACAATTGCTAACCGTTTAGAGAAAGTAAACTTTGGGTTTACTGTAAGGAGCATATAATATATGGATATAGGCGCAAAGATAAAGCGTCTCAGACTGCAGCTTAACCTGTCGCAGGCAGAGCTTGCCGACAGGTGCGAACTGACGAAGGGATATATTTCGCAGCTTGAAAACGACGTGACCTCGCCGTCCATCGCCACGCTCAAAGATATTCTTTCAGCGCTCGGTACCGACTTGGCCGAATTCTTTAAAAAGGAAGACGACGCACGCGTAGTTTTCGGCGCCGACGATTTTATTGAAAAGCGCGAAGACGGCATGCTTTTGAAATGGATAATACCCAACGCGCAGAAAAATGAAATGGAACCCGTTCTCGTCGAGCTTATGGCGGGAGCCTCCACTTCGCTCGATTTCCCTCACGACGGCGAGGAATTCGGATATGTGCTCGAAGGACGCCTGCGCATAGAGCTGGGCAAGAACAATTACATCTGTAAAAAAGGCGAAACCTTTTATTATACGGCAGACAAATCGCACAGAATAACCAATTGTGGAAAGAGCAACGCTAAATTTTTGTGGATTTCAACGCCGCCAAACTTTTAAGGAGAGAAAAAAGCTATGACAAATCAGAACATTATCGAGCTTATCGACGTAAGGAAAGTGTTCGACGACGAAACTATAGCCGTCGACAACTTCAACCTGCAGATCAAAAAAGGTGAATTCGTCACTTTCCTCGGCCCGTCCGGCTGCGGCAAGACGACCACCCTGCGCATGATTGCCGGCTTCGACCTGCCGACATCGGGCAAGATTCTCTTGAACGGTGAAGATATTTCCAACCTTCCCCCCAACAAGAGACCCGTAAACACCGTATTCCAAAAATACGCCCTCTTCCCCCATTTGAACGTGTACGAAAACATAGCTTTCGGCCTCAGACTTAAGAGAGTGGAAAACACTTACAAAAACGATGCCGGCGATACGTATACAAAGAGGGAACGCCTGACGAAGAAGGAGATCGACCGCAAAGTTAAAAAGGCTCTCGAAATGGTTGACCTTGAAGGCTTTGAAAAGAGGGGCGTGGATACCCTTTCCGGCGGACAGCAGCAGAGAGTCGCCATAGCGCGCGCCATCGTCAACGAACCCGAAATTCTGCTGTTGGACGAGCCCCTCGGCGCACTCGACCTCAAAATGCGCAAAGAAATGCAGATTGAGCTTAAGAACATGCACCGCCGCCTTGGCATTACATTTATATATGTAACGCACGATCAGGAAGAAGCTTTGACAATGTCTGATAAAATTGTCGTAATAAATGACGGCGACATTCAGCAGATCGGCACCCCCACCGAAATTTACAACGAGCCCGTAAACACATTCGTCGCCGACTTCATTGGCGAGAGCAACATATTCAACGGCGCCGTCGTCGGCAAGTATAAGGTAAGGTTCTGCGGAACGACGTTCGATTGCGTTGACGACTTCGAGCTCAACCAACTCGTCGACGTAGTAGTGCGCCCCGAAGACATAATAATATGCAAACCCGGCGAAGGACAGCTCAAGGGCAAAGTAATCTCCACCGTATTCAAGGGCGTGCATTACGAAATTACCGTTGAAGTGGGCAGATTTGAAATAGTTATTCAGTCGACCGCATACGCCGAGCCCGGCGCCGTGATAGGCATGAAGATCGAGCCCGACGGAATTCACCTGATGAAGCCCGTTTACACCATCAACCGCTTCGAGGGCGTAATAACCAAGAACAATACAGTTGAATTCGGCGACGGCGAATTTGAGTGCGACGTGACCACCCTCTACCCCGGTTCACACCTCGACGAGGAAGGCTACCTCATAACCGCAGAGGGCGAAAAACTCGACCTTACGGGCACGGAAGTCAACGTTGAAGTGGACACCCACGACATTACCATGAGCGACGACGAAGACGAAGGCGGCGCAAAGGGCACCATCATATCCATGATTTACAAGGGCGACCACTACCGCTATATTGTCAGGACGGAGGAAAACGAGGAAGATTACGTTTTGTCCTGCCCCGACATGTGGAACACGGACGACTTTGTCAGCTTAATAATTCCCAAGGAAAAGATTAAAATAACCCTTAAACCTACCGCGGAGAACAACTGAGATGAAACTACGCTTTAACAGAAAACAACTTTGCATACCGTATGCGGCGTTTTTGATTCTCTTTGTAATCGTGCCGCTGCTAGTCATAATTTATTACGCATTCACGAACGGCGAGGGTCAGTTCACCTTCGATAACCTTGTGTCCTTCTTTTCGAGCACAAATACGATAGGCACCCTTATTTACAGCTTTGCCTTGGCAATAACGACTACGTTGGTGTGTCTGCTCATCGCCTATCCCACCGCATACATTCTCGCCCGTTCGGGATTTAAAAAGAAGTATGTGCTTTTACTTCTGTTTATCATGCCCATGTGGATAAACTTCACACTGCGCATAACCGCATTAAAAGAAATTCTGACGGTCATAGAGGGCAACATTGCGGCGTACCCCTTCCTAAACTCTGTAATAGGCATGACGTACGACTTTTTGCCCTTCATGATTTTGCCCCTCTACACCTCGCTTTTAAAACTTGATAAGAGTCTTATGGAAGCAGCTCAGGATCTTGGCGCAAGCAAAATCAGAGTATTTCTGAGGGTGACTCTTCCCCTTTCGGTTCCCGGAATAATCTCCGGCATAACGATGGTGCTTCTCCCCTCAATGACAAACTATGTAGTTCTCGATATGCTGTATAACTCAACTTACATTATGGGCAGTCTCATCGGCAGCTACTTCAACGCATACGATTGGAATAACGGTTCAATGATTTCACTCATATTGCTCGTAATAATATTTATTGTGACGTTGGTGACCAACCGCTTCAGCGATAAGGACGACAACGGCGGCAGGGAGGTAATATTATGAAAAAAATAGCACCAATTTTATGGCTTTGCATAGTACTATGTTTCATATACATCCCCATCCTCATGCTCGCCGTGTACTCATTTACCGACGCGACGATAGTGGGCTCGGGAATAAACGCATTTTCCTTTGAAAATTATATAAATCTTTTCGCCAACGAGGAACTGCGCGACATGATACTCGGCACAATCGCGCTCGCTCTTGTATCCGCCACCATTGCTACCATACTCGGAACGCTCGGCGCGATCGGCGGGTTCTACTCCAAAAAACTCGGCAAGAGCCTTTTAAACTCAGCCAATCAGATTCCCGTGGTAAACGCCGACATCGTTACAGGCTTTTCGATATGCGTGCTGCTCATCGTTCTGCTCGGCGTAAACAAGGACACCTTCGTTCCCCTCGGCGTGGGACACGTTGTTCTGTGCGCTCCTTTCGTATATCTCTCCGTAATGCCTAAGCTCAAGCAAATGGACAACAATCTGTACGAAGCCGCGCTCGACCTCGGCGCCACCCCCGCGCAGGCGCTCTTCAAAGTAGTCCTTCCTCAGCTCGTTCCCGGAATACTTTCGGGATTTATGCTTGCCATAACGCTGTCGCTCGACGATTACTTCATCACCACCTATACAAAACCTTCCACATTCGACACGATAAGCACATACGTCGTAAATGCGACTAAGGGCGGACAGACTGAAATTAAGACAGCTCTTTGGGCTCTCTCCACCCTCATCTTCCTCATCGTAGTCGTTGTCGTAATTATAATGAACGTGACTTCCTCAAAAAAGAAAGCGGAGGTAAACAATGCAAAGATTTAAAAGAACGCTGTGCATAACCGCCGCGCTTTCAATTGCGGCATGCTCCACATTCTCCCTGTTCGGCTGCTCCACTGAAAACGACGTTGTAACGCTGCGCGTGGCAAATTGGGAGGAATACATCGACCTCGGCGATTGGGGCGAGGATGAGCTGATTGACATTGAGAACGAATACGCAGAAGATCCCGAGGACGGGGTTTTCGGTGAAAACTCGATGGTGGACGACTTTGTTGAATGGTTCAATGCAAACCACGACTATGAAATCGAGGTTGAATATTCGACATTCGGCACGAACGAGGACCTCTACAACCGTCTTTCGCTTGGCGACATCTACGACCTCGTTTGCCCTTCCGATTACATGATAATGAAGCTGCTCGCCGAGGATGAGGTGGAACCTTTTTCCGATGAGTTCTTCGACGAGGACAACGAGCATAATTATTATGTGAACAACGCGTCAGATTATATTACGGGAATTTTTGACGACTACGGCTGGAGCCAATATGCCGCATGTTACATGTGGGGCACGACGGGCATAGTTTATAATCCCGACCTTGTGGACGAAGAAGCCGTTTCTACATGGAATATCCTGAGGGACGCCGACTATAAACGTCAGGTTACCATAAAAGACAATGTTCGCGACGCATATTTTGCCACTCTCGGCATAATTCATGGCGAAGAGCTGCTTGATATCGGCTATGGAGACGCCACCGCAGATGAACGCAGCGCACTTTTGAACGACACATCGGACGAAACAATCGCCGCCGCCGAGGACATGCTCAAGGAAATAAAGGAAAATGTCTATTCCTTTGAAACGGACAGCGGCAAGGCCGACATGGTGACGGGCAAAGTGCTTGCCAACTATCAGTGGTCGGGCGACGCAGTATATATAATGGACGAAGCGGACGGCGACGAATCGAACCCCACTGAACTTTGGTATTCTGTACCTGAAGAATGTACAAACCTTTGGTTTGACGGTTGGGTAATGCTCAAGGACGGCATCGACGGAGACGAACAACGCAAAGAGGCCGCAGAGGCTTTTGTCAACTTCCTCTCCCGCCCCGACAACGCCGTGAGGAATATGTACTATATCGGCTACACCTCCTCCATCGCGAGCGACCTTGTGTTTGATTACATGGATTGGAACTATGGCTTTGTGTTCGACCCTTCGGACGAAGAATATTTCGACGAGGAACTGACCGAGGTTTACGAGTACGATTTAAGCTACTTCTTCGGCGACGGCTATTCGCTGTATGTAGACGCGTCGGTACTTGAACTTGACGGCGACACATTGGAAGTAAGCAGTGAGATGCTTGGCGAAGAAGAGTACGGCAACGACATCGAATACACCGTATACCGCGGCGGGGAGATAAACCGCGGCAGGCAACTGTTCGGACAGTACCCCACAGCTAACATAATCGACCGCAGCGTTGTAATGCTAGACTTCGGCGATAAACTGACCGATATAAATCAGATGTGGATACACGTCCGCTGCCTTGACCTGCTCGATTATAATCCCGTTATAGTCGGCATAGTTGCAGCAGTGGTTGTCGTAATAATTTTAGCCATAGTGCTCTACCACTTCCGCTACAGAATATTCATTAAGAAATACAAGCCCCGCAAAGGTTACAAAAAAATAGAAGCATAAACTTATTGCCGCCCGACAAATTTGTCGGGCGGCAATATAAATTTATACTTTTAAGCATTAAAATTATTGATTTTTTTTATTAGTTGTTGTATTATATTAAGGTAAATTTTTGCTTCCGTAGTTAAATGGATATAACAGCCCCCTCCTAAGGGGCCGTTGTGGGTTCGATTCCCGCCGGGAGTACCAAACATAAACAGCCCTGCAAATGCAGGGCTGTTTATGTTTTTATAGTCACAATGCGGGAATCGTGGGACGAGTGCGGAGTTATCAAAACAGCGGCGACCCGCTGTTTTGCCGCACGAGATGAGTGAGCACAACAGTAGGTGCGAACGATGACCGAAGGCAACGTTATCCTTGCGTTGCCTGAGAGGCAACAACCAATGCGGGAATTGTATTACCTGTTACCGAAGAGGACCAACCAATTGCGGATTATACTCGCCCCTTTAAATTCTCATCGATAAATTTGATATAATCTTTGGGTTTTACGTCACCGCGGTTGCATCTGTACCATTCGTACGCGCGGCGCAGACCTTCGGCGAGAGGCGTTAAAGACGGCATAATTGAATTTTGAAGAGTTGTATCGAGAACGTAGCCATAATTGTAAAAAGGGAAATAACTGCGCTGTTCGTAAATTTCGCTGACGTTAAAAAATTTTACCTCTTTGCCGACAGCAGCATAACAGGCTGTTACCCACTCGCGCACCGTGACGGGAGCATTTCCGACATTGAATATTTTTTGGCGCGGTCTGACCTTTAAAATTATATCGACATATCTGCACAGATCGCCTATATAAAAAAACTGTAAAGGCATTTGCCCTTCGCCGGGGAGATAAAATACTCTGTCCCTTTGCGCGCAATCAAACACAAACGCTTCCCTGTAGACGTTGTTGAACTCACCGTAAAGATAGGGCGGACGAATTATATAGGCTTCGGAGACACGCTCTGCAAGCGCACTTTCCGCCGCTATTTTATTGAGGCCATAATTCCCCCAAAAAATATTTGCGCCGCACTCGTCACTTTCCTTAAAAGGCTGTTGCAATGTTTGGGGATATACCGCGCTCGAGCTTATAAGAATATATTGCCCGAATCCGCCCACGCTGTCGAGCAAGGCATTGACATCCTCTGCCGTATAAGCATTTACATCGATAACAGCATCGAAAAATTTATCTTTTAATTTATCACCTACAGCTCTTCTGTCGCACTCGATCAAATGAACGCCCTCAACCTGAGGACGCGTATTGCGGTTCAGAACATAAACTTCACAATTATGACTGACAAAGTACTGCGCAAAACTTTTACTTACGAAAACCGTGCCGCCTGTTATCAATATTTTCATAACGTTCTCCCCACACTATAAAAGCCGCCTCTATGGGCGGCTTTTTATTATTCAGCTTTGTCAGTATCTGACTTTGATGCGGAGTTTTGCGCAGCGAGTAAGTCTCTGATTTCAACGAGCAATTGCTCGGTTGTAGGTTTTGCGGCAGCCGCAGCTTCTTCGGCGACCTTCTTTTCCTCTTCCGCCTTCTTTTCTGCTGCAAGCGTCTCTTCAGCTTTGGCGGTAGCCTCGCTTAAATTCATGCCGTTCTTCTTGTAGCTCATTATCAACTTGCGCTTCTTCTTAGCCTCGTCGCCGGTGATGCCGTCTGAAACCTTATGCAGCGCAACAAATATTCTTAAGATGGTAAACAGGATGACAGCAATAAGAATGAAATCGACTATAGCATTTATGAGGTTGCCCCAATCGATGTAATTTGTGCTTGCCCAATCGATTATTTGCGCACCCGTAACCTCGTCGATTGTATATGCAGGCGTACCGAGGACGGTGCGCAGGCCTTCAAGCCCCTGACCGCCCGTTGCAGCCGTTACGGCCCAATTGACGAGAGGCATAAGTATGCCCTTAGTTACGGCATTAACGATTGCGGTAAATGCGCTTGCAATGATGACGCCGACAGCCATATCGACGACATTGCCGCGCGAAATGAATTTTTTGAATTCACCCCACAGCTCTTTAAGTTTTTTCATGAGTTTATATTCTCCTTTTATTTATTGCGAAACCAATTCCTGCGCAAGGCTTTTAACCTGCGCGCGGCTTTCATCATTGAGAGCAGATCTGACCTTAACGACCGTCTGCGCATAAGTCAGGTTGCTCTTTCCGAATTTTTCAAGCATAAGTCTTGCCGCAACGGGCGCCCATGTTCCGTTTTCAATAAATGCGACCGTCCTATTCTGATAATTGCGCTCGGTGAGGTTTTCAATAAACTCACGCACGGGCGGGAACAAATTGGCGTTATAAGTTATGCCGGCAATTACGAGCTTTGAATATCTGAACGCGTCGGCGACGCAGACGGAGCGGTCATCACGCGCGAGATCATGAAAAATTATGTCTTTGCAACCCGCCGCTTTAAGCTCTTCCGCAAGCAGTTCAGCCGCCTTTTTTGTGTGGCCATAAACAGATGCATAGGCTATCATGACGCCGTCTGTTTCAGGTTCATAATTTGCCCATGTATTGTATAATGAAAGATAATGTGATAAATCGCCTTCAAGCACGGGGCCGTGGAGCGGACAAATGCGGTCAATTTCGAGCGCAGAAAGCTTTTTGAGCGCGGCGTCTACCTGCTTGCCGTACTTGCCGACAATACCTATATAGTAGCGCCTCGCCTCGTCGTCCCAAGACTCATCGACGTCAAGCGCACCGAACTTACCGAAGCCGTCAGCCGAGTAAACAGTTTTAGTATATGCATCATATGTGACCATGACCTCCGGCCAATGAACCATTGGAGCAAAGATAAAGTGAAGGTCGTGCTTGCCGAGAGATACAACATCTCCCTCTCCCACAACAATTCTGCGGTCGGCAAATTCCGTTCCGAAATACTCATTGAGCATGACGAAAGTTTTTGTGTTGCCGATTATTTTAACTTCAGGATATTCTTGCGCAAAACGCAGAGCATTTGCCGAGTGGTCAGGCTCCATGTGCTGAATGACTAAATAGTCGGGCTTTCTCTCCCCGAGAACTTTTTTTATATTTGCAAGCCATTCATCGCCAAAGTACTCGTCCACAGCGTCCATCACGGCAATTTTATCATCAACTATAACATAAGAATTATAGGCAACGCCGTTGGGAATTTTATACAGCCCCTCAAAGAGGTCGGTTTCATGATCGTTTACGCCAACATAGAAAGTGTCTTGTGCCAACATATTTATTTAATGCTCCTGTTATTTTTCCTCAACAAATTCCCCTACGCCGTCCAATACGACAGCATCGCCGCACGGATTTTTAATCGTAATATTTTTTAAATGAACTTTTTCAACGAACTGAAAATACAATCCCCCGTTTTTGACCTTGCTGTTTATCTCCTTCATGTCGGGATAACCGGGCTCGGCATCGGCATTATATGAAAAACTGACGTTTTCAAAAGTAACACCACCTATCGGCGCTTCAGGCAGTCCATAGAATGCGCCTGCACAGTACTCTACATCGGTACAAACCATGTCCTTGAAAGTAAATCTGCCTACATACGGCGTTCTTTCATCGACAGGAAGTTTTTCAGTGGTATAAACGTATTCAGTGTGCCCTGTCTGATCGCCCATGTTATAATACATATTGACGACAAAAGGAGCTTTAACACCCCTCATTATAATATCGCTGAACTCAATGCCGTCGGTGATACCTATTCTTCCGCGGCCGCGTCGGGTTTTTATGCGCAGACCGCGGTCCGTGCCTTCAAAAATGCACCTTGATACATTGACGTTTTCTATGCCGCCTGAAAGTTCACTGCCGAGCACAACGCCACCGTGGCCGTCGCGCATATAGCAATTTCTGATTGTTATATTCCTGCACGGCAACTTATATTTTTTTGCCTGCTCGATAGTGCCCGACTTGATTGCAATGCAGTCGTCGCCCACAGATATTTTTACGCCGGCAATTTCTACGCCGTCGCATGTATCCGGGTCGATGCCGTCGGTGGTGGGCATGCCCGAGGGGTTATATAGACAGAGGTCATAGAGCCCGACTTCGCGGCAAAAATAGGGATGAACATTCCAACTCGGAGTATCTTTGACGGTCAGTCCGAATATTTTTAAATTGCCGCAGCGGTTGAAAAACATTCCGCGAGGGCGCCATGCTATGCGCATAACGCGGTGATTTACATACCAATCCCCCTGAGGGGCGTTGCCGTCAATCTTTCCCCCGCCGGTGATTGTTATATTTTTTGCATTATATGCCGTAATGAGAGAGGCAAAACAAGTTACCTCCTCGCCCTGCCATGTGCCGAGGTTGATATCACCTATAAGCCCGGGGAGCGTGGGATAGACTTCCCTCTCAGTGCGGCCGAGAATGGTTGCCCCCTCTTCGATGTAGAGCGTCATGTTGCTCTTCAAAAAGACGGGCTTGAGAAGATATGTCCCTTTCGGAACGTAAAGCGTACCGCCTTCAGGCAGGCATGCTATTGCAGCGGCAAATGCCTCCGTATCGTCATGCTCACCGTCGCCGCAGGCATTAAATTGCCTGACATTGAATAGCGCGCTTTCCCTGTCCGTTCTGAAACTGACAGACTGTCCGTCAGCAGTTATTGTATAATCGCTATCGGGTACGAGACCGAAGAGAGAGAATACATTTCTGTCTTCCTCCCTTACTTTCTTATCATTCAGAAAGACGACAAATCTTTCGGCAGAAAAGTATGGTGTATGGCCGTCAAGCTCCACGCAGACGCTGCGCGGACTTTTTGCAAGAATTTTCATAGCAGCACCCACTTAAACGGCAAGCAACCCGAACGACATGAGTAGGAACACAGTTATAAATACGGTGGCCACCGACGCTATGCTTGTCCATACGACAAGCTGTCCCGCAAGTTGTTCGTCGTTGCCCATCTCGCCGGCCATTATAGCACTTGAAACAGCCACAGGCGTGCCGAACAGCGCAATCAATGCGGGATACTCGGTCTGTCCGAAGGAAACCAAATCCGTAAACTCGCTTAAAAGAACGGCACAGCCCACGCCGATGAGCGGCGCAATAACTACGCGGAATACAGTTCCGACGACAATTTCCTTTGTCATGCCCTTGACCGCCGAGAACTTGAACTGTCCGCCCAAGACAATGAGCGCCAAAGGAGTTGCAACGGACTTAAGATTGTCGAGAGAATCGTATATAAATGTCAGATTATCTTTGATTGTAAATACCGCACTGCCCCATATTGCAATTTCAGCATATCTTAGCCCTACGAACACGAGCCCCACGACAATACCGATAATCAGGGGATTCTTTACGATATTTAAAAGAATCTTTTTAACATCGGTGTGTTGGCTCTTAGGGGCGACGAGCATTCCGTTCTCATCAAGCTGAGGTTCGGGCTTTACGAAAATCGAAAGGGAAACTACGGCGAGGATATTAAAAATGGGAATTGTAAACGCCTGTATTATGGCAACGACGCCGTTGACCACATCTGCCGCACCGACAGCAGTACCTGCGAGCGAGGCGGCAAGCGAAATGCCGATTATTGCAAAGTTGCTGCGGTAGCAGCATTGAAGGATTACACCCCTTCTGCGGCTATCCTTGGTTGTGAGTATGCTGACTACGAGCCCGATGGCGAAGATGACAAACACCGCCACCACGGCATATATTACGAGCCCCCAATCGACCGACGATAAATCGTCGATGTTGTAAATATTTATAAACAACATGCAGGGCAAGCAGACATTAAAGACAAGCTTATTGCCAACCGACAGGAAATTGTCGTTGAGGAAATTTATGCGCCGAAGTATGTACCCAAGCAAAATCAGCAACACAATGGGCAATACCGCATTAATTGACGTCATAAAAATGTTAAACATGTATAAAGCCTCCGCAAAAAATATTATAATTATAATAATTCAGTAAGTTAAACCTTGGCAACAGCTGTAGCGTAACCCGGCCGCCGCAATGTCTAAAATATCCTCTGAAATATTACGAACACATTATATAATGATTTTTATTTATTTGCTACGACTTTTATATCATACTTAACAATTAATACTGATTTTTCAACAATAAAATACAGAGTTAGATTTTCACTAAAAGTAAATATATTTTCGCTGAAATTTTATCAAATAAAAATGGCGTTGTCAACATAATGAATGCTGAGCAACGCCATGACAGGCATTTAAAATTATATAATTTTATCTGACGTTGCCGTTGCCGTACACAACGTACTTATAAGTGGTGAGCTCCCTGAGCCCCATGGGGCCGCGGGCGTGCAACTTTTGGGTGGAGATACCCATTTCGCAGCCAAGCCCGAACTCGCCGCCGTCAGTAAAGCGGGTCGAGGCATTGACGTAGACGGCCGCGCTGTCTACAACGCGTGTGAAGATTGAAGCCTCATATTCGTCTGAGGTGACAATGCAATCGCTGTGACCGGTTGAATGTGCGGAGATATGCTCTATCGCCTGCGGAACACTGTCGACGACGGCAACCGCCATTTTGTAGTCTAAAAATTCGGTGTCGAAGTCACCCGCACCCGCCATCTCGCAGCAGGGCTTACCGCCGAGAACGGCGAAGGCCCTGTCGTCGAGCTTTAATGTAACCTTATGCTCCGCCCTGTCGGTTACAAGCCGTTTATAGAGCAGAGGCAAAAACTGCTCCGCTATGTCGGCGTGCACGAGGCAGACTTCCATAGCATTGCACACCGAGGGGCGGCTGCACTTTGCGTTTTCGATTATATTTAAAGCCATACCGAAGTCGGCAGAGCTGTCTACAAACACATGACAGATGCCCGTGCCCGTTTCAATTACAGGTACTTTTGCATTTTCTACGCAGGCTTTAATGAGCCCCGCACCGCCGCGCGGAATGAGCAAATCGACCAACCCCACGGCAGTCATAAGTTCATTTGCGCTGCCGCGGGAGGTGTCCTCCACAAGGTTGATGAGATTTTCAGGCAGACTTGCTCTCTTCAGTCCACTACGCATGGCGGCAACTATCGCCGAGGCCGAGGCATGCGCCTCCTTGCCCGCACGCAAAACACAAACGTTGCCGCTCTTTAAACAGAGCGCGGCAGCATCAGAAGTTACGTTGGGGCGGCTCTCATAAATTATTGCTATTACCCCCAAGGGCACACGCACTTTATTTATTTCCAACCCGTCGGGGCGGGTTATTTTTTCAATTATCTCGCCCACGGGGTCGGGCAGCTGCGCCACGGCGCGCACTCCCTGCGCCATTTGCCTGATTCTGTCCTCATTGAGGCGCAGTCTGTCGAGCATTACGTCAGACATAGTACCTTTGGCCGCGGTCAAATCGCGCTCATTTGCAGACAATATGTCAGACATACTACTCTCTAAATCTTCGGCAATAAAGTTCAACGCAGCGTTTTTGGCTTTCGGCAGGAGCACTGCGGCATTAGATTTTTCCCTTGCCGCATTTTGCAAAATTTGCTTGGTTGTCATAATTTTTTACCCTTAAAATAAGTGAATCTGCCCTCTCCCTCCAAAATATCGTATAAAATTTGAGGGTTTGAGCCGTTGGCGATAATCATGTCTACGCCGTTTGAGGTGCAAATTTCGGCGGCGTGAATTTTTGTGGCCATGCCACCTGTGCCGAGCGCTGAACCTGCACCGCCGGCAAGTTTTTTAATATTATCGTCTATACGATCCACCACCCTTATTATCTTTGCGTTCTTATCATTTTTAGGGTCGGCGGTGTAAAGGCCGTCGATATCCGTCAAGAGAATCAACTCCTCCGCACCAATGTTCACAGCAACGATTGCGGCGAGGGTGTCGTTGTCGCCCACGGCTATTTCTGCAGTGGCGACAGTGTCGTTCTCATTTATTACAGGCAGCGCACCGAGCTCTAAGAGCTTCTCCATGGTATTGATAAAGTGCACGCGGCGGACATTATTTTCTATGTCCTCGCCTGTAATGAGAATCTGCGCGACGGTGTGGTTATATTCGGAGAAAAGTTTGTCGTAGGTATACATCAGCTCGCACTGTCCAACCGCGGCGGCGGCCTGTTTTGTGGGCATATCGGTAGGTCTGCCGGGCAAATTTAATTTACCCACCCCCATTCCTATGGCTCCCGAGGAGACGAGGACAATCTGATGCCCCGCATTCTTTAAATCGCTTAAAACCTTTGTAAGCTCCTCTACCCTGCGGATATTGAGTTTACCCGACTGATGGGCGAGCGTGGACGTTCCCACCTTAATTACAAGCCGCATAATTTCAACTCACTTAAATTTGTTAGATATATTTTATAATATTTTGCCACTTTAGTCAACTAAATTACTAAATTAAAATATGCGGGGTGCACTTTGCGTACGCCCCGACACACCATTTATGAAAAATTTATTTTGAGAGCATCCTCCACAGTGAACCCGTCACCGTTTGCATAGAACAGATTAATTGTCCGCTCATCATTGTCTTGCGTCCTGTCCACCAAGGAGCGCTTTGAGTACTGCTCCCCATCTTCATCTGTGAAAACCTGCTCGACTATCACATACTGACAGTTTTCACCCGCCTGATAGTTTTCGCCACGCTGCCTTACGCTTGAATTTATTACATTATTGCCCGCGTCAAATTCAAAAATATTGACTTGGATAAGATAATCGGTACAGATAAAATCTATATTGACAGAACATGTATAGGTGATAGTTTGCTCTTCGTCGTTACCAACGTCAGCGGTTGCCTTGAGGTTTTGCGAGAGCCCCGTACCCGCCATGGCTCTGAGCGCGACCGCCGTCAGTTCATCATTGACATAGTACGACCAATTTTCCTCGTCAAAGTACACACCGTACAGATACATAACCGAACCTTCGAGCTCATGCGTGAAATTAAAATCAACATCTATTTCAATTCCTTCATCCTGCCCTGAAATATGTTGAAGCTGTACATTACTGAGTACATCTGCGCCACTTGTAAAGGTGATATAATAATCGTCAGCTCCATCGCCAAATTTCACCTGTTCGCGGTAATATTTAATGGCGTCGTCGCTTTCAAAATCGGTAGGGGTAAGCGCATTGCCCTCCCCGTCGCATATTACGGCGAAAAAACCCACCATCTTATCCGAACCAAATGCAAGCAAGTTATTGCCGTCGCCACCGCCATCATCGGGTACAGCCAACGAACAGGCCGAAAAACTTAAAGTTATTGCCGAAGCAAATAATATAGTCAAAAATTTTTTAATCATCTTTGTTATCCTCCCCGTCAAATTGCAAAATCTCACCCGGAGTGCACTGCAAATGATAGCAAATGGCATTGAGCGTTGTAAAGCGCACAGCCTTTGCCTTACCGCTGCGCAGAATGGACATGTTTGCCTCGGTTATGCCCACAAGCTCGCACAGTTCCTTTGAAGTTATACCGCGCCTTTTGAGCGCCTCATCGAGTTTTACAATTATAGCCATATTATATCACAAGTTTATTTTCTTCATTGGCTGCAACTGCGCGCTTTAAAACGCCGGCGGCAATCAGTACAAGGCAGACAACGAGCAGCGACGAGAGCTGAATTGACAACGAAAAGCTGACATTGAGTAGCCACTTTGAAAGTGCAAGCTGAACGACATTGTTAACTATCGCGCACACCAAAGTGACGACGATAGAAATTTTGGAAAGCTTTGCCACCCTGTCGATATCGCCGACGAGGCGCGGACTTAAATTGTCGCGCTTTAGCGCGCAAATAAATGATGTGCAAACGCAGAGTAAAATTATCGTTACGACGGCAGGCGCAATGCCCATTGCCGCAGCAAACACTGCTGCAAATACGTTAAGGGGCATATTTACGTTCCCCAAAGTCGCCCCGCCTACCGACGAAATTGTACTTACCGCATCTGCAACTTCGCCATAGAACGCAGATATTACATACACGGCGGCAATCGCATACATTATAACTCGGGCAAAGGTATACGAACTTCCGCTCCTCTTTTTCAACAGCCCCACACACTCAAACAGAATGCATAAGAGCGCGAGTGTATACCAAATTATGCAGGCGCCGTGCTTTACGGTATCAAGATAGACAGCATTCCACTCCTCCGAGCCTGTTATTGCCTCGCTCCTCAGCAGGTGCGGATTTATCAACAGATACATCATTATAAATGTGTACGCGCTCAACACGACCCATAGCAGCGAGCCAACATAGGCTCTGCGCTTCAAAATAATTTTTATCAATGGAAAGATGAGCGGGATTATACCTATAAATATATATAAAAACCACCCGCCGACGGTATTGCCGCCCAAACTCATGCTGCGTATGCAGTTGCCCGCCCCGACAAAGGGCGAAGAGATTACAATAAAAATATCCTGCCCCTGCGGTCCGCACACGGCGACTATTATGCACACGACGGCAAGAAGCGCAAGCGCGACTTCGCCATAGTATTTAAAGGTTTTCACGGCTATACTCCTTGAAATTATTGTTTTACGATAATACTATAGCACACAGATTATTGTTTGTCAATAATTCTATTCAAATTTTTTGATAATTAAATACAGGAAAGCGGCGGAACCGTTTACTAACGGTTCCGCCGCCTTTACAATACGGAGCGTATTGCTTATGAAAAAACAATTTTATTAAACAATACCCTGAGCCATCATTGCATCGGCAACCTTAACAAAGCCTGCAATGTTAGCGCCCATCACATAGTTACCTTCGTAGCCGTACTTCTTGGCCGCGTCGTCGATATTGTGATAGATATTTACCATGATATTTTTGAGCTTTGCGTCTACCTCTTCAAACGACCAGAACATTCTGCCGGAGGACTGAGCCATCTCGAGAGCAGAAGTTGCAACGCCGCCTGCGTTTGCCGCCTTTGCGGGAAGGAATACAACTCCGGCCTTTTGGAAAACTTCGATAGCTTCGAGAGTTGAAGGCATGTTTGCGCCCTCGGCAACATACTTGACGCCGTTCTTGACGAGAATTTCAGCCGACTGCTTGTCAATTTCGTTTTGGGTAGCGCTAGGAAGGGCGATATCGCAGGGAATTGTCCAAATGCCCTTACAGCCTTCGTGATAGGTTGCACCCTGCACCCTCTCTGCATATTCTTTGATCCTGCCGCGCTTGACTTCCTTGATGTCCTTTACAACGTCGAGCTTAATGCCGTTGGGGTCGTAGATGTAACCGTTGGAATCGTACATGGCGACAACCTTTGCGCCAAGCTCCTGAGCTTTTTGGCAGGCATAGATTGCAACGTTGCCCGAACCTGAAATTACAACAGTCTTGCCCTTGAAGGAATCGCCGCGAACCTTTAACGCCTCTTCCGTGATATAGACGAGGCCGTAGCCGGTAGCTTCCGTTCTTACAAGCGAGCCGCCGTAAGTAAGGCCTCTGCCCGTAAGCACGCCGACGTGCTCGTTGCGAATTCTCTTATACTGTCCGAAAAGGAAACCTATTTCACGGCCACCTACGCCGATGTCGCCTGCGGGAACGTCGGTATCAGCGCCGATATGGCGGTAAAGCTCGGTCATAAAGCTTTGGCAGAATGCCATAACCTCACGGTCGCTCTTGCCCTTGGGGTCGAAGTCCGAACCGCCCTTGCCGCCGCCGATGGGAAGGCCTGTTAAGCTGTTCTTTAAAATCTGCTCGAGGCCGAGGAATTTGATTATTGAAAGGTTTACTGAAGGATGGAAGCGCAGGCCGCCCTTGTAGGGACCGATTGCGCTGTTGAACTGAACGCGGTAGCCCTTGTTTACACGGGTCTTGCCGTTGTCATCCACCCATGGAACGCGGAACATAACTACTCTTTCGGGCTCGACAAACCTTTCAAGAAGGCCTGCCTTTTCGTATTCGGGGTGAGCCTCCACTACGGGTGCGAGTGTTGTTAAAATCTCGGTTGCGGCCTGATGAAATTCAGGCTCGTTGGGGTTGCGCTTTTTGAGGTCTTCTAACACCTGCTCTACATATGTCATACTTTATTTCTCCTTAGCGGCAAAAATTGCCTTAATTTTTTCATAGATACGCAAAAAAATGTATAACTACCTTTTAAGTATAACATAATTTCCAATTATATACAAATTTTATGCACAAAAATGAATATTGTAAAATTTTATACGGGGTATAAGTTTTATTTATAATAAAAATTTCAGCACATCCCATTGTCCGCCTACCCTGTCATTTCGAGCGTTGAGCAGAAAAATCCACGATAACACAGTCACTCAACTTCGTTTGGGAGATTTCTCCATTCCGCATACTTCGTAAGCTTCAGTCGAAATGACAATTAAAATGTCATCCCAAATAAATTTTAACATTTCATATAAATAATGCCGCGTGCATGTTGCCTTTTTACGGCCGCTGCGTTATACTGAGTTCGCGACACAACTTAATTATCCTACACAATGGATACGAACAGGCATTTCGTATCTCTATTTTCCGTTGTGTAGGAAAGTTGTGTCGCAGCAATCGGAGATACTGTGCAGGGCGTGTTTCCGATTGGAGACACGCTTTTTTAATTGCCCTGCAAAAGGATAACGAAGTGAAAAGGAAACTTATAATTTTACTATTTACAATAATAACTACCTTGTGCTTGGCAACTGCTCTATCCGCGTGCGTTGAACCAAACGGAGACAATAGCCAACAATCGGAACATTCCCACACTCTTGAATATACTGAACAGCTTGACCCCACCTGCACTACGAGCGGACACTCAGAATATTGGCACTGCGTAGAGTGCGATACATATTTTACAGATTCAAAAGGGCAGAGTTCGGTCGAGCCCGATGAATTGGAAATCCCTCAGCTTGGACACAGATTGGTTACACAGTCTGCAAAAGCACCGACATGCACAAAGGCAGATTGGGAATCCTACAGCTACTGCTTGCGCTGTGACTATAAAACTTCATATCAGGAAATACCCCCTCTCGGCCATGATTATATACAGCATGAAGCAAAAATTGCAAGCTGCACCGAAGGAGGTTGGGATGCTTACCAAACATGCTCCCGCTGCGATTACACAACCTTTAAGGAAGTAGCACCTGTAAGGCACAACTATACAGATGGCAAATGCCAAATGTGCGGTAAGTTGCAACCCACGGAAGAGTTAACGTACTCCCTTTCATCAAATGAATTATACTATTCCGTAAGCGGCATAAATTCCACGACAGTTAAAAATATAGTCATCGATTCAACTTTTAACGGATTGCCCGTTAATGAAATTGCCGCACATTCATTCTCTGAGTGTGATTTTATTGAAAGCATTATTATTCCTGACAGTATTTTAAGTATAGGCGATTACGCTTTCAGCCATTGCGATTCGCTTACAAGCATAGAAATTCCCGACAGCGTTACGCAAATTGGGGCAGGCGCATTTTATGATTGTTCCTCACTTAAAAGTATTGCCTTGCCAAACGGTATTACCAAGCTTGAGCAAGTTTTATTTGATAATTGCATTTCGTTAACAGATATTATAATTCCCGACGGCGTTAAAAGTATTGAGTGGCAGGCATTTTATAATTGCAGTTCACTTACAAGCATCAACATTCCAAACAGCGTAACGGCTATAGGCTCATTTGCTTTCAGTAACTGCCATTCACTGAATAGAATATACTTTTAAAATACAGATGGTTGGACTATTTGTCCCAATGCCGTTACAACAACAGGAGAAAGCGTTGCAAGCGATGACCTTAATAACAGCGACATAGCAGCACAATACCTGACAGAGCTTTATCGAAATTATTATTGGCGAAGAACATGACTTAGTTGTTAAAATTTTTTCATAGTTAACATGTAGCGGCGGGCGCAAAATTTTGCGCCCGCCGCTACACTGTTTATATTGAGTTACTTATTAAAATACACCTTTTCAGCTGTGTTGTAGAAGATATCTTCAAGCTCGGGTTTTGTGAAAACGCCGCTATCAATAATATAGTCCTTTAAGTGGGCGTAAGAATCGCGGCAGAGGTTTGAGGGCATGTCCGTGCCGAACATTAGCTTTTGTGCACCAACCTCCGCCTTAGCAGTCCGCAAATGCTCCACCGCCGTGGGATAGGGGAAAGCTTCGGGCTTTTGGTTTGAGGCGAGGGACGCCAAATCAAAGTACACATTCGGCAGGGCGAACAGACCCAAAGTGCGCTTTAAAAGTTCCACGTCGGTGCGCTGTGGAGCAAGCAGGTGACAGATTACAAACGTAACCTGCGGGTATTTTTTTATTGCCGCGGACAGCGCCTCCGGCTGCCAGCAGCAGTTGTCAGGTCTGCCAATATCGATAACAAAGGTCAGATTGTTGTCGTCAGCGAATTTATACTGCTCATTCATGAGTTGGCCGTTCAAATCGATGGGCGGATGGTATGCCATGAGACCCGAGCCATTGCTGACTTCAAACTTTACGGCCTTAAAGCCCAACTCCTTGAACAGATGGCGCTTGACGTCCTCCACCTTGGCGCAGAAGGGGTCGTAGCTCGCCGCGCCCGTAAATCTATTTGGATATTTTTTTATTGCTTCGGCGGTGTATTCATTCTGAAAGCCAAAAAATTGTCCCTGCAACAGCACCGCCTTCTCTACCCCGTTTTCGTCCATTACCTTTAAAAGAGCTTCGGGCGAGGCGGAGTATTCGCCCATTTCGGGCGGAATCATTGCAAATGTTGAACCGTCGGCATACTGCGCCATGCCGTCGCCAATTCCCCGCAACTCCCCGCGGGAGGTGAAACCTGCTATATACTGCACTACATGTGCATGCGCGTCAATAATTTTCATACAGCTATTATAACATATGCGCCCCGCTTGCACAAGCGGGGCGCACACACTATGGCGTTTTTCATAATATATATTATGGAAATAATCAAGTACGACAGGCAGGCTGCCTTTGAATATGCAAAAATGTGGGCCTTTAAGCGCAACCCAAAGTTCTATAACTTTGACAACATCGGCGGCGACTGCACAAACTTTGCCTCGCAATGCATATACGCGGGGGCAGGCGTAATGAACTTCACGCCTACATTCGGGTGGTATTACATAAATTTGAACGACCGCGCACCCGCGTGGACGGGCGTGGAGTACCTTTATAACTTTATGGTAAATAACGACGGCGTCGGCCCCTTTGCCGAGGACGCGCCTTTAAACAAACTTGAAGTGGGCGACGTTGTTCAGCTTGGAACGGCAACGGGCGATTATTACCATTCGCCTGTAGTGGTAGCCGTGCGGAACGGCAAAATTTATATCGCCGCGCACACTTACGACGCGTTCATGCGGCCGCTGTCGTCCTACAACTTTGCACGCGCCCGCGGAATACATATTCTCGGCGTAAGGAAATAACTTTTTAAATTTGTACTATACCTGTTTATCTGCACGCACGAGCAACATCATGGGACGGCGAAGTTCATTTATCATTCCGTCAATTTTCAGCATTTCCTTTGAAGGAACAGCTTCCTCTACCGCCGTCAATTCAAATCCGCATGACAAAAGCCCGCCAAGAATTGTAGTAAGTGTGTGATGGTATTTGACTACATTGCAGCCGAGGAAATTTGTCAGCCTTTGCCCCTCAAAAAAGTAATCATCGATCGGCCAATATAATGGTCGTCCGCTATCGTTATAAACCCAATCCTCATTGACACCCGAAGTAAACGACGGATGCTCTATATTCATGACGAAGGTTCCGCATGGCTTTAATGTAGCATAAATCTTTTTATATATCGATCGCAAGTCCGAAATATAGTGTAACGCAAGATTAGATATTACACAATCATAGCTTTTTTCGGGATATTCATAGTACTCTATGTCACATAGCTTATACTCAATTCTTGGATTTTTGTTTCGTGTTTTGGCTTGCGCGAGCATTTTTTCGCTACAATCTAAGCCAAGCACCTTATCCGCCCCTTGTTGCACGGCATAAACACAGTGCCAACCGTAACCACACCCCAAATCGAGTACAGTTTTACCATTCAACGGAGGAATAAGCTTTTTAAGTTGATGCCACTCCCCTGCAGCGCTCAATCCATATTTGCTGCGCGGCATATTCGCATATTGTTCAAAAAAATTTTCTTCATCATACCTAATCATGGCAACACCTCTATTATTACAAAAGCTTTTTACCCATCTCTAATCGAACTTCACATTGATCAATGTCTGCATTTGAATAACTATTCAAGTCAAAACCTATAGGTTCAAAACCCATGCTCAGGTAAAAGCCGATTGCGTTTATGTTGCATGTCTGCGTTTCAAGCACAATCATACGGAAACCGTGATTTTTGCCGTAAACTATTGCTTTGCCCAACAAAGTTTTACCAACGCCCTTTCGGCGGTAATCTTTAAACACAAGCAAATTGCTGACCCTTAGCCGGTTGTTCCAACTTTCGGGAGAAAATTCAATGATGCCCAAGAGCACATCTCCGCTGTATGCACCGTAAGCTGAAGGCCTTTCAAGCCATGCGCCAAAAAGCTTATCTGTAAAGCGCACCTCCTTCTGTACTCCGTCCCTGTGGAGTTCAAGAGAAAAGTTATAGCCTTGACACTTAAAATCATAAAACCCGTCAGTTGAATAGACAAATTCCAACTGCCTGTCCTTCCATTCTTGATCCTTAAGTTTTTTAAGCGTTATCATAATTTACAACCTTGAGAACATTGTAACATATTTGGGTAGCGTACACAAACTAAAATAATATAGCATAATTTGAAATTAAACGGGCAAAAACGCTTGAATTTTTTTTAAGCATGTTATAAAATGATTAAGTCACGCAGAGATGGCAGAGTGGTCGAATGCGCACGACTCGAAATCGTGTTACGTGGGAACACGTACGGAGGTTCGAATCCTCTTCTCTGCGCCAAAGCCGCGGATATAACTTTTTGTTATATCCGCGGCTTTTTCTTGGCGAGAGAATAGAGGATTCGAGGACGAGCAAGGCATTCTCAAAACAGCAGAAACCTGCTGTTTTGCCTTGCGAGATGAGTAAACGCAAAGTCACGCGTGAACGGTGACCGAAAGCGGCGTTGACATTGCGCCGCTTGAGAAACACAAGCAACTTATTGCGCAGGTCGGAGGTCTCTACCGACGACTTGACAGCCCTCGGCTTGGGCTGTCAACCGTGCGCCGCGCCCAAGCGGCGAATCCTCTTCCCCGTACCACCCCCTAAGGGGTTTCGGCGGCATTCTCTTCTCTGCGTATTTTTCAAACAATACTTTTTTTATCTAACTACTTGTAATTACAATTGAATTATGAGATAATATTATTAATCACTAATTGTAAAGAGACAAGAAGAGGAAAACAAGGAAGAAGATAATTATAGTTTCAGCAATACTAGCTGTACTGCTTTTAATTATATTTTTAATTGCTCCCTACACTATCGGTGCAATTTTGTACAACAGTGTATTCGGAGTAAGATACCAAACGACAGACTATCTTAAATTTTATATCGAGGATTTTGACGAACTGAATGCAGACAGATATGAATTCACTTCGAACAACGACCAAAAACTTGTCGGATATCATTATTACATAGATAATTCTGACAGTAAAGCTGTCATTGTAATGGCTCATGGGCTTGGCAGCGGACATAACACCTACATAGATGTTGCCTATTATTTTACACAACACGGTTACGATGTGTTTGCCTATGACGCTACGGGTAACGATGAAAGCGAAGGCGACGGTATAAATGGTATTCCTCAGGGCGTTGCCGATTTAAGCTACGCTATTAACTATATCAACGAGATTGAAGAAATTAAAGACCTTCCCATAATGCTTTGGGGACACAGTTGGGGCGGATATTGCGTAAGTGCCGTTTTGAACTTCCACCCCGAGGTAAAAGCTATTGCCTCTATTGCAGGGTTTAACCGTTCAGGTGACCTCATTCAAGCGCAGGGTGAGTTAGCAATAGGCGGATTTATCAACTTTATGATGCCTTATGTTAATTCAATTGAAGGCATAAAATGTGGTGAATACTCCTCTTCTACTGCGCTATCAGGTTTTGCCAATTCTGAATGTGGGATATTTATTGCGCATAGCAGTGACGATACCACCGTCCCAATTGAATATGGTTATAATATCTATTATAAACAATACTCAAACGACCCTCGATTTACATTTATCAAGTACAGCGACCGCGGACACAGCAATATTCTTTATTCCGACGAGTACATAAATTATATGGGCAAATTCACTGAAGATATGAAAAATTATTTCAACGAAAAATCGCCTACACACGAGGAACGAGCATTATATTATAATGAAAACCTTGACAGGAAAATTTATTGCAACAGACTGAATACTGAACTGTTTAAAAATATCGTCGACTTCTATAATTTATATTTAGAAGTATAATTAAATAGCTTTAGTCTGCAAGTTAAAAAATAATTTGCCTATTTGCTATTGACAGGCTTATGCAAAAAATGTATAATATTTCGTATATTTATGAAACTCGAAGGTAAAAAAATGTTAACGTTGGACAAAGTGTACCATGCACGGTATGTATTGAACGAAGCGATAAGGCAGACGGATATGATATATTCGCCCGTCATATCGGAAGAGAGCGGCTGCGAAGTTTACCTTAAAACAGAAAATTTGCAGGTGACGGGTTCCTTTAAGGTGAGGGGAGCTTATTACAAAATTTCGCAACTCAACGAGCAGGAAAAGTCGCGCGGGGTTATTGCGTGTTCCGCAGGCAACCATGCGCAGGGCGTGGCTTTGGCATCTAAAAAGTTTGGCATAAAATCGATAATCTGCATGCCGGACGGTGCCCCTATTTCGAAAGTGGAAGCCACAAAGAGCTACGGCGCAAAGGTTGTGCTTGTCCCCGGGGTGTACGACGACGCCCACAACGAGGCCGAAAGGCTTAAGGTTGAAAAGGGCTACACCTTTATTCATCCCTTTGACGATGAGGACGTAATTGCCGGTCAGGGCACGATAGGCCTTGAAATTATTGATCAGCTGAAGGACGTGGATGCCATAGTTGTCCCCATTGGCGGCGGCGGATTGGCCTCCGGCCTTGCGTTTGCAGTTAAATCGCTCAACCCCAAGGTTAAAATTTACGGCGTACAATCTGCAGGTGCCCCCTCCATGCTCACTTCCTTTGAGCACCACAAATTGGAGTGCCTGCCCTCCGTTTCGACAATCGCCGACGGCATTGCCGTTAAGGAGCCGGGAAAACTCACCTTTGAGATGTGCTCGAAATATCTCGACGGCATTGTGTCTGTAACTGACGATCAGGTTTCTGCCGCAATACTTGCGCTTATTGAAAAGCAAAAAATGATTGCCGAAGGCGCGGGCGCCGTGGGACTTGCAGCTATTATGTTTGGCAAAGTACCTAACATAAAGGGCAAAAAGGTATGTTGCCTTATCTCAGGCGGCAATATTGACGTTACAATTCTTTCACGCGTAATCAACAGAGGCCTTCTCATGGGCGGCAGGCAGTGCTCCCTCACCCTCGAACTGATAGATAAACCGGGACAACTTGTAGGCGTATCTACCATTATTGCGCAGTGCGGCGGCAACGTCATTGCCGTCCTCCACGAAAGGACAAACGAGGGCACAGCCGTAAACGGCTGCTACTTGAAGTTGCAGATCGAAACGAGAAACTTTGACCATATTAAGGAAATTAAATCCAAATTGGCCGAAAACGGCTTTAAGGTATTATAAAAACATTTACACGCAGAGCTTAAACAAATTAGTTTTAAAATTTATTCAAGAGGGCTAAAATTATGAAAACAATATCCACCGCTAACGCACCCGCAGCAATCGGACCCTATTCACAGGCCAAAATTTGCGGAAATTTAGTTTTTACTTCAGGACAGATACCCGTAAATCCCGCTACCGGGAAAGTTGAAGAATTGGATATAGTCGGGCAGACAAAACAGGCATGCGAAAATATTAAAGCCCTTTTGGAAGCCGCGGGCTCGTCCATGGACAAAGTTGTCAAAACTCTCTGTTTCCTTTCAGACATTGCAGACTTCTCTGATTTCAACGATACCTATAAGGAATATTTTACCTCCTGTCCTGCCCGCAGCTGCGTGGCTGTTAAAGACATTCCCAAAGGGTGTTTAGTGGAAATTGAAGCAATCGCCGAGCTTTAATTTAACTTACTGCTCGCTAATTTGTTGACTTATCAACATTTTTGAACTATACTGTCTGTATAATTTTAAATCAAGAGGTAATTATGAAGACAGCTATCGTAACCGACAGCAACAGCGGCATCACCCAATCCATGGCTAAAGAAATGGGAGTTTACGTTGTGCCCATGCCGGTACTTATTGACGGCGAACAATACTTTGAAGACATTTCGCTTACGCAGGAGCAATTCTATGAAAAGCTTAAATCTGACGCGCAGGTTTCGACCTCGCAACCGAGCGCATACGACGTTGGCGAACTTTGGACTAAAATTTTAAAAGAGTACGACAAAATTATACACATTCCCATGTCCTCAGGCCTGTCAGAGACCTGCCATACCCTCACACATTTGGCTGAGACCGAATATAGCGGAAAGGTGTATGTTATTGACAACCAAAGGATATCGATAACCATGCGCCAAAGCGTTGAGGACGCCCAAAATATGCTTGCCGACGGCAAGACCGCCGAGGAAGTGCGCGATTTCCTTATGCAGACAAAAATGCAGTCGAGCATATACATCATGGTAGACACGCTTAAGTACCTTAAAAAGGGCGGCAGGCTTACTCCTGCCGTTGCGGCGATAGGCACGCTTTTGAAAATCAAGCCCGTCCTTCAGATTCAGGGCGAAAAGCTTGACCAATACGCTAAAGTCAGAAAGATTGCCGACGCCAAGACGACGATGATAAATGCCATCAAGCACGACTTTGAGACGAGGTTTAAAGAGCTTCGTTCGGCCGGTAAAATGACCCTCGCAGTTGCGCACACGCAAAATTTTGAAGAAGCTGAAATTTTCCGCGACGAAATCAAGGAAGCCTTCCCCGACGTGGAGTTTACTTATATAGACCCCCTGTCCCTCAGCGTTTCCTGTCACATCGGCCCCGGCGCCCTTGCCGTTGCCGCCACCGTTAAATACTGATACTTTTATCGCAACTCTATTTCCGTATTGACATTTGCGCATGCATGATATATAATTGACTTAGAAATTGCATGCGCGCATATGCGCACAAGGAGAGAACATGAGCATTAAAATCGTAACTGACAGCAACTGCGGATATACGGTGGAAGAAGCTGAAAAACTCGGCATAGAAATTCAGCCTACCCCCATTCTTGTAAACGGCGAACAATACTTTCAGGAAGAGAATTTGCCCATCGACAAATTCTACGAATATCTGACCGACGACAACGCCAAAGTTTCTACATCGCAGCCCAACCCCTACGACGTGGCCGAAAGGTGGAGAAGAATTTTAAAGGAATACGATGAAATTCTATATATGCCCCTTTCGAGCGGACTTTCGGAAACTGCCCTCGTAATCAAGCATATGGCTGAGACAGAGCCTGAATTTATAGGCAAAGTTTACGCCTTGGATAACCACAGAGTTTCTGTTACGCAGAAGCAGACGGTTGTAGACGCCATGAAGATGATCAAGGAGGGCAAGACGGCCAAAGAAATTTATGATTGGCTCATGGCGACGGCGCACACCTCCTCCATCTATATTGCAGTTAACACTTTGAAGTATCTTAAAAAGGGCGGAAGGCTTACCCCCGCCGCCGCAGCTATAGGCACGCTTTTGAAAATCAAACCCGTGCTTCAGATACAGGGCGAAAGGCTTGATAAGTTTGCCCAAGTGCGCAAGATGAGCGACGCCAAGGCAACCATGATTGCAGCCATTAAAAATGACCTTGAAACACGCTTTGCCGAAGAGCGCAAGGCAGGCAAAATGACGGTTTGCGTTGCGCACACACAGTGCCTTGAGGAAGCCATGTCGTTCAAAGCAGATTTGATTGCCGCCTTCCCCGATGTGGAATTCACGTTTGTCGACCCGCTGTCGCTGAGCGTTGCAGTACATATCGGCCCCGGCGCTCTCGCCGCAGCTTGCGTAATTAAATATTGATAAATCTTAATATTACAGTGGCGCCCGTGCGGAATACCGCACGGGCGCCATTATATTATCAGGAATACAGCGGTTTAGCGCGCTGTTTTGCCACAAGCATCGAATTATAAATAATTCCGACCACAAGGCTTGAAATCATAATGTAGCACCACAGCAAAAAGATTATTATAGTTGCGGCGGCGCCATAGAGCTGCGAAGGGTTGGCAAAGCGCATATAGACCGTAAACCCCGCGGCAAAAATCAGCCATAATGCAGTTGTAAGCAAACTTCCGCATAGGGCGCCTGAAAAATTAAGCTTGAACGGGCAGGCAAAAATATTGAGCAATATTGCAATAAAAAAGGCAATGCCGACTATGCAGACGAGCTGTATGCACTCCACAATGACTGCGGGCATAAAATAGAACAGCATATTTTCGCCCGCAATAATGACAGTGGCAACCAAAGCAAAACCTATTATTGCCGCCACCACTATGCCTGCCGCGGCGAGCCGCAGCTTAAGGCCTCCCTTTTTGCGGTCGCTGTCGTAAATTATTTCCCCGCTGCGCCTGAGGTGATAGAAAAAATTTGTAGACGAATACAGAGAGGTTGCCAAAAGAATTATGCCGGCGCCTGAGGCGGCATTTTGGGCCGCACGGTTGAGATATGTCAAAAATGGTTCGATAGCTTCGAAAAAAGCATGCGACGTAAAGGACTGAAAATCTATTTTCCCCACAATGAGCGCCAACCAAAGCAATGTTGGCGCAAGGCTCATCAAAAGAAAATAGACGAGCGTGCCCGCTATTGTTGAATATCTTTTATCCGAAAAATGCCTGTAGAGCGCCAACAATTTTTTCATGATAATAGTTTTAGCAAAGGCGCGGCTGCTATGCAATGTTAAGGGCGCAGCCTTAGGACTGCGCCCATTCCCTTTGAACAGTTCAGCTACAGCATGAGCATGACGAGTTGCAGGAATTGCATGAGCTGCGCGAACTGCCGCATGAGTTGCAAGAATTATTGCACGAACAACAATTGTTGCGCCACAGCCCGTATTGCTGAGCATAATATGCGTCGAACCAACCGAGCGAATTCAAGCCGAAGCAGCTGTTGCATGAGCAGCACGACCTGCAGCCGCATGAATTGTTATTGCCGGACAAAATATTTAAAAGGCCCGCAAATGAACAGCTGTTGCAACCGTTTGAACAACAGCCATTGGAGCGCGAATTGCCGCAAGAATTACAACAATTACACATATAAGAATTCTTCCTTGGTAAATGTATTTTAAGCAAAAAGTTTTCCCCCTCTGCTTATGCTATATTATATGCTCCAAGAAAATCTTATGTGTAATGTGCCGATAAGCTAAAAGCGCGGACTGAATGTCCGCGCTTTACAATTTCAAATATAAATTATTCGCCGAAATATCTCTTTAAAAGGCCTGCAAAACCTGCACCGTGACGGGCTTCATCCTTGGCCATTTCGTGAACGGTATCGTGAACGGCGTCGAGATTGAGCTGCTTAGCCCTCTTGGCGATGGCAAGCTTACCTTCGCATGCGCCTGCCTCAGCAGCTGCACGCAGTTCAAGATTCTTTTTTGTGGAGGGCGTTACAACTTCGCCGAGAAGTTCAGCAAATTTTGCTGCATGTTCTGCCTCTTCATAGGCATAACGCTTGAAAGCTTCTGCAACTTCGGGATATCCTTCGCGCTCTGCAACCCTTGCCATTGCAAGGTACATGCCTACTTCGGTGCATTCACCGGTGAAGTGAGCATGAAGGCCGTCCATAATTTCTTTATCATCGCAAACGCCATCGCCTACAACATGCTCGCAAGCAAACTTGGGCTTATCGGTTCCTTCAACGGGGACAAAGGTCTTAGCATGGCAAACGGGGCAAACTTCTACATCATCTGCTACGATTTCGCCGCATACGGTACATCTTTTCATGATTAAACACTCCTTAAAGTTTTATTGTAAAGATATTATAACATATTTAAGACTAAATATCAATAGTATTTGGTAAAATTTTTGTGAAAAATAATAAATTTTTTTAATGGCTTTGGACGATTTTTAAAAGCTCGCCATAATTTGAGGCAAAAATCTTTGCCCCTGCCGCGCTAAGCTGTTGCCTTGTCCTGAATCCCCACAAGACGCTTGCACAATCTATCCCCGCGTTTGCCGCAGTGGCGACGTCCGTTTCGCCGTCGCCGACAAACAGGCACTCGCTCTTTGCAACGCCGAGCTCTTCAATTATATAATTTACGGCTGATGGGTCGGGCTTGAGGGGGAAGCGAGGCGTCTGTCCCAATACGATGTCAAAATTATACGCGGAGAGCAAAGATTTGTAAACGCCCTGCGCGGCGTCGTTCGGTTTATTAGTGAGAATTGCCGTTCTGACGCCATCCCTTTTAATCGTGCGTAAAAATTCGTCCTCTCCGGGATAGAGGACAGTATGCCTATTGTCGCATGCGGCAAACTTCACCCTGTAGTATTCATAGAGTTCCTGCGTTTTGTCAAACCCCGGAGGAACTGCACGCTCAATGAGCTTTTTTGCCCCGTTTCCCACATACTCTATGGTCTTTTGCAGGGAGATCTGCGAGCAATTAAAGGAGTACAATGCGTCGTTAAGTACTATGCAAATGTCCCTTGACGTGTCTAATAGAGTGCCGTCGAGGTCAAAAATAATAGC
This sequence comes from uncultured Clostridia bacterium, assembly GCA_944354265.1. Classification (GTDB taxonomy): domain Bacteria; phylum Bacillota; class Clostridia; order Christensenellales; family Borkfalkiaceae; genus Coproplasma. Next base: position 68,041 of record CALVPX010000052.1, on the reverse strand, counting down.
TTTATACATAAAATTACATCTTTTCGGGGACGCCTATGCCGAGCAGGCCCAAAGCGTTTTCAAGCGTGCGTAGAGTGGCCTTTGTAAGTTCAATGCGGAAATCTTTGACGCCCTCCTCCGCCGTCAATATTTTGCAGTCGAAGTAAAATTTATTGAATTTTTGCGCGAGGTCTACTGCATAGCGGGCGATATAGCTCGGCTCATATTTATCTGCTGCGTCGATTACAGTCTCGGGGAAGGTGGCGAGAGTCTTTACAACTTCGAACTCCTCGTCGGTGAGCGACAGCTCTTCAGGTATGACGGGATTGTAGTCCCCCGCCTTTTCATTTACGGAAGCGGCGCGCGCACAGGTATACTGAACGTATACGCTCGTTTCCCCTTCGAAGGAAAGAACTTTGTCGTAGGAGAAGGTTATGTCCTTGATTTTATTGTTGTACAGCGCGCCGAATATTACGGCGCCTACGCCGACTTTTTCGGCTATATCGTCTTTATTTTCAAGGTCGGGATTTTTTTCGCTGACTACCTTATACGCCTTTTCCACACACTTTGAGATGACGTCCTCAAGCCATACGACCTTGCCCTTGCGGGTGGACATTGCCCCGTCCTCAAGGGAAACCATGCCGTATGCCACATGGACGAGATCCTTTGCCCACTCCTTGCCCATGAGTTCGAGCACCTTAAAAATTTGCCTGAAGTGCAGGTTCTGCTGATATGCCACCACATAGAGACACTTATAAAAATCATAGGTGTTTTTGCGGTAGATGGCGGCAGCTATGTCGCGCGTGGCGTAGAGCGAGGCGCCGTCCGAACGCAGAATAAGGCAGGGCGGCATTCCGTACTCCTCAAGGTCGACAATCTGCGCGCCGTTGCTCTCCTTGAGCAGACCCTTTTGCCTGAGCTCGTCGATGACGGGCTGCATTTTATCGGTATAAAACCTTTCGCCGGCGTAGCTGTCGAAGTGCACGTCAAGGCGCTCGTATATCTTTTTTACATAGTCCAATGTGAGCTGCTTAAACCAATCAAACAGCTCGTTGGCCTCCTTATCGCCGCTTTCTATCAGGCGGAAGTACTCGCGGGCTTCCTTTTCCATCTCCTCATCGGCCTCGTTGTTGAAGCGCACATAGAGGTCGTTTATGGCATGGATGCCGCCCTTTTCAACCTCCTCCCTGTTGCCCCAATGCTTATAGGCACTGATGAGTTTGCCGAACTGCGTGCCATAGTCGCCGAGGTGATTTATACCTACGGCTTTATACCCGAGAAAATTAAAAATTTTATACAGCGCACTGCCGAGAACGGTGGTTGAAAGATGGCCTATGTGGAAGGGCTTTGCTATGTTCACAGACGAATAATCTATGCAGATAGTTTTGCCCGCGCCCATATTTGACGAGCCGTATTTTTCGCCCTGTTCGGAGATTGCGGCGAGAACCTCGCGGGCGAGGCCCTCTTTATTTATTTTGAAATTGAGATAGCCGTTTACTGCGGACACTTCGCTTATGATATCGTCAGCAGCAATTTCCCCCGCGAGCTGTTGGGCAATCAAGACGGGGCTTTTGCGGAGCGCTTTTGCAAATTTAAAACAGGGCAATGCGTAATCGCCCATCTGTGAATTGGGGGGCAGAGTTATTGCGGAGGCAATCTCTTCCGCGCTCACTCCCTCCACGTTAATTTTACCGGCAATATACTTTTTATAATCCATGATCTTTACCTTGATTTTTTCTACCGATATTTTAACATAAATTAAATATTTAAGCAAATTAAAGTTTGCTAAAATGATATTTTTGTAATATAATTATAAGCGCAAAAAAGTTTTGGAGAAAGTTTATGAAATTAGGCGTTGTAGGTCTGCCCAACGTAGGCAAATCGACACTATTTAATGCAATAACCCATGCCGGCGCAGAGGCGGCGAACTATCCCTTCTGCACGATCGAACCCAACGTTGGCGTAGTTGCCGTTCCCGACGAAAGACTTGACAAGTTGGCAGCCCTTTACGACAGCAAAAAAGTTACCCCCGCGATAGTTGAGTTCGTCGACATTGCCGGCCTTGTAAAGGGTGCTTCGCACGGCGAAGGCCTTGGCAACAAGTTCCTTTCGCACATACGCGAATGTGACGCAATTGTGCACGTTGTGCGTTGCTTTGAAAATTCCAATATAACGCATATAAGCAACAAGATCGACCCCGTGGACGACATAAACACTATTACGCTCGAACTCATACTCGCCGACATAGAGGCCGTGAACAAGCGCGAGGACAGAATAAGAAACAGCGCGCGCGGCGGTTCAAACAAAGAGGCCGCCATTGAATACGCCATGCTCGAGAGGCTTGAAAAGTTCCTCTCCGAGGAGAAGCCCGCAAGGCTGTTTGAATGTTCTGAGGCTGAAAAGCCCTTTTTGGACAACCTGTTCCTGCTGACGGCAAAGCCCGTTATTTATGCCGCCAACATATCGGAATTTGACATGGGCAAGGACGAGGACGACATTCCCCTCGTTGTAAAAGTTAAGCAAGTAGCCGCCAAAGAGGGCAGCGAAGTGCTTGTCATATGTGCAAAGACCGAGGAGGAACTTGCACAGATGGAACCTGAAGAGAGCGCGATGTTTTTGGAGGAACTCGGACTTAAGGAGAGCGGACTGAACGCGCTGATAAGAAAGAGCTACTCCCTCCTCGGACTGATATCCTTCCTGACAGCGGGCGAAAAGGAGACAAGAGCGTGGACGATTAAAAAGGGAACCAAGGCACCTCAGGCGGCGGGCGTCATACACAGCGACTTTGAGCGCGGATTTATACGCGCAGAAGTTGTAGATTGGGAGACCCTTTTGGAGTGCGGCGGCCTTGTGGGCGCGCGCGAAAAGGGCAAAGTCCGCTCGGAGGGCAAGGACTATGTGGTAAAGGACGGCGACGTAATACTTTTCCGCTTCAACGTATAAAAATTTAACAATAAAAGCACAAGTCCCGGGCCGTTCAGCGGCCCGGGACTTTAACTTTTTAAAATTCCTTTTTGCTGTATATTTTTACCGAGATAATAAACGACGCTATGAGTAAACATACGGTGGCGCACGCTATGCTGACGGTAAAGATGAGCTGACTTCCGCCTATAGCGTCGCCCAAGATGGGCATCAGCCCGACGAGCGCGGCCATTACTATGACTATGAGCACGACCATATAGACCCTGCCCCTCTCCACACCGAATGCAAATATAATCGGGAGGACGACGGACAATGCAATGAACTGCATGCAGACGGGGGCAATAAATTCAGCGGCCTGATTTTCCTGAACACCCGAAAGACTGAATACGATTGCGTACCCCGCCGCGCCGAAGAGAGCAAACAGTATGCCCAGCAGATATTTTTCCGCAACAATAGTCTTTATGCCCGTTCCGCTCGCGACGATAAACTTCTGCCAGCCGTCCTTTTCCTCGTAAGCGACGGCGGTGAGCGGCATTGAAACAGTGACGAGTATACCTATCGTTGCGCAAAAGGCAATGTTGTCTATCGCCGCCGAAAGTATGCAGAACGCAACAATCATCGCCACATACCACACAGCCTGTTTCCTTGCGTTGAATAAATCTTTTATAAGCAGACCTAACATAAATTTTCCCCCTTGGAATAAAACAGCATAATATCGTCCAAGCTTACGGGTTTAAAATCAAAATCTGACGGCATCTTTTGCTTAATGGCCAAGACATCGACGCCGTATTCCCTGCGCAGAATTTTGACGACGGCTGTTTTATCCAATTCTTCAAGCTGAATTTTATCGACACTGTATACAGCGTATTTAGCCAACAGCTCGTCCTTCTCCTCATTGAACACCACCCTTCCGTTGTGCAAATAGACGATGTAATCGCAAATTTTTTCAAGGTCGGTAGTGATGTGCGATGAAATCAGCGCTGCATGTCCTTCATGACGGTTATAATCGTAAATCATCTCAAGAATTTCATCGCGGATAACGGGGTCGAGGCCGCTTGTAGGCTCGTCGAGAATGAGCAGCTGACTGTCATAAGAGAGGGCAACTGCAATGGCCGCCTTCATCTTCATACCGCGGGAAAATTCTTTAAGCAACTTCTTTTCGGGCAATCCGAACTGCTGCAGCAGCTGTCTGAACTTTGCGGAGTCCCACTTTTCAAACACGTTTGACAGAACTTTGTCGAGCATTGACATACTGAGTTCCAAAGGCAGCCCCATATCGTCAAGCACAAAGGAAATTTTTTGCTTTTCGGCTTTGCTCAGTCTATCAATCGGTTTTCCGTCAAAAATTATCTGACCGCCGTCCGGGTGAACAGCGCCCAAGATGCTTTTAATAACCGTGCTCTTGCCCGCGCCGTTTTCACCTATAAGACCAACTACAGTGCCTTCGGGAATGTCGAATGACACGCCGTCCATCTCAAAATTTGTATAGTGCTTGTTTAATCCCTTTATGCTAAGCATAGCTATTCCTGCCCCCGGTAAATAGTTTTTACTGTATTTAAAAATTGCTCTTCACTCATTCCGCACCTGTTGGCAATTTCAACCGACTGTGCAATGCGCTCCTCCATTTCCTTAAGGTTCCTTTCCATTACAAACTGTTGATTGCGCTCGGCGACAAAGCTTCCCTTGCCCACTACAGAATAAATGTAGCCGTCGCGCTCCAAATCGGAATAGGCGCGTGAGGTAGTGATGACGCTTATGCGCAAATCCTTGGCGAGCCCGCGTATTGTGGGCAACGGCTCTCCTGCGTGCAGGGTACCTTCGAGGATATAATTTTTAATCTGTTCGTATATCTGCTCGTACAGAGCTTTGCCCGAGCTGTTGGAAATGTGAATGTTCATGCTTTAACCTTATATATTGTATATATTGATTATATACAATATAACACTGCTTGTCAATAGTTTGGGGCATATAAAATTATTAATTTGATACATAAAAAAATGTGCCGCACGGCGTGCAATTGCACGCCGTGCGGCAGCTATAAATTTAATTTATTCTCACCGTCTTTTTAACTTTTTCATGTATAAACAGTGCGAGGGTGGTTATAAAGGTGACAGCTGAAACAAGAAAATTGAGGTATACTTTATAATCCGTCTCGTATGCTCCCTCCCCCATGAACGGTCTATGCCAGCGCTCTTCAAAGACGCAGGGGAAGATAAATTCCAGTTCCCTCCAGCTGCCGGGCAGTCCTTCGAACAGGAAAAAGGACAACAACATATATACTGTTACAACCCATGAAACGAGCAATAAAGCGAGAATAAGGAAGTTATACCATCTTAAACTGTGCCTGCAAACTATTGCGTATAAAATGATTATTATTGCCCATAGTGCGCAGGCGATGAGCATCTCAACGTTATAGAATTCAACATTGGCCACGAGCAATGAAGCAACCATTTCGCCTATGGAGATGACAAGGGCGAGTATGCCCATACCGAGCGAAAAGCCAAACTTATTGCCGGGCTTTACCATGCCCTTTACTATGTCATCCACATTTGAAATTGCCGCCTCGTACGCATCATAAGGCGTAGCGCCGTTGGCCGTCTGCATGCTGTACTCGTCGCAGCAGGCAGAAATGAGTTCCCTCTGAAGCTTGTAGTCACACACACCGTAACTCTTCATTGTGTCGCGCACATACTTTTTTATTTTGTCATTCATTATTTTGCCCTCCCGAAATCAGACTTTTTAAGGTGTTTAAAGAATTTAGGTAATCTGCCTTTAAATTTTCGTAATAACTTCTGCCAAACGGGGTGAGCGAATAGTACCTTCTGTCCGCCCCGTTTTTACTTTCGCCCACATAAGTTGTGATTTTCCCTTCGGAAAGCATCTTTTTCATGACCATCAAAAGCGACGGGTTTGTAATCTGCACCTCCCCTCCACCATGCTCGGTTATGCGTTTGACGAGGTTGTATATGTAGTCATCCCCACCGCTTAAGAGGGCACAGACGATAATTTCCGTATAACCTTTAATAAATTCACTCGATTTTATCATTGGCTACCCCCTTTTTTATAATTTAGTTAAACTTTATTTAGTTTAACTTCATACTTATTATAATATACACATATAAGAATGTCAATAGTTTTCTTAAAAAATTTTTTAATTTTCTAATTATACCGATTATTGCCTTTCGCCACTTGTTTTTTGCAGTATAAAAGGGCAGCCATGTTTACATATAGATTTTTCATCTATAACAGCAAAACATTATCTGCCCCTATTATTTATAATTTTTTACTGATAATACCCTCCATTATTGCACAATGACACATATACAAAAATATGATAATTGTACAAATAAACATGTATACAATGTCTAAATTTAAAATGAACGATACAGTCAATTCAGCTGATATCCCCAACAATAGACATATATTAATAATTTCATGGACATACGCAATTGTGAATATTTCCTCTGAGCAATCCTTTTTACATCGCCAAAATATCCACCTACACCCAACCTTTACTATTCTTCGCTTTTCATTATATTTATTCGATTTATACAAAGAAGAATCCATAAAAAAAGCAAGCAGGTGTGCGCAACATATAAATATAAGTTGAACAAAAAACACACCTATCACACTGATTATTTCTTGCCAAGTCATATATCACCTATGGATTAGCATTTAAAAATATAACAAAAATTTTTAAATATATTCGAAAAAATTTTAATTTATCTATAAGTATATTCATCAGCTATGCTATTGTCAAGATAAAGTTTCTAAAGTAATAACTGATTAGTTTTACAAAAATATTATATTTTAAAATTTTTAGTGCCCACGCAATATAGAATAAGCCCCGCGCCTGACGGCGCGGGGCTTTAAGTTGATATTTTAAATTACTTTAATTCGGCGAAGTACTTGATTGTTCTTACCATCTGCGATGTGTAAGAATTTTCGTTGTCGTACCAAGAAACCACTTTTACAAGGGTTGTGCCATCGCCCATAGGCATGCACTTTGTCTGTGTTGCGTCGAAGAGCGAGCCGTAGGTCATGCCGATGACGTCGGAAGAAACGATTTCTTCTTCAGTGTAGCCATAGGATGCGGAAGCGGCAGCCTTCATTGCAGCATTGACTTCTTCAGCGGTGATTTCGCCTTCGCAAACTGCGATGAGCTGAGTAAGCGAACCGGTGGGAACGGGAACGCGCTGTGCACAACCGTCGAGAACGCCCTTGAGCTCGGGAATAACGAGGCCGATAGCCTTTGCAGCGCCCGTGGAGTTGGGAACGATGTTAACTGCAGCTGCTCTTGCCCTTCTTAAGTCGCCCTTGCGGTGAGGGCCGTCGAGAATCATCTGATCGCCGGTGTAGGCGTGGATAGTCGTCATGTAGCCCTTCTTGATCTTGCAGAGCTTGTTGAGAGCGTCAGCCATTGGAGCGAGGCAGTTAGTTGTGCAGCTTGCGGCGGAAATGACGGTATCGGTGGGCTTCAACGTCTTTTCGTTTACGCTGTAAACAATTGTGGGAAGGTCGTTGCCGGCGGGTGCGGAGATAACGCACTTCTTAGCGCCTGCGTTGATGTGAGCCATAGCCTTTTCTTTGGAAGTATAGAAGCCGGTGCATTCAAGAACGACGTCTACGCCTACTTCCTTCCAAGGAAGGTTTGCGGCATCCTTCTCAGCATAGATTTTAATGGTCTTGCCGTTTACGGTGATATAATCGTCGCCGGCGACAACGCTGTCGGCATACTTATATCTGCCCTGAGCTGAATCGTACTTCAAAAGATGAGCCAGCATTTTGGGGCTGGTAAGATCGTTGATAGCTACGATTTCATAACCTTCTGCATCGAACATCTGTCTGAAAGCCAGACGGCCGATACGACCGAAACCATTGATAGCAACTCTAACATTTGCCATAACTAATTAATCCTCCGAATTAAAAAAATGTTTTTATTTTTGTCGTTAACATTATATCAAATATGTTTTTTCAAGTCAACAATTATTTTTATTTTTCAGGATAAATATGTAAGCGCAACCATATTTTTACAACGCGTTTACAATATGAACAAATTGTGGTGATTTATGGCGCCCATGAATGCAGTATAAGCAAAATTAAATAAATTATTTTTAAAATGCTCTTGAAATTTCAGGGCAAAACATTTATACTATTTATGTGAAGGGCAGACAAGCTTTCACACCATATTATTTATTATAATGATCTTGGGAGGTTTTTATGGGATTAGTTACAGCACAGGAAATGCTTGAAAAGGCGCTTAAAGGCAAGTACGCAGTAGGTCAGTTCAATATCAACAACCTTGAATGGACAAAGAGCATTTTGCAGACATCGCAGGAACTCGGCGCACCCGTTATTTTAGGCGTTTCCGAAGGCGCAGGCAAATATATGACGGGCTTTAAAGTAGTTGCCGCCATGGTAAAGGCAATGATTGAGGAAATGAACATCACCGTTCCCGTCGCGCTCCACCTCGACCACGGTACATACGAGGGCTGCTATAAGTGCATAAAGGCGGGCTTCTCCTCCATCATGTTCGACGGCTCGCACTTCCCCATTGAAGAAAATGTAGCAAAGACTACAGAACTTGTACATGTATGCAAACAGCTTGGTTTAAGCCTTGAGGCCGAAGTGGGCGCCATAGGCGGCGAAGAGGACGGCGTTATCGGCAAGGGCGAATGCGCCGACCCCGACGAGTGCAAGAGAATAGCCGACCTCGGCGTTACGATGCTTGCCGCAGGCATTGGCAACATACACGGCAAATACCCCGCAAACTGGCCCGGACTTTCATTTGAAACGCTTGCTGCAGTCAAGGAAAAAGTCGGGGACATGCCCCTCGTCCTCCACGGCGGCACAGGCATTCCCACCGATCAGATTAAGAAGGCGATATCGCTCGGCGTGGCAAAGATAAACGTAAACACCGAATGTCAGCTCTCCTTCCAAGCAGCGACGAGAAGGTATGTTGAAGAGGGCAAAGACCTTGTAGGCAAGGGATTCGACCCTAGAAAACTGCTCGCCCCCGGTGCTCAGGCAATCAAGGACACCGTCAAGGAAAAGATGGAAATTTTCGGTTGCATAGGAAAGGCATAATACAAAGATGCGTAAAAGGCGCCGCCCGCACGGGCGGCGCCTTAATATTTTGCCGAAAACTGCACATACTCCACTTATGAAAAAGAGAACGACATTTTTATGCGTACTTGCTGTTTTTGTTATTTTGTTTGCCTGTGCCTTTAAGCTTGACGAAAATTCGTCAATCAAAGACCTGACCCACCCCTACATCAACACCTATGAATGTACCCGCGCCACGTTGGGAGAGACCGACCTTTTGGAAGAATACGAATATTTTCGCATAATTGTTGGCGAAAATAACGACCTTAAAGTGCTGTTCAAAAGGAAGGACGGAAAGGCCTATGAATTTTCAAGCAAATACACTTTCGATGACACAACGCATGAACTGACGGCAGAAATCGGCGTGCTTGGCTACACCTATAGACAAAAAACGGTAATAGAAAAGGGCACATTCACAATTTCCATGCCCATACTAAATAAACAGCTTATAATGATTTTTGAAACAAAATAACTCAATTATATATAGAGCGGCGGTCAGCTCAGCTGACCGCCGCTCTCCATTATGCGCAGATTTTCTGCGGCATAATAATAGTCGTCGAGAATATTTTTCGGCACGTCCTCAACTGATGGTTTATATATTTCAAAATAGAGCGGATGAGAATGATCAATATAGACGCAGTAATACCCATTATCGCCGCGACAATAAATATTCCTTTGAGTTATATATTCGCTATCTAACAAAATCACATACGGGTAATCATCCTTCTCCATATCACCGCAGAAGATGCCGTAGGTAATATGCGACGGGTCGAGGATAAGATTGTCGTAGAATGCAACTAAATCATATTTTTTTATAAAATGAGGAAAATGCGGCTCTGTCATGTCTATACATCTTTGACAGTCGCTGCACATGGCACCGCGCTTGCATGCCACCTCGCTTCCTCTTGCATTGTACATATGCAGCATAACTATGTCAAAATGCTCATCAAGAATACATATCCCTAAAGTCCCGATTTTTCGGTCGAGATCGCTCGGTTTTAGCGGGGCAAGAGTTGTCTTTTTTCTGACGATATACCTTGCCGACCGGCGCTTGCATGCTTTAACATTGTAATACTTTACAAAGTGATTGACGAGCGTGACGACATCTTCAAATGTTGTAAGGATATATGTATCCTCCTTTGGAGCGCCGGGATAAAATATCATTTCTACTTCATATACGCAATTACTATCCGACTGCATAAAGGCATTGTACTGATTGCGATCATATTTCAGCCGCTTTTTTGCAAGGGCGCACATCTCCCTGTCGGAAAACACATGTGAGGCCGCTTCAAAAAATTCAAGCCGCTTTGCGAAGGTAGGAGAATATTCAAGGATTATCTTCAGCATCTCCTTTTCATTAAACTTGTAGCCCGTTTTAAGCACATAGTCCTTTAAGCTTGACGAAGGTATAAGCCGAATAACTTTATTGCAAAACTCTTTGTATCCGTTCTTCATATTACATCCCCATAATTATGTCACGCATAGTACTTTGTATTTTTTTAATATCCTTATTCCCAATGGGAAATTCGCTTTTTTATACCGTATAGGGTTCCTGAATTATAGGTTATATACGAGCGCTTTCTGCATTCAAGTATCAATTTACGCCCGTCTTGCGTCCGGGTATAGACGGCCTCCACCTTTCCCATCGACAGTTTTAATTTTTTTGCCAAGCACTGCACATATTCGCTCTTTGCACCGAGCACGTCGGGGCAGGCGAGCGCATATCGATATTTAAGCTTTCCGAATATACCGCGCGGCACTATGATATAGCGCGGATTTTCGATAGGCGAAAGTAATTGTTTTACGGCCGCATGAAAGACATTTTGATCATGAACGGAGGCGTTGAGCAATTCCATTTTAATATAGAGACCGTACTCGCCTGCCTCCACCTTAACGTTGGCATCGTCAGAAATTATCCCCTTATCTTTCATGACCTCCGCCACGCATTTGACGAGCGTCCTTACAGACCGCTCCGGATTAAGGAAGCACAGGATTTTATGAAAAATAAGATTGCGCAAGTATGCTATTGCCACGATACAGCCAACTAAAGACACTATAGCGATAGGAATATTATTTCCACTCGATAAAATAGCCGCATTTGTGAATGAAGATATAAACGAGCTGAGAAAAACCGACAATATACAGGCAAGCAACACCGCATAACCTATGTTGACAAATTCAAAGGCGGGAACTTTGCCCTCCTTAGGGATTTCGCTGACGTTATTGAGGCGCGCAGAGCCTTTTACGGCGTTTTTCCAAGCTTCTTTGATTTTGCCCTTATCGCGCGACAGCCCGAGCATTTTCTCATTAATAGCCGCAATCCCCTTCTCGTTGAAGGGCGGCTTTATAATCGTAACGCGGTCTATGCCGCTCTCCACCTCTCCCGTTTCATAATTGGGTGCCACAAAGCATTCAAAGCGGCGCGAAACGATGCTGAAATCATACGAAGGCAAACTGTTTTTATCTTCGTACGCAAGCGACATAAGCTTTTCGCCCGTTTTTTCCTTAAACATATAAGGCCTCTCAACCGTAACGAGATGCCATATGTTGGCGGTCTTGTCCGGCTGATTTTTATCTGTCCTAATAGCCCTGCCGCGCATTTGGTTTGAAAGCATGAAGCTGCCCACAAAGCTTGCCAAAATCAGGCTGTTAACGCAGGGAGCGTCCCACCCTTCACCCAAAAGCGACTTGGTGCCGATGAGCACATTTATCAGGCCTTCATCGAACAGCCCGCTTACTATTTGCACCTTAAGACGGTTGTCGCCATCAAACTTGCACACTGAATAGCCGGTACCCGACAATCTGTCCGCGTCCACCTCCATGCCGCGTTGCCGCAAAACTTGAACGCAACTGTCCGGCAAAATGACGAGACTTCCCGACAGAGCCCCGCAACACACGCCCGTTCTGCGCACAACTTCAAACACGCTTACAAGACTGACGCTGTCAGGAGAGGTATTTGTACCTATAAGTGAAAGACTCTCCTTTTTGATATAGTCTGTAAGAATGAGAAGGCGAAGATTGCTGCCCTTATCCTCGTATTCGCTCTGCACAATGCAAGCAATACTTTTAAGTTTACCTACGGATGAGATGAGTTTTCTCTTCAGTTTTTCGTTGAGATTTAAGCTTACTTCACCGCGCTCCGTAAGGCCGAATCTCTTAAAAATTTCGGCACACCTTACACGCCCGTCCTCATTCAGAATTTCATCTTTAATAAGAAAATTTACCGTTTGCTCGAACCTTGCCATATCGGCCTTAGGCAAATTTTTATTTGCAGTTATAGAGCCAATCAGTTTTTTATCCACAGCGATGCCTGCATAAGAACATGACGACAACAAACAGACAATGTCGGATGTGTTTGAATACAAAAAATCATAATCATTGGCGCGGCCGAGCACATATTGATAGGCCTCATGCAAAATGCCTGACAAAACCAATTCCTGCACCGCAGAATAGGCGCGCAGCCTGTACGCGTCAAAAGATTCTGCCTCTTCCTGTGTGGGATAATTGAAATAAATAAAATCCTGATGCGGACAAAGCGTATTCTGCTTAACAAGTTCAGGCACAAAAATTTCTTCATCCACCTCGCCGCAGACATTGATATACCTCTTCCACTCGTTGGGAGAAGCGTCGTATGGCGGTGTGGCGGTGAGGGCAATAACCTTTACCTGTCCTTTAACAGCCTGTAAAAAATTTTCAAGGGCCTTCTGCCATTCGTTTTGCAGATGATGAGCTTCGTCAAGGCAAACAGCTCCTACCCCGCACCTTTTTACTTCTTCTATAATACTTCCGCGAACGCAACCATTTTCGACATTTTCTTCTCCCATATTTTTCATGGCCGCATGCAGAGCCTGATAAGTGACTGAAGTTATGGGCTTTAAATGCGCAATTTCATATGAAATATAATCCTGAGCACTGCTGTCACCAAGAAAATATTCGGCAAAGCGTTCGCCCCACTGATTGCGTATGGTTGTAGTCGGCGAAAAAATTATACATTTAACGTTGAGCCTTCTGATAAGTTCAAGACCCAAAACAGTCTTGCCGCTGCCCGGGGCAGCCACGATATGTATATGGCCGTCCTTTAAATATTCATCTGCACCATCTAAAATTTTTTGCTGATATGTGCGGAATTGTCCATGGAATTCAATATTTTCAAACACAAATTCATTATAACATATCAATTGCTAAATTTCAATTGCAATATAAAAATGTTTACGCTTTATGATAAAAGCGAACCCGTCTCCTGATGGAGACGGGTTCGCCTTTAACTTGTTTGGTGACCCTGCCGGGAATCGAACCCGGGATTGAGCCTTGAGAGGGCTCCGTCTTAACCGCTTGACCACAAGGCCAAATTCAATTGCTTTGTGATTATAACATAACACCGCGCACTTTGCAAGCAAAAAACGCATGATTTAAAAATAAATTTACAAACCGAAGCGCAATATTTACAAAGCAGGACGCGCACCTTGCGGTGCGCGTCCTTCAGAGAGAATATGAAAAAAGTTAAGTGTGGGTGATGTTACAGGCGTTTGCTGTTTCCCTGTCTTTGTGCCTTTATTATAATAAAGCATTGTGTAGATTATATGAAAACGCAATGATATTTTTATATTATTTGAATCTTTCAAAGAGCGCTTCTGCCGTGCGTATACCGTCGGCCGCAGATGAGGTTATCCCTCCCGAATATCCGCTGCCTTCTCCGCAGGGATAGAGGTTTTTAAGCGACACGCTTTGACGGGATGCGTCCCTTATTATTTTTACAGGAGAAGAAAAGCGCGTCTCCACCCCCGTCATTACTGCATGGGGCGAAGCAAAGCCCTTCAGCCTTTTATCCATATCGGGCACGGCGGCCTTTAGCGCCTCCACCGCCACCTTTGGCAAGACTTCGTTCAAGGGCGCATAAGTTACGCCCGCGGCGTATGTGGGTTTAACGTCGCCGAAAGCACATGAGAGCTTATCGGCGGCAAAGTCGCCGAAAGTTATCGCAGGAGCTTTATAATTTCCGCAGCCAACGTCAAAGGCCTTGCGCTCTATCCGGCGCTGAAAGCGCATGCCGGCAAACAGATCGTCTGCGCCAAAGTCTGATTTCCTCATCTGAACCATGAGGGCGCAATTTGAATTTGCACCGTTGCGCGCGTAAAGGCTCATACCATTGACAACCACCCCGCCTTCTTCACTTGCGGCGGGAATTACTACGCCGCCCGGGCACATGCAGAAGGTAAACACTGTGCGCTCGTGCGCATGCGAGACGAGTTTATAGTCGGCCGTGGGTAACAATTTATAATTCTTGCCGTACTGCGCATAGCTGATTTCGTCGGCGAGGTGTTCAATCCTCACACCCACAGCAAAATCCCGCGCCTCCATTTCAACGCCCGCAGAATTGAGCATTTCAAACGTATCGCGGGCGGAATGACCTATTGCAAGCACAGTGGCGTCGCAAGGTATATGGTCAGTCAGTCGATTTGCCGTATCTGTTACAATGAGCCCTTTAAGGGCACCGTCTTTTACTTCGAGCCCGTCAACGCGCGTATTGAACAAAAATTTTCCGCCGATTGATATTATATACGAGCGGATATTGCGCAGAACATTGTAAAGATTGTCGCTGCCGACATGAGGTTTGTTGAGGTATAAAATTTCTTCCGGGGCGCCGAATTTGGCAAAATATTTGAGAACGTCGCGGTTATATCCGTCGTGGGTCTGTGTGTTGAGCTTGCCGTCCGAGAATGCCCCTGCTCCACCTTCGCCAAACTGTACGTTGCTTTCGGCATTGAGCACGCGCTCCGCATAAAACTTTTGACAAGTGGCACGGCGGTCTTCAACAGGTTGTCCGCGCTCGATAATCAACGGCTTAAATCCGTGTTCTATCAGCCTGAGTGCACACATGAGCCCCGCGGGACCGCTGCCAACGACAGCTACGCGCGGATTTGAGGAAATTTTTTCAAATGCGGGAGCACTTTCAATTTCCTCCTCCTTTGAAAAGGCGATTGAATAGATCCAAAAGATATTGTTTTTATCGCGGGCATCGAGCGATTTTTTTAATATTTTGAAATATTTTACGGGCGCGCCGAGATTGCGTGATGCAATTTTTATTAAATCGCCCTCGGGGCAGGTTATTGAAAGTTTTACATTGTCGAGCCGCTTTATCATAATCCCTCCGCAATACTTTGGGCGGCGCGCTTGCCGCTTGCAAACGCCCATAAGAGATTATAACCGCCGCAGTCGCCGTCGACATCGACATATTCGCCGACAAGATACAGCCCTTTGACGAGCTTGCTCTGCATATCGCTACCGATATCTTCACAGCTGATTCCGCCGCGTGTGACCTGCGCATAGTCAAAACCGAGAGTACCCAAGACATTGAGCGTAAAATTTTTGACCGTGCGGGCAATCTCCTCAGCGCTGTCGCCGCTCCTCTTAATTACCGCCCTGCCTATCTGATTATGCAGTGTTCCTGAGAGCAACTCGCCGTGAGGATAGCCCAATGCGGCCTTTTTATTTATGTCAGTCACAATGCGTTCCATGCTAACTTCGGGGACAAAGGAGATATTCAGGATGACGCCATCCCGACCCGCAATGAGCGAAGAAATTTTAAAAATTGCATTGCCGGAAACGCCGTAATCGGTGAAGATAACGTCGCCGCGAGCCTTGCCCAAAACCTTTCCTCCCTTGACCGCCGAGACGACACAGTCGGCGCGTATGCCCTTTAAGGTCTTTATATGCGTTGTATCAGTCTTTAACTGCACGAGCGACGGATAGAGCGCGGTGAGTTTATGCCCCATACTTTGGGCGAGAGCGTACGACGAGCCGTCCGTCCCGAATTGTTTTTGAGCCTTGCCTCCGCAGGCAAGCACTACACGCCCAGCAGCAATTGCATCGCCATTTGACAATTTTAAGGTAAAGCCCCTTTTGACTTCGACGGCGCGGACGGGATTTATTATGCGCACTCCGTATAAATTGAGCTCTCGGAGCAGACTGTCGACAAGGGCAGATGCCTGCCGACCGGAGGGATAAATTCTACCCTCCCCGTCCTGCGTGAAAAGGCAGTTAAAAATTTCCGACGGCAATCCATAATTATTGCCTATTGTGGAATAGGCGAGGGCGGCGCCTCCGCCGTGGTACCTATCGGCGGAGAGGTTGCTGTTGGAAACATTGCCCTGCCCGTTGCCGGTAGCAGCGAGTTTTTTGCCGAGGCGCTCGCACGCGTCGATGACCGCGACAGAAATATTTTTATTTTTACGCTTGAGCATGAGCGCACAGGTCAACCCCGCAGCGCCGCCGCCGACAATTGCCACATCGTACTTTTGCATGGCTTTATTTTATAATATCGCGGGTAAGTTGTCAATCGCTTATCTTGTTAAGAAGCTCGGTAAATGCTTTGAGGTGCAGTTTTTCATCCTCCAAAATGCGCGAAATAATCGCACTCACCCTGTCGTTGCGCAGGCGGTCGAGCATGTGCGCATAGCTCATTACGGCGTGACGCTCTGCAATTATGTCGTCCTCGATCATGTTTTTCAACGAGCGCGAATAGCTTACGAACTTTGCCGAATAAAAGTTGAATGCCGCGGGCGGACACGCCGTGTAAATTGGTTGGGCGCCGAGCGCTAAAATGAGCTTGCCGAGCAGCTTTAAATGAATCATCTCGGCAACGGCAATACTGTCTATAAGTTCGGCGTATTCATCCAACCCCTTTCCGTTGAACATTACAGCGTGATAGTTGTACTGCAGAATGGAATTGAGTTCGCCCGTGGACGAGGCATATGCAGGCGAAATTAAGCGCAGCGCCCTGCAATCGGGTGAAATTCCTTCTGTAGAAGGATAAGGCTTATCGGCTATGAGAGGTTTAGGCATAAAAAATCGCTCCTTGAAATTATGACTTTATATCAAAATATTCAAAGAGCATTTTGTTTTGTGCGAGTGTGGCGGCGCTTTAAAAAGCGCCGCCACACTTGGAACTTATTTATTTTTTCTTTCGCGCAAAAGGAGAGTGACGAGCACGCACACCGCAACATATATTATTAATGAGCCGACGATTACGCCGCCGATGACAACATGCCCTCCGCTGTTCATGGCTATGACAAACAACACATTCATTATTAAAAACGGCGAGAATAACCAAACGGAGATACGGTAATACTTTTTGCGCAAAGACTTTCTTAATTGAACGGGTCGGCTATGAAATACGCATTCAAACGTTATGCAGCCTGCGACCGTTAAAAGCACACCAAACCCTGTAAGGAGATTTGTGAGAATGGCATCGCTATAACAGAACAAAAGGACAAAGCCGACAAGCTCAAGAATGAGCGCACCTATGTGAAAGCACACCATTAAAGAGAGATACAGCGAAGTTCTGCCCGAACGCTCAGCGCTTATATTGCCACTTTTATGGACGGGCGCAGGGCGATAAATAATTGCCGCTGCCACTATGCCGGCTATTGCAACCGCTGCCGTAAAAGATAACACAACCGTTCCCGCTGCCGCATTTGCATAAAATGCTACGACGATGCCGATTATATTGAGCAAAACAACGCATATGGCGCATGCAGTAAGATATGGCCACGCCGCCGCTCTGAGCGCCCTTCTACCGTCATCGGGCAACTGTGGCGACTGAACTACCTCATCGCTCTGCCTCCCGCTACTCGACAATTCCTGCGGCTGAGTTTTTTCGTCGCTTTTTCGCTCATCGTCTATAAGGTAATCGGCAGAGACCCCGAAGAGCTTGCTTATCTGCAGCAGATTGAAGGAATCGGGGTAGGCCGTGCCCTGCTCCCAACGGGAAATGGCCTGACGGGACACACCTAATTTATCGGCAGCTTCTTCCTGCGACAGGCCCGAATTTTTTCTTAGTTCCAAAAATTTTTGAGAGAAGTTCATACTGTCACCGCCTATTTAATTCTCAATTAAATTATATCCGAATGACGAAAAATGCGCAACCACACACCCTTTACAAAATACGCAACAAGAGTTTACGCCCCAAAAAATTTTGCACCCGCAGCCATTTAATGGCCGCGGGTGCAAAATTAATACGGCAAAACAGCCTTAAACACAGGTTGTGTATAGTACTATGCCTGACATAGAAGCACTATTACAAGGCAAAATCAGCTGTTTAAAATCTTCTTTAAGAACTGACCGGTGTAGCTTGCAGGATTTTGGGCAACTTCTTCGGGAGAACCCGTGGCAACTACAGTGCCGCCGCCGTCGCCACCCTCGGGGCCAAGGTCGATTATATAGTCCGCAGTCTTTATGACGTCGAGGTTGTGTTCAATTACAAGAACGGTGTTGCCCCCCTCCCTCAAACGGGCAAGAATTTTGACGAGCTTATCAACGTCGTAACTGTGCAGACCCGTGGTTGGCTCATCGAGGATATAGAAAGTTTTGCCCGTGGAGCGCTTAGAAAGTTCTGTTGCAAGTTTGACCCTCTGCGCCTCGCCGCCCGAGAGAGTGGTTGAACTCTGCCCAAGCTTGATGTAGCCTAGACCGACATCGCACAGCGTCTGAATTTTGTTGTGAATTGCCGATACGGGCTTGAAGAATTCCGCAGCTTCCTCGCAAGTCATGTCGAGGACGTCGGCAATGGATTTGCCCTTGTACTTGACTTCAAGCGTTTCGCGGTTGTAGCGCTTGCCGCCGCACACTTCGCAGGGGACGAAGATATCGGGCAAAAAGTGCATGGCGATTTGCAGTATGCCGTCGCCCTGACAATGTTCGCACCTGCCGCCCGCAACGTTGAACGAGAATCTGCCCGACTTGTACCCCCTCTCCTTTGCATCGGGAGTGGCGGCGAACAAATCGCGTATGGTCTGAAATACGCCCGTGTAAGTTGCGGGATTGGAACGGGGCGTTCTGCCTATGGGCTGCTGATCAATTGCGATAACTTTATCAAAGTATTCGAGCCCTTCGAACGAATCGGCATTACCGAGCTTCTGACGGGCGCCGTTTAAGTTGTTTGCAAGGTAGGGATAGACAATTTCGTTTACGAACGACGACTTGCCGCTGCCCGACACGCCCGTGACGGCAGTGATGAGGCCTGCGGGGACGGAAATATCGATATTCTTTAAGTTGTTCTGACGGCAACCGTGAACCTTGAACCAACGGCCGTCGGGCTTCTTTCTGAAGGCGGGAACTTCAATCTTCCTTCTGCCCGCGAGGAAGTCGCCCGTTATGGACTTGGGCTCGTTCATAATATCTTGCTGAGTGCCGCATGCAACCACTTCGCCGCCGTGCACGCCTGCCATGGGGCCGATATCGACAATGTAGTCGGCAGCCTTGATTGTGTCCTCGTCGTGCTCGACGACAATGAGAGTATTGCCTAAATCACGCAGACCCTCGAGCGACTTTAAAAGTTTTTCGTTGTCGCGCTGATGAAGACCTATCGAGGGTTCGTCGAGAATGTACAGCACGCCCGTGAGAGCGCTGCCTATCTGCGTCGCAAGCCTGATGCGCTGACTTTCGCCACCCGAGAGGGTAGCCGCACTGCGGGAAAGTGTGAGATAGCCGAGCCCTACGTCCTCAAGGAAGTTAATGCGGTTGTCTATCTCCTTTATGATGCTGTCGGCAATCATGTGCTCTGTCTTGTTGAAGAAGGAAAAGTCGGAGAATTTCTTTAAATCGTCTACAGACATATCGCAGACTTCAGCAATGTTTTTGCCGCCGACAGTGACGGCGAGCGCCTCCTTTTTGAGCCTCTTGCCGTGGCAGCAGGTGCACTCCGACGTGCGCATGTAGCGTTCAATGTCCCACTTTACGCTGTCGGACTGAGTTTGGTTGTAGCGGCGCTGAAGATTGGCGGCGAAGCCCTCCCATACCGCCTTATAACTTGTTGAAAAGGTGCGCGAGGAATAATCCATGGCTATCTTTTCGCCGCCGTTGCCCCACATGAGCATATCGTATACCCCTTCGGGCAAATCTTTAACAGGAACGTCGAGCGAAAACCCGTAAGCCTTGGACAGCGAATTGAGGTGCATCTGCGTGACGGTGGAGCTGTCTAAGTTCCAACCACTTATCTTTATTGCGCTCTCGCGGAGGGTCTTATTTTTATCGGGACAGATGAGGTCGGGGTCTATGGACTGCGTAAAGCCCAAGCCCGAACATTCGGGGCAGGCACCCCAAGGCGTATTGAATGAAAAGAGGCGAGGCTCTATCTCCTCTATGGAGATGCCGCAGTCGGGGCAGGCGTATTTGGAGGAGTACAACTCCTCCTTATCGTCGCAATCGATGACGACGAGGCCGTCGGCAAGCTTTAAGGCGTTTTCGAGGCTGTCGGTCAACCTCTTTAAAATGCCGTCCTTAATTACGAGCCTGTCTATCACCACAGAAATATTGTGGCGGATGTTCTTCTCCAAATGAATTTCTTCCTGAAGGTCGTAGACTATGCCGTCTATCTTGACCCTGCCGTAGCCGCTCTTTTTGTATGAGGCGAGCTCCTTGACATACTCGCCCTTTTTGCCGCGGACGACGGGAGCTTCGACCATTATTTTGCTGCCTGCGGGCATGAGCATTACCCTGTCGGCAATTTCATCTACCGACTGACGGCGTATTTCGCGCCCGCAATTGGGACAATGGGGAACGCCGACGCGCGCAAACAGCAGGCGGAAATAGTCATAAATTTCTGTAACCGTGCCAACCGTCGAACGGGGATTGCGCGATGTCGTCTTCTGATCTATTGAAATGGCGGGCGAGAGACCGTCTATCGACTCAACGTCCGGCTTTTCCATCTGCCCCAAGAACTGACGGGCGTAGGACGACAGACTTTCGATATACCTCCTCTGTCCTTCGGCAAAGATGGTATCGAACGCCAATGTCGATTTGCCGCTGCCCGAAAGCCCCGTAAACACGGTCAATGTGTTACGGGGAATGTGAACGTCTATATTCTTTAAATTGTTTTCCTTTGCGCCTTTGACAAAAATTTCTTCTTTCATATTTGAATGTATTATTTACCTGATAGTTCCTATATATGCCTTTGACACCTGCGGATATTTTAAAACGCCTCCGCTTGAATAGCGCGCAAAAATATTCTTTATCTCCGAAACATACCTTTCATAATTTTGCTCGCCAACTTTGGGAGCGTACGACGATGAAAGATTTCGTTTTACAAATGTGTCCTCGTCCATCTCCATATCGTTACAAAAGACTTTCAGTTCATATCTTCCGTCAAAGAAATCGGATATGAGCTCGGTGGTGATGCCGCCCTGAAAACCTTTAAACGACGGGCAGAGCGCCCTGTTCACAGCCTTTACAGCATCGTGGATCGGGGCCTCGGCGCGCGAATTATATGACAACACTATGTATTTGCCGTACATGATGCGCTCGCACTCCTCACGGAAGGAAGCAGGCTCAAACCAATGAAACGCCTGCGCGGCAGTAACCGCATAGACCGAAGAGGATTTAAGCCCTGTATGGGAAGCGTCGCCGCGGACGGAGACAAAACTACTATGTCTGCCGAGGTATTCTTCCGCACATAAGCGCATTTCATTATTAGGTTCAACGGCGTAGACGGTATTGCCATACTTTAAGAGCCCTTCGGTGAACAATCCCGTGCCGGAACCGATATCGGCAATAGGCTTACCGCAAAAGCCGTATTCAGTTGAGAGCATTTCAAACAGCTGCTCAGCATAGTGCGGGCGCGCAACAGAGTAGACGGCTGAGCGCCCGTCAAATTTTTTAGAATTATCCATAACTCTTTCTTCTTTAAGATTTTTTAGCCTGCAGCATCCTCTTTTTTAATTGAGATATGGTATCGCGTATCTCTATTGCCCGCTCAAAGTCGAGCTGAGCGGAGGCGACTTTCATTAAAGCTTTTAACTTTTCTATCTCTGCGGGGATGTCCTGAAGTTTTATATCATCACCCGCCTTCTTCTTTGTGGTTATGCCGAGGTCGATTTTTATATCTTTGATTATGGTCTTGGGCACTATGCCGTGCTCCTTGTTGTATGCGTCCTGAATGGTGCGGCGGCGGTTGGTCTCGTCTATCGCCCTCTTCATGCTGCCCGTAATCTCGTCGGCATACATTATAACTCTGCCCTCAGAGTTTCGCGCGGCGCGGCCTATGGTTTGGACGAGCGAAGTTTCGCTCCTCAAAAAACCCTCCTTGTCGGCGTCGAGAATGGCGACGAGCTTTACTTCGGGCAGGTCGAGCCCCTCCCTCAGGAGGTTGATGCCGCAGAGAATGTCAAACTCGCCCGAGCGCAGGCCGTTTATTATGTCTATGCGCTCAAGTGCGTCGATATCGGAGTGCATATAGCGCACCTTGAGGCCGTGCTCCTTTAAGTAGTCGGTGAGGCTTTCGGCCATCTTTTTGGTCATGGTGGTGACGAGTACGCGGCCGTTGGTGGAGAGCACCTTTTTAATTTCGCCCAAGAGGTCGTCTATCTGTCCCTTTGTGGGTCGTATTTCCACTTCGGGATCCAAAAGCCCCGTGGGGCGTATGAGCTGTTCAACTATCTGCCCCGCCTCCCCGAGTTCATATGGCGCGGGCGTGGCTGAGACGCAGATGAGCTGCGGCACGCGGGCATCGAACTCCTCGAATGTTAAGGGTCTGTTGTCGTAGGCCGACTTTAAGCGGAAGCCATAGTTTACAAGATTTTCCTTGCGCGAGCGGTCACCGTGATACATAGCGCGTATCTGCGGTATGGTCATGTGGCTTTCATCTATGAACACTAAAAAATTGTTCTTGGGGAAGTAATCCAAAAGGGTAAACGACGGTTCGCCGGGACTTCTGCCGTCGAAATAGCGCGAATAATTTTCCACGCCCGAGCAGTAGCCTATCTCCCTCATCATCTCGAGGTCGTAGGTAGTGCGCTGTTCAAGGCGTTGAGCTTCAAGCAGTTTGCCCTCGTCGCGAAAGGCCTTTACCTCGTCGTGCATGTCGCGCTCAATCATGGAAAGCGCCGACTGCATTTTATCGCTGCCGACGGCGTACTGACTTGCGGGGAAGATGAGCACATGCTTTAAGTCTGAAACTATTGTGCCCGTGAGGGCCTCCTCTTCACATATTCTGTCTATTTCATCGCCGAAAAATTCGACGCGTATGGCTATCTCAGAGTTTGACGCGGGGAAAATTTCCACAATGTCGCCGCGCACGCGGAAGGACGAGCGCTGAAAGTCGATATCCCTGCGCTGATACTGAATTTCCACTAGCCGCCTTAAGAGTGCATCCCTCTCCATCTCCATGCCGGGACGGAGAGAAATTGCGAGGCGGAAATATTCTTCGGGTGCGCCGAGACCGTATATGCAGGACACCGAGGCGACGACTATTACGTCCTCCCTTTCGCCAAGCGAACTAGTTGCCGAGTTGCGGAGTTTATCTATCTCATCGTTGAGGCTCATGTCCTTTTCGATATAAGTGTCGGTGGAAGGAATGTAGCTTTCGGGCTGATAATAGTCGTAGTAAGAGACAAAGTACTCCACCCTGTTTTCGGGAAAGAATTCCTTGAATTCGTTGCACAGCTGCGCGGCGAGAGTCTTGTTGTGGGCGATGACGAGCGTGGGGCGGTTGACGTTTGCGATGACGTTTGCCATGGTAAAGGTCTTGCCCGAGCCTGTGACGCCGACGAGTACCTGCGTGCGGATACCGTCTAAGACGCCCTCGGTGAGTTGTTCTATTGCCTGCGGCTGATCGCCCGTGGGCTTGAATTTTGAATGTAACTTAAATTGCATGACAATATTATAAACAAATGTTTTTACTTATTATACAGCGCAGCAAGGAAAATGTCAAGCGGAAGCACGCCCCTTCAGGAGGTTATATCTTTTATGACCTCACCCGCCATGATGAGCCCGGCAACTGAGGGGACAAAAGCGCAACTCGCAGGAGCAGGCCTGCCTGACGGGCGTTTTTCCGCGGCGGAGTTATCCACTTCGGCGGGGAGCTCCTTTGAATAAACTACTTTTAGCGATTTTACCCCTGCCCTTTTAAGCAGCGACCTCATTGCCCTTGCGAGAGGGCAGACGGAAGTTTTATATATGTCTGTTACTTCAAACGCAGCGGGGTCAAGCTTGTTGCCCGTGCCCATGCAGGAAATTATTCTTACGCCCGCCTCCTGCGCGCGGAGCGCTAGCAGAACCTTTGATGAAACGGTATCTATGGCGTCCACGACATAATCATAGCGTGAAAAATCGAACTTATCCGCGCTTTCTGCGCCAAAAAATACATTAAAAATATTTACCTCTGCATCGGGATTTATATCGTGCACGCGTTCGGCTGCCACCTCTGTCTTGGATTTACCGACGGTGGAACGAAGAGCGAGTATCTGACGGTTGATATTTGTTATGTCGACGACGTCGTTATCGATTAAGTCAAACGCGCCCACCCCGCTGCGGGCTAGCGCTTCGAGGCAATATCCCCCCACTCCGCCGAGCCCGAAAATTGCTATGCGGCAGTTTTTGAGTTTTTGTAATGCGTCCTCACCCAACAGGAGCGCCGTGCGCGAAAATGCGTTGTCCATGCAGATATTATATCACCAATATTCTATTAAATCAAACTTAAAGCCGCCCGTATGCACGGGCGGCGAAGATTAAATTTAAAAAATCATTCTCCCGGATTGGAAGATACTTCGGGGAAATCAACATAGAAGGTTGAGCCTTCTCCCTTGACGGAATTGACACCGAAGTCGAAGTTGTGGGCCTGAAGGATTATTTTTACGATATTGAGTCCGAGACCCGTGCCCTTTACGGGGCGGGCGTGGGCGTCTTTTGAGCGGTAATACCTATCCCAAATGTGCTCCTTCTCCTCGTCGGATATTCCCTTGCCCGTGTCGCGCACGGCAAATTTTATTCTGTGCTGTTCGGGGCAATCCTTTAAGGAAACATATACGCATTTATCCGCGCCCGTGTAGTTGACGGCGTTGGATACGAGGTTGTAGATAACCTGATAGATTTTTTCCTCGTCGGCGAGCGTATACAGGTTGGGATCGATATCGACAAAGAATTTGTAGCCCGAAGTTTCCTGCAGGTAGTCGAACTTGTTCATTATGCCGTAGATGAAGTCGGTAAGGTTGAACACCTTTTTATTGAGTTCGGACAATCCCGCGCTGACCTTTGAGGCGTTGAGAATGTCGTTTACCAAACCCGTGAGCCTGTCCGATTCATCGATGATGACCTGCAGATGCTTGTTCCTCTTGACGGGGTCGTCGCCCGAAATTTCCTTTACCATGGAGGCATACGCCTTTATCATGGTGAGAGGCGTGCGCAGATCGTGCGAAACGTTGGCGAGCAATTTCTTTTGGAAGTCGTCGCTCTTTTTTATCTCGTCCTTGGCGTAATTGAGGCTCTCTGAAAGTTGGGCTATTTCCTCAAATTCGGCAGAGGCAAACTGCACGCTGTAGTCCCCCTTCGCCATTCGGGTAGCCGTCTCAGATATGTTGCGTATGGGGCGGGAAATGCGCTGCGCGAGCACATAAGAAATGATGAAGGCGACCACTATGGCCACGGCGGCTATAATTATAATGTATATCTGCATGCTGCGGACAGATTCCTGCATGATATACATGGGATAGCGAACGAGAAGATAGCACTGCGCGTCGTTGAAAGTTACGCACGAAACGTAGTTGAGCATGGAGCCCGAAGAGTAGATTACCTGCCTGTTCTCCGTCCATCCGTTTACTGTTTCGTTCATTTCGTCGACGATGCCATCCCAATCGGAGGGCAAGTCGTTAGTTAAAAATTCAGCGTCGCCCGTCTCGTCTATAATATATACATTGACGCCGTCGGAAAAGACGTAGCTCATTATGGCGCCGGTTATGGCGGGCAAGGCATTTGAATCGGGATTTCTTTTAACAAATTCGGTTATGCCTGTGCCTATAGTCGTTATTCTGTCGCGCGCCTGATTGGAGTATGCGCTGTTCAAAGTGCCGAAGCATACTATTGATACCACGGCAACTATCAGCACTGTGAATATTGCAAAGTACCGCCACAGCAGCACCTGCATACTCTTGATTTTTTTTAAAGGAAGATTATGCTTCAAATTTATAACCGAGACCCCTGAGCGTTACAATGAATTTGCGGTACTGCTTTAAATTGGCGCGCAACATTTTGATATGCGTATCGACAGTTCGGTCATCGCCGTAAAAATCAAAGCCCCATACGTCGTACAGGAGTTTTTCGCGCGTCAGGGCGATGCCCTTGTTCTTTATGAAATAGAATAAAATTTCGTATTCCTTGGGCGTGAGCTCGGCCTTTTCACCGTCGACGTAGACGTTCCTGCCCACCATATCGACAGTGAGACCTTCGAACTTGTACACGTCGTGATTGGCATTGTCGGCAGCGGCGGAACGGCGCTTGGTGACTGCGTTTATGCGCGCCATTACCTCCTTGGGGGAGAAAGGTTTTGTTACATAGTCGTCCACCCCTATTTCAAAGCCGAACAACTTGTCGTACTCTTCGCCGCGGGCAGAAAGCATTATTACGGGGATGTCCTTGAACTTCTTTATTTCCTTAACGGCCGAAAAGCCGTCGAGCTTAGGCATCATAACGTCCATTAAAATTATATCGTAATCGTTATCGCGGCAAAGACGGACGGCCTCCATGCCGTCGGCCGCTTCAAATGCTTCGTTGCCTTCAAATTCAACGTATTCCTTCAATACATTGCGGATCATATCCTCGTCGTCGACGATGAGTACCTTCATGATGCGTCTTCTCCTTTGGAAATTTATTACAATATTATTATAACCATTTTTGTGTAAAGGTAAATACCCGATAATGAAATATTTGTGAAAGTTTATATTTTTTATTGCAAAAACTTTGATTTTGCGCTTGACAAAGCTTTGACGAAGGTCTATAATACGAATACAAACAAATGTTTATGCGGCGTTAAACGGGTTATTTGCCGCGATAACGTTAAGGTTTGCTGCACGGAGGGCTTCGGGTTTTGGCCTTGCCGCCGCGGCATTAAAAGAGGATAACCGTTATGTTGGACGCAAAAAAACTGAAGATTCTTACAGAGAGCGCTAAATATGACGTATCCTGCTCCTCTTCCGGTTCTAAACGGGTGAACAGGGACGGAGGAATCGGAAACGCTTCCGTCGGGGGAATATGCCACTCCTTTACCCCCGATGGAAGATGTATTTCCCTTTTGAAAATACTCATGAGCAACGACTGCATTTACGACTGCGAATACTGCCCCAACAGGACGAGCGCAGACGTAGAACGGGCAACCGTCACTCCCGAAGAGATATGCGAACTGACGATAAATTTTTACAAGAGAAACTACATTGAGGGATTATTCCTCTCCTCCGCCGTGTTCGTCAACCCCAACAGGACGATGGAACTGCTGACGAGAACGGTGACCATGCTGAGGAAACAATACAACTTTAACGGGTACATTCATCTTAAGGGCATACCGCACGCAGACGAAACGCTGTGCATGAAGGCCGCGAGGCTTGTCGACAGAATGAGTTACAACAGAGAGTTGCCGAGCGAGCAGTCCCTAAAACTTTTGGCCCCGCAAAAGACGCGCGACAGCCTTATCGTGCCCATGAAAAAACTGTACGCTGCCACCATTTACGACCGCGAAAACAAGGTTAAGCGCGCACAGAGAGTTATACCCGCCGGACAGACGACTCAGATGATAATAGGCGCGTCGCCCGAGAGCGACGGCCGCATATTGAAGCTTACTCAGGCGCTGTACAGAAACATGGGGCTTAAGCGAGTTTACTACTCCTCCTACATTCCCGTGGTCAAGAGCGCAAAGCTGCCCGACAAAGGCGCAGGCCTTTTGAGGGAACACAGGTTATATCAGGCCGACTGGCTGCTCCGCTTTTACGGATTTGACGTAGATGAGCTTTGCGAAGAGGGCGAAAACCTTTCGCCCGATTTTGACCCCAAATGCGCATGGGCGCTGAGGAATTTGCAGCTGTTCCCCGTTGAAATCAACAAGGCTCCCCTTGAAACGTTGTTGCGCGTTCCCGGCATAGGCGCAAGGGGCGCGTACAGAATAATCGAAGCGCGCAGATTTGCAAAACTTGATTTTGATAATCTTAAAAAAATGCGCATAATACTTAAGAGGGCAAAACACTTTATAACGTGCAACGGAAAATTTTACGGCGCAGACGGCGAGCAAATGATAAAAGCTTCGCTTATGCTGTGCGACCGCACAGACGAAAACGAGCAACTGAGCATGTTTTCGACGGCGCAGGAAGGATTTTCCGCCCTCACAGGTGAATTATGACCATTTATCTTACGGACGGCAGCGAGGACAGCTTTTATACAGCCGTTTTTGAATGCTATGCGGACAAGCAGGGCGTAATTACGAGCCGCAGCGACATTCAGCTTTCGCTTGACAGCACAGTCAGACAGATTGAAGCCGACGACAGAAAAGCCGAGAGGGTAAAAAATAAAATTGCCGAATACGACAGCGCCGCCCTAAGCGACATTTCGCTTGCGCTGCGCTCCTGCGACGGAAACAGAGAACAGGTCGCCCTTGAGTATATAAGACTGATAATGAAATACCGCCGCCCCGTGCGCGGCATGACAAATCTTCCCGACGTCATGGAGATGGAGGACATACGCAACCGCGTGACAGGGGAACTGCATAAACTTAAAGGATTTTTGCGGTTCATGGAAAACAACAGGGGCGTGCTCTATGCCCCCTACTCCCCCGACAACGACATAACCGACCTGATCGCCCCGCACTTTGCAGAGAGGCTTAAAAATCAAAAATTTGTAATACACGATATAAAGCGAAAGATTGCCGCCCTCTACGACGGAAACGAAATTGTGATATGCTATGCGGATGGAGCTGACGTGTACCTCTCTGAATACGAACAGGCGTTTGAAGAACTGTGGAAGCTGTATTATAAGTCGGTAAATATAAAGGAACGCCCGCACGAAAAACAGATGAAGGGCTACATGCCCGTGCGGTATTGGAAATTTTTACCCGAAAAACGGGACTGACCATAAGACAACTACTTGATTGCACATATTACAGATAATCGCCGCGGAAATTGCCGCGGCGATTATCTAAGTTTACTTATTTATTTTTTAACTGCGCATCGATATTTTGAAAGAAACTTTCGTAATAATTATGGTCGAACATTTCAATCTTTCCGGCGTCGGCGGCATCGGTCAAAGAGCGGTCAATGGGAACTTTGACCACGTTGGTTATGCCGTACTCCAAGGCTATTGCGTCTACCTTGCTGTCGCCGAATACGGATATTTTGCGTCCACAGTCGGGGCAGGTTATATAGCTCATGTTTTCGGCTACACCTAAAATGGGAATGTTCATCATGCCCGCCATGTTGACTGCCTTTTTGACTATCATGCCCACGAGATCCTGAGGCGTGGTCACTATTACTATGCCGTCGAGGGGAATGGATTGGAAGATAGTTAAAGGCACGTCGCCCGTTCCGGGGGGCATGTCGATAAACATATAGTCTACGTCGGCCCAAATGACGTCCGTCCAAAATTGCTGAACGGTACCTGAAATGAGCGAACCGCGCCACACAACGGGGTCCTCCTCGTTGTTCAGAAGCACATTCATTGACATGACCTGCATTCCCCTATCTGTAAGCACGGGAAGAATGCCTGCCTCGCTGCCCATAGCGCGCTCATGTATGCCGAACATTTTAGGAATTGAAGGGCCGGTGATGTCGGCATCCATTATGGCGGTATTATACCCCTCATTCTGCGCAGCGCATGCAAGGAGGGCGCACGTCATGGACTTGCCTACCCCGCCCTTGCCGGACACGACGGCAATTACCTTTTTGATTTTGCTCAGTTTATGCGGCTGCTTTAAGAAGCTTTTGGGGTCGCGCGAGGCGCAGTTTTCGCCGCAGGACGAGCAATCGTGATTGCAATTTTCTGCCATACAAAACTCCTTTTTTAAGAACACATACATTTTATGGCAAAGTCAAATAAAAGTCAAGTTTTTTATTGCGTGAAGGCCAAGCTTACAGACAGCCTTTAACCGCACCTCCTCCCTAAATTTACAAACGCACTTAAATTTACTTGCAAATAAATTTTGCTTTTGCTATAATACAATAGCTGCGCTAAGTGGGGAGATAGCGGTGCCCTGTACCTGCAATCCGCTACAGCAGGGCTGAATGCCTCTCCCGACCGCCAAGGTGGAAGGCCGCGCCGTACAAGGGGTGTTGATAACAAGGTCTTATGCAACCGTCAACTGCGAACCGTGTCAGGATAGGGATATAGCAGCACTAAACAGTCCCGACGGTGTGCCATAAGGTTGCTTTGTCGGAGCTACCTGTGCGGTTTACGCTTCGGCCTTTGCGGGCAAAAGAGGCTGCGCAGTAAAATGATATTACTCGGCGTGCGAATATCGCACGCCGTTATCATTTTACTGCGCAGAATTGATTTTACCCGTCAGCAAAAGAGACGAGCAAGGTTTCCTCAAAACAGCAGACACCTGCTGTTTTGCCTTGCGAGATGAGCGAGCGCATTAGCGCAGTTATATGTGACATAGTACTATGAATAATCCTTGATATTGCAAAGCGCACAGCTGAAAAGCTGCGCGCTTTAATTATTTTACCGATTAAACATTATTTTTTCCGAATTAAACATTACACCGAGGAGGACTGAAAGCAAGGCCGCGCACACAATATTTACGCACATGGTTATAACAAACGGCACCACAACAAAGGTACCCGCCATTAAGGCCGCTATGCATAGCGAACTGTTGAGCACGGGAATAAAGAAGAACCCGACGGACGGCGACGTTATGAACATTGAGCACAGCGTGCAGACCATTGCAAGTATCATTACGGGGGCTATAAGCCCGTTTGCCTCTTTTGTGGACTTTGCGTATGCCGAAACTATTGCAAGCAACGAAACAAAGACGAGCACGGTGGAAATTACCACGAGGAACAGCCCGAGATAATCGAGCGCACCGTATGCCGCAAGAGAAAATTCTACGCCTGTGCCGCTCATGAGATTGGGAAGAGATAATATCAATCCCAAAAAGCTTGATATGCCGCTTAAGACGGCTATTACTGAGAGCGACAGTATTTTACCTATGGCGAGGTGGCTGCGCTTTATGGGTGTAACCAACAATGTTGCTATGGTCCCCCTCTCCTTTTCGCCCGCAATCGATTCGAGAACTACGGCTATACAGCCCGAGAGCATGAGCATGATCAGCACCATGGGCACGACCGTTGAGAGTACATACATTGAAGCCGAACGGCTGTCTGCAAGGTCGTAAATTTCGCCCTGCTGTGCGTTGACGTTAAAGACGTTCGCAATGGATTGCTCGTAGCTTTGCAGTATTGCCGAGACGGTAGAATAGGCGGTTGCCGACGACGTTTCCGTAGAATTATAATAAATACTGACTTCAGGCACGTCTGTGCCGACCGTGAGGTCATCGAAATTTTCAGGGAAAATTATCAGCGCGTCTATTTCACCCCCGGCAATACGTTCCTTCGCCTCATTGTCGGAGACGGTCTGTTCGCGCACGTCGAGCGCACTTTCGAGTGCGGAAGCTAAACTTTCGGGCATATTCTGAACGTAGACGACGGGCGTGGGCGACTGTTCTGCCACGGACTGCGTAATCGCCCCCATTGCCGTATAGACGACGTAGATGAGCAGACCCGGCATCAGGAGGGTTGTAAAAATCATACGCCTGTCGCAGAAGAAGCGGCGGAACTCTTTTTTGATTATTGCAAGAATTGTATTCATGCCCGCTCCCCCTTTGCCTGAGAATAGAGATCGAAGAACTTATCCTCAAGGTTTTTTTCGGCGGTAAGCGCCGACAGGGTGTCGAGCGCGGCGAGTTTACCGTCGATTATCACCCCCACCCTGTCGCACAACTTTTCGGCAAGAGAAAATATGTGCGTGGATAAAATAATGCTTTTGCCATCGGCGCGCAACTCGGAAAGATAGTCCGTGACAGTCTTGGCCGTCAGCACGTCGAGGCCGTTTGTGGGCTCGTCGAAGATTATAAAATCGGGGTCGTGAACTATGGAGATGACTATGGAGACCTTCTGCTTCATGCCCGTTGAAAGATTTGCAAGTTTTACCTCCGCAAATTTATCTATGCCGAAGCGGGCAAACAGCGAACGTTTGCGCTCGTTGCGCAGATCATGGGGAACCCCGTGCAATTCCGAAAAGAAATCGAACAGATAGTCGGGAGTGAAAAAATCTTCAAGCCTTAATTCGCTTGTCAGAAAACCTATCTTTCCGCGCACCCCATAGGGATTATTGACGGCGCTGACGCCGTCGATAAACGCATCGCCGCTATCCGGCTTTATGAGCGTTGCAAGAATGCGCAGAGTTGTGGTTTTGCCCGCGCCATTGGGGCCGAGAAGGCCGAAAATTTCGCCTTTGAAGGAAGAGAAAGACAGATCGTCGACGGCCGTTTTAATTTTTACGCCTCCCTCGAGCTTTTGCTGCTTTAAGGGCAATTTAAAAGTTTTGGTGAGGTGCTCTACCCTTAAAATTTCATTTTCCTGCATAAAACCTCCGTAGATATGCGGCAGTGCAGCGCATTCGCGCCGCCGTATACATTGTACTATACGCAAGCGCCATTTGTAAAGGGGCTGAATGTAATAAGTTATGCAACTAAAAGTTTCGCCACATAACTACCATCAAGTTACTAATTATTTGCACAAGTACAGCTTAATAAATTAATGCATAATCATATTTTAACCTGAAACAGATTAAAAGTCAAGTGCATTGGCCATACCGTGTTATACTTTTTAGCAGAATAAGGAGTAACTATGGCGTACAATAAGATACGCGATTTGCGTGAGGACAGAGATTTAAACCAAACGCAAGTGGCTGAAATGCTGGGAATGTCGCAAACAGGATATTCAAAATACGAAACAGGCGAAAACGATATACCCACAGAAATACTTATTAAGCTTGCTAACTTTTACAACGTTAGCATAGACTTCCTTTTAGGACAGACGAATAATCCAAACCGAAATTTATAATATGCAAAGCGGCGGAGCGCATTTTTAGCGCTCCGCCGCTGAGTTTATTTAAAATTGCTGTTACTATGCGTGATATAGTACTAAATAAAAGCCTTAAAAGTTAGTAACTACACACAATATTGAGATTTACACTCAAAGAAATCAGACCTGTTCTTCTTTATAGGTTGATAAAATGTCACCAACTATTTCGCCGAGGGCTGTTTTTGCCTCGGGGATTGGATAGACGGGATAGACATGGTTGAGCCCCTTGCCCGAAACAAATTTTGAACTTACGCCCGCCTGCTGCAGTTTTTCGTGCAGGAGAAGGCAATCGGGGTACAGAATATCGCGCGTACCCGCGTACTGCACGACGGGAGGCAGACCGCTTAAATTGCCGTAAATGGGGCTGAGCATATAATTTTTCATGTCGTCGCCGCCTGCCCATGCCCCTCCCCACAGCTTTGCAAGCCAACGCGAATTGCGTGGGTCGACCTTTTCGTATTCGGGAATGAGGGGATTTGTCATTGTGAGGTCTGCCCAAGGCGCTAAAAGTGCGAGCTTGCGGGGAAGCTCCCTCCCCTCCTCTTTGAGTTTCAGCGTCAGCCCGAGGGCAAGTCCGCCGCCTGACGAATCGCCCATCAAAATTATGTCGCGCTTATTTTCAAGCGACAGATAAAAATTTTCTATTTTGTCGTAGCAATATTTGTATGTGCAGAAGGGCGCACGCGGAAGAACGGGCATGATTATGCGGCAGTTACAGGCGCGCGTGAGTTTGTCGAAGAACTTTATGTGATACTTTAAAGGCCTGTGCACATAGCCGCCGCCGTACAGATAGAGCACTGTCGTTCCGCCCTGCGGGTTGAACTCATAGACCTGCAGGCCGTGGCTATTGTACTGTGTGACGGAGCAATTGAGCTTGCAATTCTTCGGCAGAACATAGGGCTTTTCACCCTGCCTTTTGAGCTCTTCAAGCTCTTGCCGCGCCCTTTTGGGGGTAAAGAAAGCGCGCTTGACCTTCATGTAACCTTCGGCAAGGGTCGCCATAACCGACCTGCCGATAATGCGGCTGTTGAGCGCCACAGCAAACAGAATGAGTGCCGCTGCGAGCACAACCGCCGCGATTATGTAGAGAAAAATATTCAAAACTTTTTACCTTTTGCGCAATACTCACCGCAGTGATATTGCACGGCTTTTAAATTACGCCGTCAGAGCAGTGAACGGTGTAAGGGCCTGTGCCTTCGTCCCACTCAGTATGCTTTTCGATTGCATTCCACTGTTCGACAGTGCCGCCGAAATATATATCGGTAAGGTTCGCACAGTCTGCAAAAACGCGATACTCAAGCGTCTGCAAGTCGGCGGGCAGGGTTACGCTCTGTATGTAGCAGCCTTCGAACGCCGAACGTCTTATGCTTTTGACATTTGCAGGGATTTGACTGTTTTTGCACCCCTTGATGAGTTCGCCCGTACTCTTTGAAATGAGGCAATTGCCCTGACTGTAATAATATTGGTTGCCCTCTTCCACCGTTATGCTTTCAATTTGGGTGCAACCGTTGAAGGCGTTGTCTCCGAAACGCATGTCTGCAGAAATATAAATATTTTTGATTGGCGAGTTTACGAATGCGCCATCGGAAATGTAAGTTACAGAGCCGTCGGTGGGAATTACGCTGTCTGCACAGCCGCGCAAGACGGATTTTTCCGCCGTGTCGATAAGGCAATTGCCGTCGCTGTGATAGACGGGATTTAAGGGGTCGACGGTTATTTGTTCCAATCCGCCGCAGCCATGAAACGCCATAAAATCAATGTCGGTTATGTACTGCGAAATAAATACTTTCTTTAAGCCCATATACTCGCCGAACGCCCATGTGCCGATGGAAGTTACGCTGTCGTCCGTGGGGATGACGCTGCCCGCACAGCCGTGGGTGAGGGTTTTGGTTGCAGTCTCTATGATGCAGTTGCCTTGGCTGTGATAGACGGGGTTGCCCTCCTCCACGACGAGCGAAGTAAGGTTTTGACTGCCCGTAAAGGCATTGTGATTTATAAATGTCGTAGATTTGGGTATGACAATGCCTTCAAGCGAAGCGCAGTCGGCAAAGGCGTGAGAAGCGATATATTCGAGCGAGGCAGGCAATTGCACGTCGGCAAGAGCCGTGCAGCTGCTGAACGCACCGTATAGAATGGCTGTTACGCTGTCGGGAAGCTCTATGCTTTGAAGCGAGGTGCAGTTATAGAAGGCGCTGTTGTCGATATATTCAAGAGAACTGCCGGTGCCGAAATTTACCTCTTTGAGCGAGGTGCAGTTGTAGAAGAAGTACAGCCCCAACCATTCGAGCTTGCTGTTGTCCTCAAAGGTGACTCTTTCGAGCGAGGTGCAGCCATTGAAGACCGAAAGCGCCTCTTCAACGCTCGCGGGGATAGTAACTTCCCTTAAACCTGAACAATAGACAAAACATTCGCTGCGCAGTTCGCGCACATTCTTGCCGAAATTTATTTCTGTCAGGTTGCTGCACCTTGCGAAGGCGCCGCTCTGTATTACCTCCACGCCGTCGCCAATGGTGACTTTTTTAAGCAAATCACAATCTTCAAAGGCGTAATAGTCTATTTGCTTTACGCTGTCGGGGATAACAACTTCTGTAATGTCCGTTTCAGAGAAAGCCCGCCTGCCTATGGCGGTTACGGGCTGCCCATTATATTCCTCGGGGATATAGAGCACGCTGCCGCTGAAAGTGCCGATACCTGTGACGGTGTAGCCTTCTGAATTTTCTTCAAATTCAAGTCCATTTGACTGATTGTCGCCGCAATATTGGCAGAAGCCATCAACGTATGAGTGAGGACCGGACTGCCCCTCCCTCTTTTCATAATGAGTATTGTCGTTGAGGCAGACACGGCGTTCGACGTCCTTTTCGAGGCAGTTTTGCGCCGCCTCATAGACAGCCCACTGCCCCCAATTGTGACCTGTGGTGGGAGTGACAGTCTGACTCACGGGAGCCGTTCCCGCGCTTTCAGAAAAGTTCTGACCGCAGACACCGCACGACCAATATTCGATACTGCCTTCATCTGTGCAGGTTGCCGCAACGGCGGCATGATGGGTTAAATTATGTCCGTCGGCAGGAATGGTTACTTGCAAGACGGCCGTCGTGCCG
The DNA here is from genome assembly GCA_944354265.1 of uncultured Clostridia bacterium. Taxonomy (GTDB): domain Bacteria; phylum Bacillota; class Clostridia; order Christensenellales; family Borkfalkiaceae; genus Coproplasma. The sequence continues at coordinate 32,052 of CALVPX010000052.1, read as the reverse complement.
TCACTGTCAGAAAAGTTTTGGCCGCAGCCGCTGCACGACCAATATTCGATATTGCCTTCATCTGTGCAGGTTGCCGCAACGGCGGCATGGTGGGTTAAATTATGTTCATGCTCAGACGACTGTTCCGATTGACTGTTGCATGCGGCGAGGCAAGCGACCGAAAGGGTTGCCGCCGACAGGGTCAAGAGGACGAGCATTTTTGTTTTGAATTTCTTCATATCTTCCCCATGCGCAAAATTTTTATATAAAATTTATGCGCGCCGCACTGAAATGCGCGGCGCGCATATGTACTTTTGCGCATTTACAAAATTAATTATATAATGCAATTACAAAAATGTCTATATGCAAAGGGTAAAAAAGTTGTAAAATTTTACTTGGCAATCTGCTCGTTTTTAAGATTTTCCCTTGCTGTTGACAACATCAATTTGATTCTGTTTTCCTGATTGACCTTAGTTGCCGAGGGGTCATAGTCGACAGCGACGATATTTTCGTGCTCGTACATATTTTTGAGCGTTCTTATTGTACCCTTGCCGGCAATGTGGTTGGGCAGACAGCCGAAGGGTTGGGCGCAGACAATATTTTCCGTGCCCGTCTCTGCAAGGGCGGCCATTTCTGCGGGGATCAGCCAACCCTCACCCATCTTTACGCCCTGATTTATGACCTTATCGGCGCACTTTCTCAGGTGCTCGAAGTCGTGAATGGGCTCGAACGTGCCATCCTTTTTAAACTGCCTGATGATATTGCGCTGCATGCGGTAGAGCACGCGGTACAGTATTCTGTTGACGGTATAGAAGATGCCCTTTTTGCCGTAGAGGTCAGAATCGTTAATGTTGTTGACGATGCAGTAGAGCACAAAGTCCATGAGGGCGGGCACGACGGGTTCGCAGTCCTCGGAGAGGAGAAACTGTTCGAGGTGGTTGTTGCCGAGGTAGGCGTACTTGACATAAATTTCGCCGACAACGCCCACCTTGACCTTTTTTATATCCCTGCGCTTTACCGAGGCAAAGATTGATATGATTTTGGCGTTGACCTTTTTGTACTTATAGTACTTGCCTGATTTGTAAGAGTCTATGACGGCCGCCATGGCCTCGTTGCGGGCCTTATCGGCGGCGCCCTCTTGCTCTTCGTAGGGGCGCGTCTGATTGTAGCACCACATTATGCTGTCGCCGTAAAAGATGGCGAACGCGAGCTTCAAGAGGAGTTTTAAACCGACTTTGAAGGACGAATCCTTTTCGAGACCCGAAAAGTTGAGGGAGATGACGGGAACGTTGGGAAATTCTGCCTTGAGAGCCTTGCGGATGAGAGGGATATAGTTGGAAGCGCGGCAGCCGCCGCCTGACTGCGAGATTAAAACGGCGGTGTGGTTTACATCGTACTTGCCGCTCTTTAAAGCGTCGATATACTGCCCGACAACGCACAGGCAAGGATAACAGGTGTCGTTGTGCACATGCTTCAGCCCCTCGTCAATTACGTTGCGGGAATCGTTTTTGAGAATTTCTACGTCGTACCCCTCCATCTTTAAGAGCTGCTCGATTATGGCAAAGTGCCAAGGGAGCATATCGGGGACGAGTATTTTGTATGTGCTCTTATATTCATCCTTCCAACGGGGATAATCGTCGGTGTAATTTACTGTAATTTTATCCTGCATTTGTCACCTTTTTGCGCTTGCTCTCCTCAATGGCGGCGAGCATGCTGCGCAGGCGTATTTTTACCACGCCTAAGTTGTTGATTTCGTCTATCTTTATCTGAGTATACAGCTTGCCGCCCTTTTCGAGTATGGCGCGCAGCTGATCGGTTGTGATTGCGTCTATGCCGCATCCGAACGACACGAGCTGAACGAGGTTTACATTTTCGTGGCGGGTGGCGAATTCGGCGGCACGATAGAGACGGGCGTGGTACGTCCACTGATTGAGAACATTGACTTTGACGTAATTGCCCTTGTCGAACACGCTGTCCTCTGACAAGACCGCCATGCCGAGCGACGTCAACAATTTGTTTATGCCGTGGTTTATTTCGTTGTCGAGGTGATAGGGTCTGCCTGCAAGGATGATTATCTGCTTGCCGGCAAGCGTGGCTTTATCGAGTATCTCCTCCCCCTTCCTGCGCACATCAGCGTGATAATCGTCGAGGCGGTTGAAGCCCTCGGTCAAGGCGGCGCGCACCTGCTTTTTGGAGACACCGTACTTTTTGAAGAGCGTGTGCAGCTTTTTGACGGTGTTATCCTCCTCGTTCAAATCGAGGTATGGCATTATGAAGTTCTGATCGTTCAACCGCTCGTTATTGGCCTTTAATAGCTCGGGATAATAGGCGACGATGGGACAGTTGTAGTGGTTTGTGGAGTCGTGCTCGTCGATGTTATAACTTTCGCAGGGCATGAATATGAAATCTACGCCCTTGTCGAGAAGGCTCTCTATATGGCCGTGAATGAGCTTTGCGGGATAGCAGGCCGTGTCTGAAGCAACGGTGTGCTGCCCCTTGAAGTACAGCTGACGGGAGGATTTTTCGCTGAGGACGACTTCGAAGCCTAAGCTTTCAAAGAAGCCCGCCCACAGGGGGAGCTGTTCGTACATGCCGAGCTGCATGGGCAGCCCCACGCGTGCCCTGTGAACCTTTATATTGTCGCCGTGAACGCACTTCAACAGCCTCTCCTGCTTGTATGAATAGATGTCGAGGTCGGTTGAGGCGGGCTTTAAGCCTGCGCCACGCTCGCACTTGTTGCCCGATATGTACTTTCTTCCGTCGCCGAACGTTATTACGTTTATGTTGCAGTTGGAAGTGCAACCGTGGCAGTTTGTGGATAGTGATTTATAGGAGAAGTTTGCAAGCTCGCTTTCGCCTATAGTTGTGCTTACACCCTCAATGTTTTCCTTTGCGTAGAGTGCCGCGCCGAACGCGCCCATCAGCCCTGCTATGCCGGGGCGGATGACATTTTTGCCCGTCTCCAACTCGAACGAGCGGAGAACGGCGTCGTTCAAGAATGTGCCGCCCTGCACGACTATGTTGTCGCCGAGTTCATCTGCGGAGGCTGCGCGGATTACCTTGTATATAGCGTTCTTGACAATGGACGAGGACAGACCCGCAGAGATATCCTGCACGCTCGCCCCCTCCTTCTGCGCCTGCTTTACGGCACTGTTCATGAACACTGTGCAGCGCGAGCCGAGTTCGACGGGGTGCTTGGCGAACAGACCCTCCTGAGAAAATTTGTCTATCTCCATGCCCATTGCCTTGGCAAACGTCTGAATGAACGAGCCGCAGCCCGAGGAGCAGGCCTCATTGAGCATTATTGAATCTATGGCGCCGTTTTTGATTTTGAAGCACTTGATGTCCTGACCGCCGATATCGATTATAAAGTCGACTTTGGGATTGAAGTGAAGCGCCGCCTTGAAGTGGGCGACCGTTTCGACTATGCCGAAGTCGGCCTTTATGGCGGCCTTTATTAGGTCTTCGCCGTAGCCCGTAACTGCACTTGCGCGTATTTTGACCCTGCCGCCGGTAGTTTCGAAAATTTCTTTGAGCTTTTCAATTACAATGTCGAGCGGCTGGCCGTTGTTTGACTGATAGTGCGAATAGAGTATGCGGCAATCGGGCGTGATGAGTATCAGTTTTGTAGTTGTGGAGCCCGAATCTATGCCGAGATAGGCGTCGCCCTCGTAGGTGGCGATATCGCAGAATTCAAGGTCGGTGGCGCGGTGGCGGGCGACAAAGTCGGCATACTCCTCCTTGCTGTTGAAGAGGGGCTGACCGGTCTCTATTTCGTCGCTGTCGCGCACGTTTGACAGCTTCTGAATGACCGACGACAGGCTTTCAGGCCTGTTCGACTGCGAATTGAGCGCCGCGCCGATTGCCATGAAGCAAGGTGCGTCGTCGGGAAAAATTGCGTTGTCGCCGAGATTTAACGTATCCCTGAACGCCTTGCGGAGCGCCTTTAGGAAGTAGAGCGGGCCGCCGAGGAAGAGCACTTTGCCCTTTATCCTTCTGCCCTGAGCGAGGCCCGAGACAGTCTGATCGACGACGGCCTGAAAAATAGAGGCTGAAATATCTTCCTTTTTGGCGCCCTGATTCAAGAGGGGCTGAATGTCTGACTTGGCAAACACACCGCAGCGGGAAGCTATGGGATAGACCTTTTGCGCCTTTAAGGCGAGCTCATCCATCTCCTGCACGGTGACGTTGAGAAGAGTTGCCATCTGATCGATAAAGGCGCCCGTGCCGCCCGCACAGCTGCCGTTCATGCGCTGTTCGGTGCCGCCCGTTATGAAGATTATTTTGGCGTCCTCGCCGCCGAGCTCAATGGCGGCGTCGGCATCGGGATAGTACTTGCGGATGGCTATGAAGGCCGCCTGCACTTCCTGCACGAAGTTGAGTCCGCTGCGCTGTGAAAGGCCGAGCCCCGCGCTGCCCGTTATGGACACGCTGTAATCGCCGGGAAACTGCGAGCGCACCTTTTCAAGCTCGGACAGCACAGTCTCCTTTACGCGTGCATAGTGGCGGACGTATGATTTGTACAAAATGTTGAACTGTTCGTCGATTGCAACTACTTTTACTGTTGTCGAACCGACATCGATACCCATTAATTTAGACATACTGTAGATTATCTTTTAAAGTTGGTTTTAAATCAGTATGAATTATAACACAAACAATCAGTATTTTACAAATTTTTTGCGCTGTGCGCAGCTGTAAAAATTATGAAATATTGGTGAACTAAGCGGAGGATGAAAGAGCGCCGCGCGGCATTGGCCGCGCGGCGCTTAAAAACTATTAATTTTTTATGTAATCGAAGAGCAATGAGTTGACGTCGTCCTTTAAAATTTCGGCGATGGCGTTTCTGTCCAATCCCTCCTCCTTCAGCTTATGTGCAAAGCGCGGCCTGCCTATTACCATCTTTTTTCGCTTGGCATGGTAATAGACGGGATAAATGGGTAAATCGGTGCCCGTCTTGCGGTAATACGCTTCGGCAAGCATTACAAAGCCGGGGAAAAACTTCTGCATTACCTCCCTATAGCCGCCGTCAGAATCTTCGGGAAAGATGAACACGGACATTCCGCTTTTGAGAACTTCGACGCTCTCGTTAATGGTCTTTGTAAGGCGGGCGTCGGTATATGTGGGCAGGAAATTCATGCCGCGGTAGATGAAGAGCGAAAAGAAAGCTTCGAAAAAAGCCTTGAACGAAGCAAGCTTTCTGCCCATGCCCTGCTTTTTCATATAAAATATATCGCGCAGATACTTGCGGCGGGTGTTGTAGTCGCAGAGCATCTGATAGGCGCCCCACTTTGCCGTGCGGACGGGCAGATACAATTCGGCCACAACGGGGCCGCGCTTGGCGTCGTGATTGCTGACAAAAATGCAGGGCTGCTGTATTTTTTCTAGTACTGTCACCTGCGGTTTGCGGTAAAAGGTGCGCATGATTAACGCCCTGAAAATTGCAAATACAGGGCGCCGCTTGAGTTTGAAAGGTTTGGGCTGTGTCAAATAAAAACTCCTTGCTAAGCTTTATAAGTTACTTCGTCGCCATAAAAATAGACGGCGAGCGTGCCGGGGCCGACGGTGGCGCCTACTATGGGGCCTATGTAGTCGATGAGCACTTCCACATCCTTGTCGGGCAGAAGTTCAATTATTTTCTTTGCGAACTCCTCGGCTTCGGCGGGACAATCGGCGTGGGCGACGGCTACCACCTGATAGGGAAAGGACTTGTAGTGCTCCTTGAAGAGCTGCAAAAGTCTGTTTAAAGCGGGTCCCCTGCCCTTGACTTTTTCAACGGCGGCGTTCTGCCCGAGGGCGTCAGAAATTATAATGGGTTTTATCTTTAAAAGCCCGCCGAAGAATGCGCTCGTGGGAGCGACCCTGCCCGCGCGTTTGAGATAGACGAGGTCGTCAGCGGTGGCAAACTGATTCATTTTGAGTTTGTTGTCCTCTATAAACTGTGCCGTCTCTTCAATGCTCTTGCCCTCCGCCCGCAGCTTTGAGGCGGTGATGCAAATAAGTCCCAACCCTATGCAGGCATTGAGAGGGTCTATACATATTATCTTCGCGTCGCTGTGTGCAGCCAAAACCTTGTCGCGGGCGACGAGGCTTGCCTTATATGACCCGGAGAGTGCCGACGAACAGGAGATTGAAAGGACGTCGCACCCCTCTTTGACATATTTTTCGAACGCCTCGGCATAATAGGAGGCAGTTATCTGCGACGTGGTGAAGCGCACGCCCTGACGCATTTTGTCGTAAAAGGTTTTTGCGGGCATAAATTGCCAATCGAGGTCGGCAGGCCTGTCGACAACGCCTTCGATGACTCGCATGCAGAGATATTCGATATCGTACTTTTTGCGCAAATCGGCGTTGAGGTCGGCGCAGGAGTCGGTTACGATTACATATTTTTTCATATGTTCCCCCTTTAAAATTTTTAATCTGAAACACCGCAAAGCGGTACTTCGCTGTGCCGTTACATAAAACGACAATACCATTATAAACGAGCACGGGCAAAACCGCAAACAAATTTTGCACGGTTGAGACAGATATTGACAAAATATTACATGCCGCGCATTTCAAACAATGCGCGGCATGTAAAAAGTTAAATCCGAGATTAATCTGTAAGCCGAGTTCTGTCGAGTGCGGCCATCTATCTACGCCTGCAGTCGCCTGCAGGCTCAAGCGATGTTGACGGACGGCGGCGGACGGGCAGCCCCGATATTAAAATCAGCCGACGCCCCAATCTTGCATCCGGTGGGGTTTAATTGGCTGGCGGCGTTACCGCCGCCACGGTGAGCTCTTACCTCGCCATTACAACCTTACAGGGCGGCAAGCCCTGCGGTGTATTTCTGTTCACTTTCCTTGAAGTCGCCTTCACCTGCCGTTAGCAGGCACCGTTGCCCTGCGATGCTCGGACTTTCCTCACGCAAATTTCTTTGCCCGCGACCGCACAATTAACTCGGATTTGAAAATATTTTAGCACATTTTACAAAATATACAAAACTATTTTTCATCTTTTATTGCATTTTGCAAAATTTTGTTTTAAAATATATACGGATAAATTTGCATCAGGAGTTTTGTTTATGAAAAAAACCAAAATAATCTGCACTCTCGGACCTGCAAGCGAGAGCGAAGAAGTGCTGACCAAGATGGTGGAAGCAGGCATGAACGTTGCGAGGCTCAACTTTTCGCACGGTACGCATGAAGAGCACCTTCAGAAAATGAATACCATTAAAAAGGTGCGCGACAAGCTGAGAGTACCCCTCCCCATAATGCTCGACACAAAGGGTCCTGAATTCAGGATAGGCACATTCAAGGACAATAAAATAACGCTGCATGACGGCGACAAGTTTACCTTTACTACGGAAGAGATCGAAGGCGACCAAAACAGGGTGACCGTTTCGTTCAAGGGGATATGCGATCAGATGAACCCCGGCGACAAAATTCTTTTGAACAACGGGCTGATGATTTTTGAAGTTATTAAGGTTGAAAAGCCCAACGTCATCTGCAAAACTGTAGTCGGCGGCGTGCTTTCCAACAGAAAGTCCATGTTTTTCCCCGACAAAGAGCTTGACATGGTTTTCCTTTCGGAGCAGGACAAATCTGACCTCAAGTTCGGCGTTGAACAGGGCATAGATTTTGTGGCATGCTCGTTCGTCTCCCGCGCTCAGGATATAATTGATGTAAGAAATTGGCTGAGGGAATGCGGCGACACCAACGACGAAATTGAAATTATTGCAAAGATTGAAAACCGCGCGGGCGTCAACAACCTCGATTCCATTATCGAAGTCAGCCAAGGCATAATGGTTGCCCGCGGCGACCTCGGCGTGGAAGTTCCCTATGAAGAGCTGCCCGCCATTCAGAAACAGATTATAAGAAAGTGCCGCATAAGCGGCAAGCGCTCGATAACGGCGACGGAGATGCTTGAATCGATGATACATCAACCCCGCCCCACGAGAGCAGAAATTTCCGACGTGGCAAATGCCGTTTACGACGGCTCCTCCGCCATCATGCTTTCGGGCGAGACGGCTGCGGGCGAGTTCCCCGTTGAAGCCGTGAGCGCCATGGCAAAGATAGCAAAGCAGGCCGAGGCAAACACGCAATACATTGCCTATATAGATGAGTCAGAGTACCATGTAAACAGCCTTTCCGAGGCACTTGCACACTCGGCGTGCACGCTTGCGCACGACATAGGTGCAAAGGTAATTGTGGTCTGCACGCGTACGGGCGGCACGGCGAGGACGGTGTCGCGTTTCCGTCCCATGATAGACATAATAGGCATGACGACCGACCAAAGGGCATACAGAAAGCTCGGGCTTTCTTGGGGCGTCATACCCATAATGAGTGAGGAATTCTATTCGGTCGACGTGCTCTTCCACTACGCCAAGCGCGCCGCAGTGAGCACCGGACTTGTAAGCAAGGGCGACAAGATAGTGCTGACGGGCGGAACGCCCAACGGCAAGAGCGGCAACTCCAACCTCATCAACGTTGAAACAATTCAGTAAATAAATTCAGACGATAAAACGGCGGCGCGCTTTGAAAGCGCGCCGCCGTTTAAATTTTATTTTTAATTAAATGATGTTGCAGCAATAGAGAACTATGCAGACGATTGCAAGTAAAACGAGATACAAACTGAACCACTTGTAGTTGGCCTTTCTGATTGCGCCGAGCATGACCTTGATGGCAAACAGGCCGGACACTGCGGCGACGATGAAGCCAAGAGCTATGCACCAACCTGCGTTGGGCCCCATTGCTGTGAACGAGGCTGAAAGTTCGCCGTCTACCGCGCCCTTTACGAGGGATACGGCAAAGCTGCCCAAAATGACGGGTATGCTCATTAAAAATGAGAACTTGGACAAATCTTCCGATCTGCCGCCCGCAAGAACGCCGGCGCAGATTGTTGAACCGCTGCGCGAAAGTCCGGGGAAGAGCGCGGCCACCGCCTGCGCGAGACCCATGGGGATGGTCGTGCGCCAGCAGAGGGGCAATTCCTTTTCCTTAGACCTGCGTTTGGCATAAATTTCGGTGACGAGAAGCAGTATTGCCGTGAGAGTGAAGAACACCGCGAGCAATATGCCGATGTAGGGACTGCCGCTTATCACCTCTTCAGACCAATCCATGAGGAGCAGGCCTACGACGCCCGCCGGTATGGTTGCCACTATGAGATAGAGCAGCGTTTTGAAGGGCTTTTTGAAGAGGTCGATGATGTCGCGCCAAAAGACTGCGCACACGGCGACCAAGGTGCCGACGTGGAGGATTATGTCGAACAACAGATCCATACCGCCGAGATTGACGCCCATTAAGCTTTGCACAAACGTAAGGTGGCCACTGGATGAAACGGGAAGAAATTCCGTAAGACCCTGAACGAGGCCGAGCACTATTGCCTGCCAGATTTCCATAGTTCTCTCCCTTTATTTATTTAGAGTTCGAGCAGATCGCTGTAAGTATCTTCGTACCTTGTGACGGTGGTGTCGCCGCCGAAAAGTTCGTTTATTATCGAACGGCGGGTGGATGTTACTTCAGACAGAGTACTATCCTTAATCCAATTATAGTACATATTTTGGAAGGTACCTTCGCTGAGGACCTGATCTGCCGTCCATGCGACGTCGTCGCCGTATACGGGGCCGCCGGCTGTATCGAAGGTTGCCGTTACATAGATGATGTGCCAACCGTAGTCGGCGGCGCAGACATAGATGGTGCCTGCCCCCTCCGCAATTGCGGCCTGTGCGGCATATTCGAATTCAGGGACATAGTTTGTGTCGTATGCAGACACCGAATAGCCGATGTACTGCGAGAGTACGGATGTGTCGGTCGTGTAGGCATACTGCAGTTCGTTGACGGCGCTCATTGCCTTATAAGCGGCGCTTTCTTCAACGAACATATTTGCGAGGAAGGATGAAAGCGAAGTTTCGCCTAAATCGACCTTGCCCTTTGCGTATACGAAGCGCGAATAATCTATCTGCTTCTGGCTGTCGGGGAGGTTTCTCGTCTCCTCGGTGTAATAGTCGTTGTAATCTGTGACGTTGTAGCTGTCCTGCTTTTCGATTGTGACGGTGTCGCCGCCCATTACATATTCGACGTAATTTTCAAGCTCGGAGAGCACGTCGTCGACGGTCAGTCTTGCGGGAACAAGGCTGTAGGAGCCGTCGTCGTTTTCGGCAACGCTGCCGTTATAGGAATAGCGGCCGTCGTACTTATCGAGAGTCTGATACCTGTCCGTCTGAGTGAGGTTATCTTCAAAGAAAAGATAATTTCTGCCCGCGCCGCCGTAATAGTCGAGGCCGGCCTCGTCTGCGTCGAACGAATAATCTGTCGCGCCGTTGAACCATGCGGAGCGCTGGTCGGTGGCGATTATATCGTCGAGGATGTCCTTTCTTGCGAGGTAGTACTGCGCCGTGGTGTTGGAAGTATCGATGTTGACATTCTGTGCGGCGCTGAAGGGCAGAAGAATATTATATACATAGCCGTAAGTGCCGCCGTCTGTGCCCTCGGTTGAAGGCGCATAGAGGATGAACGACGTATCGGAGAGGGAGCTCATGGTATTTTCGAAGGATGAAGCCGTTGAATTTGATATCGACTGATCGGTGAGATCCCTTTCGTACCTCTCCTGAAGGAAGGTGTAGACGCCGTTGGAATCAACGCTTTCGATGAGAGCCTCCTGCTCTGCCTGATAGCGCTCGTAATATTCGTTGATCACCTGCTGCTGAAGCTGCGAGAGATATTCTTCCTGAATGTAGGAGAGCGACAGAATGTCGCGCACTTCGCTGTCCTCTTCGGTGATGAGGTAATTCTGCTTGAGGCTGCTTAAGAACGACGCGTATGCCTGACGGCGGGTGGACCTTGTGGAGCCTTCGAGCATGTCGTCCTGATAAATGCCCGAATCGCCGATGAGATAGCTGAAGCCATCGCCCGAATAGCCCGTGTAAATTGCGTAATTGAGAGTGCCGTCATCGTTGAGGGGAAGGAAATCCTCCACCTCTTCGCCTGCGCCGCCCGGAGTGGTGCGCGTTTCATCCGACGAAGCGCTGTCGTCGTCGCCGTTTATTATGCCCTCCTCTATTGAATCGAGGGAGGAGTTTATGCTCGAATAGAGAGCGTAGCGGGCAAGCAGGGTGCGGTCGCTTTCAGACTCGTCGCTGATTTCTCCTTCGAGGAGGTATTCATACCTCTCCACGGGGGTTTCGAGGCTTAAATATTCATCGAGCAGATTGGGATTTTCCTGACTCTTCCAACTGATGAGTTTGAGCGTGGTGTACTGAGTTACGACTGATGTAGTTGTAAGGGCGTCGACGAGCATTTCGAATACCTGCGCCGTATCGTAACCGCTCTGCACATAGGAATATCCCACGTTGTAGAAGGAAGCGACGAGATCTCTTTTAAGGATATTTTTTTCAGAATCTATCGCAGAGGAATACTGTGAAAGCCCCTCGCTTTCGAGGTTTGTGCTCTTTGAGATATCTACTGTAGCGATAACCTGACCCATATCTTCTTCGTTTCTTGTAGCGTTGCCGCATCCCGAAAAGGCGAAGGATATGGTGAGGGCGGCCGCAAGGGCGCCGCAAACAAGCATTTTACTTTTCATTAAAAATCTCCGCAGGCGAAAGGGGTAAAACCCATTTCACCGTTTTTTACAATACTCATTTATTATACGATATTTAAAATATTATAGCAAACAAATTTTATGGATTTTGCGTGAAACTTGCCGCAAATTTTAAAAAATTTATCATGCCGCGCATGGTTTTGACAGGCGTTGACGACGGCCTGAACACTATGGCGGGAGTGCGCGCCATGGACAGAGTGACTTTGCCCGAATATCTTTGAATGGCGGCGGAAAGTTTGCCGTCGCTGAGCGAAGCGATGCCTGCGAGTTCCAAACTGCCACCCTTGGAGTTGACGCTTATCTTTTTTACGCCGAAGGGCGTTGCGTACGCCTTGAGTACGGCGATGATTAGTAGGTTGAACACGCAGTCGGGCATGCTGCCGTAATTTTCCTCTATCGAGCGGTACACGCGCTTGTAGTCGGCAACGGTGCGTATTTCGGCAATCTGTTTGTAGGCGTCCAACCTGCCGGCGCTGCTTTCGATATAGCTTTCGGGGATATACGCCGTGGCCTTTACGTCGAGCTCGGCGGAGAACACGTTTTCGCCCGTCAGCTCCTCCTTTAAAAGCTTGGAGTACAATTCGTAGCCGACCTTGTCCATATGGCCGTGCTGTTCTGCGCCGAGCACGTTGCCCGCACCCCTTATTTCGAGGTCGCGCATGGCTATTTTGAAGCCCGAACCGAGTTCGGTAAACTGCATTATTGCCTTTAACCTTTCGGTCGCCTCGCTCGTCATAACTTTATCGGGGCGGAAGGTGAAGTAGGCCGAAGCTAACCTGTCCCCCCTGCCCACGCGCCCCCTCAGCTGATAGAGCTGAGATATGCCGAGGCGGTCGGAGTCGATGACGATGATGGTGTTGGCGTTGGGCAGATCTATGCCGTTTTCTATTATCGTGGTGGTAACGAGCACGTTTTTTTCGCCGCGGTAGAAGGCAAACACATTGCCTTCGAGCGTGTTTTTATCCATTCTGCCGTGAGCGTAAGTTATTTTTGCTTCGGGCACGAGTTCGCACAGTTTGCCTGCAAAGGACGATATGGTCTCCACCCTGTTGTACAGCACGAACACCTGCCCACCGCGGGAAATTTCGCGCACGATGGCGTCGCGCACGAGAGTGGGCGTCTCCTCCACCACATATGTCTGCACGGGCAGCCGCTTTTGGGGAGGCGTGTTTATGGTGCTTATGTCCCTTATGCCCGCGAGCGACATGTGCAGCGTGCGCGGTATGGGCGTGGCCGTCATGGTAAGGCAGTCGATGTCGTTTTTTATGTGCTTGATCTTCTCCTTGTGCTCTACGCCGAAGCGCTGTTCCTCGTCGAGGACGAGCAGGCCGAGGTCGTAAAATTTTACGTCGTCGGACAGCAGGCGGTGCGTGCCGATTATTACGTCGATATCGCCGTCGGCAAGCTTTTTCAATACCTTCTGCTGCTCGGCAGGCGTCTTGAAGCGGTTGAGTTTTTCGACGCGCACGCCGAAGTCGTTGAAACGCTTTAGAGCCGTCTGATAGTGCTGTTCGGAGAGGATTGTGCTGGGACACATGAACGCCGCCTGCTTGCCGCCGAGGACGCACAGGTAGATGGCGCGCAGGGCGACTTCCGTCTTGCCATAGCCGACGTCGCCGCAGAGCAGCCTGTCCATGACCTTATCGGAGCACATGTCCTTTTTGATTTCCTCTATACTTGCGAGCTGATCGGGCGTCTCCTCGTATTCGAAGGCGTCCTCGAACTCCTCCATCATGGCGGCGTGTTCGGGGAAGGCATAGCCCTTTTTTTGCGAGCGCTCGGCGTACAGTTCCTTTAAGTCGAACGCAAGTTTTTTTATTGACTGACGCACCCTCTCCTTTACTCTGTCGAATTCGGCGCCGCCGATCTTTGACAGCTGCGGATTGCTTTCGCCCGAGTATTTGGAGAGGATATCCATCTGCTCGACGGGCACATACAGGACGTCGCCGCCGCGGTATTCGATGGCGATGTATTCCTTTATGCCGTCGGTAGTTTCAAGCTTCTTTGTGCCGGTAATTTTACCTATGCCGTGCTTTTCGTGGACGGCGTAGTCGCCGATTTCGGGCGAGGCAAACATGTCGCCCCTGCGGCGGCGTATGCGCTGACGGACAGATTTTGTGTAGATATCGCCGCTGCCGACGACGGCAAGCTTAGCCTCGTGAAGGACAAAGCCCTTTGCAAGCTCTTCACTGCTCAGACACACGCCGCGCATTGCATCCAAACTGTCGGGCAGAGGGTCGACGGAGATATACTCGGCGTCGAGGGAATCGGAGAGTTTTTCGAGGCGCTGAACGCTGCCCGTAAACACGAGCACGCGGTAGCCGCCCGCCCGCCAATTTTTTATGTCCTGAACGAGGGCGGGAACGGAATTCAGGTAGGACGGCGTGGGCGTTGAGCGCAGGTTATACGTCTTCAGGGGACGGAAAAACATGGTCGAGGACGTAAAAGTCTGAAGCGCAAGGTTGCGGAATGACTGCACGCGCGCGATGAACTGCTCCTCGGTTATGAACTGATTGAGCGAGAAGGGAAAGACTTCGCCTCCCTCCTTTAAACTTTTATAGCGTTCGCGGTGCTCCTTGCTCACCGAAGTGAGACGGTCGGATATGGTCTTACACTCGTCGAGTATGACGAGGCTGTTCTGAGGGATAATGTCAAACACGGTGCATGCGGACGACAGAACGGGCATCAGGAATGATGCTCCCGCAAATGGCGAGCCCGAAGAAATTTTGCCCTCTATTTCGTCGGCTATGGCGCGCGAGCGGTCGTAAGCCCTCTGATCGGGGCAATTTTTTAGTCCCGCGGAGAGTGCGGAATTGATTTTAGGAATATCGCCCTGCTCTATCACGCTGTCCGTGGCGGCGATTATGGTGACGCAGTCTATATCCTCGAGCCGCTCGCCGCTGACGGGGTCGTAGGGGCGTATGCGCTCGACGGTATCGCCGAAGAAGTCTATGCGGACGGGATTTTCTGCGCCGACGGGATATATGTCGAGTATGTCGCCGCGCACGGCGAAGGAGCCGGCGCTCTCCGCCGAGTATTCGCGGGTGTAGCCCATACTGACGAGCTCGGCGGGCAGGGACAGGAAGTCAACGTCCTCTCCCTTTTTTAATGCGATATACGGCAGACTGCGCGGCACGAGCTGAAGAGCCGATTCCACGTCGCACACGACTATCTGCGCGCCGTCGTCTATTTCATGCAGTGCCTTCAAGCGGCGGAAGAGTGCATCGCGGGAGACGGCGTCCTTATAAAGCAGGACATCGTCCTTAGGCGAAAGATATGCGCACTTTTTGCCCGACAGGGTCTTAATGGCCTCGTACGCCTTTTCGGCGGCAATGTGGTCGGGCGCAATATACAGTACCGCCCCGTCAAAAATGCATGCGGTTAGGTACTTTTGACTATCAGAAACGCCGAAAACCGCCGTCGGAGTACCGAGGCGGACGTCGTTTTCAAGGGCGGGATAGTCACCCTTTAAATTGTCGCAGGTGAAAAAGTTTTTATTCATTAAATTATAATCTGCCGCAGTGCGGCGGAACGGCTAAAAATCAGCCGTTGAATTTTGTCATTACAATTTCGGTCTTTTCGCCCTTGGCGAGAGCGAGAGCCGCGTCCGCAGCCCTGCCGCAGGCGGCAACAAACAGCTCATAATCTGCGGGGCGGACTTCGGAGAGGACATAATTGATTATGGGAATGTTTACTTCGGGGTCGCGAATGCCGATGCGTATGCGGACAAACTCTGACGTGCCGATTTCGGACACGACCGAGCGCATGCCGTTATGCGTGCCCGCACTGCCCGAGGGGCGGATGCGGACGTGACCCTTGGGGATGTCGTAATCGTCGTAGATGACGACGAGGTCGGCGGGGGTGGCCTTGTGCTTGGCGAGCAGCTGCTTTACCGCCCTGCCCGAACAGTTCATGTAAGTGAGCGGACGGGCGATTATCACCTTCTGACCGCCTACGTTGGCTTCGGCGCATATGGCCTCGCACTCGCGCTTTTTGAACTTTACGCCAAGATTGGCCGCCAAGTCGCCGACGGCGAGCCAACCCATGTTGTGAAAGGTTTTGAAATATTTTTCTTCGGGATTGCCCAAACCTACTATTATCTTCATATATTTAAACGCGCAGGGCACGCAGTTAAACGCACCTGCATTTCAAAAATAAAGCCACAGACGCGCTGTGGCTTTGGTGATGGCTGAGAGTGATTTTTAAAAATCAGTCGTAAATTTTGGACATGGACTTGTCCATATACACATTTTCAATGGCCGCAGCGAAGATGTTTGCCGTGGAGATCATCTTGAAGATGGGAAGCATTTTTTCTGCGGGGATATTGATAGTGTCGAGCATGGCAAGCTCGGTTATGGGAGAGGCCGCAAGCCTTTCGACTGCGGGACCGGAGAGTACGCCGTGCGAGCAGCAGGCGTAAATTTCCTTGGCGCCCGCCTCCTTCAGCGCCTTTGCGCCCTGAACGATGGTGCCTGCAGTGTCTATCATGTCGTCGACCATGAGGCAGTTTTTGCCCTCCACTTCGCCGATGATGTTCATGACCTCCATTACGTTGGCCTTGGGACGGCGCTTATCGATGATAGCCATCTTTGCGTCCATGCGGGCGGCGACCTTGCGCGCCCTTGCCACAGAGCCTATATCGGGAGAGACGACGACAAAATTTTCGTCTACCTTGGGTTTGAAATAGTTGTAAAGCGTGGGGCCGCCCACGAGGTTATCGAGAGGGATATCGAAGAAGCCCTGAATCTGGAGGCAGTGCAGATCCATTGTGAGCACCCTGTCTGCACCGGCGGAGGTTAAAAGGTTTGCGACGAGCTTAGCCGTGATGGGTTCGCGGGAGCGAGCCTTTCTGTCCTGACGGGCATAACCGAAATAGGGTATTACGGCCGTGATTCTGCCTGCGGAGGCCCTCTTGGCGGCGTCGATCATGATGAGAAGTTCCATCAGATTGGTGTTGACGGGATCGGACGTAGACTGAATAAGGAATACGTCCCTGCCGCGGATGGACTCGTCGTAGCGGACATAAATTTCGCCGTCGGAAAAATGGGTGAGTTCCATTTCGCCGAGCGTGGTGTTGAGCTTGGCCGCTATGGCTTCGGCAAGAGGTCTGTTTGAGTTGCCCGAAAAAAGCTTGATTTCGGTTCCGTGATTGATCATTAAAGTGCTGCTCCTCCAATTTATCTTGTGTTTACGCAGGCCGCGCCTATACGGCGCACACCGCAGCCCTCGCCCGCTTTTCCGCAGACGATATCATTTTAATGTAATAATTTTGTAACTTAATTGTATAATTTATGGGCGATAAAGTCAACATGAATGAGCGCTTTTTTTTAAGATAAAAATTAATTGTGAAAATCTTTCATTAAACGCTACTCTTGTTTGGGCAGACAGGTCATTGCCCTCCGCCGTTCTGCTTTTTGGCCTTTTCGCGTGCGCGCATGGAAGAAAAGAAGTCGGACAGAATTTTTTTGCACTCCTCCTCCATCACCCCGCCTTCGACCTCGATTTTGTGGTTGAGGAGATTGGCGTTGGCAATTTCGTTGGTGAGCGAGCGACCCTTGTCCTCGTACGCGCCGAAGTAAATTTTTTTTATGCGGGCGTTGAGCGCCGCGCCCATGCACATGGGGCAGGGCTCCAAGGTGACATACAGCTCACACTCGGGGATGCGCCAACTCTTGAGCTTTTTGCATGCCTTTTCAATGGCCTCTATTTCGGCGTGGGCGGTGGCAATCTGCCTGCCCGTGCGGCGGTTGTGACCGCGGGAGATGACTTTGCCGTCTAAGACGACGACTGCGCCTATGGGGACTTCGCCCTCTTCGTATGCCTTCTGCGCGCACTTCAAAGCGCTCTTCATAAACTTATTTTTCATAATTGGACGTAAAATATTGCAAAATGTTGTAACAGTTTTTTAAGGCGGATAGGCGGGTTATGGGGTGGGAAAGACTGTCTGCACCGCACTCTATGGTGTAGGCGGGGATACCGAGCTTTTGTATGCACCAATCCTTGTAACCGCCCGCACTGCCCACAATTTTTTTGACGGCGTAGCCCGTGGACTGCGCCAAAATGCGCGCTCCCCCTTCGTCCCCTCTGCCGTCAAACTCCCAATAGATTTCGCCGCCCTTGGTGTGAAAGCTGAAGGTTACATACGGTCTGATCTTTGCGGTGAAGTTGGCGAGGGCTAAACTTTCGCTCTCGGAAAAGGGCGCGTCGCCTATGCAGTCGCTCGCCCCGCGCACGCGGGTGTTGAGCCTGCCTGAGCCCCAATCGGCGTCGAAGTTGACGTTGAGGTCCACCCCGCGGGCGTTTGCCTTCCACATGGGGTACTTGGTCTGACTGATGAGGGCGCCGTCGGGATTGACGAGGGGAATTATCCACCCCCCTTCCTCAGTGGGATTTTTGACGTGCCTGATGCCTAGGCGGGCGGTTATCCACTCCCTGCCGTGAATGGCGTATGTGGAGATGTACTGCCTGCCGAAGGGACTGCCGACATGAAAGGCGACAATTGCCCTGCCCTTGAAGGAGTAGCCTATTACGCACTTGCGCCCCTTATAGTTTTTGTAAAAGGACATTACCTCGCTATATATCACGAGATATTATATTACAGCAGCTATTTGTGATATTCGCTTCCGCTGTTTATCATGAAGGCGCGATAAATCTGCTCGCACAGAATTACGCGCATGAGCTGGTGCGGGAAGGTCATGTCAGAAAAGGAGAGCTTTAACTGAGCCGCCGACTTGACCTGCGGCGACAGCCCGCAAGACGAACCTATTATAAATGTTATGGTCTGGCCGCCGTCGCACAGCGTCTTTATTTTGGAGGCGAGCGCCGTGCTTGACATCTTTTGCCCCTCCACGCAGAGGGCGATGACGTAGCCGTTGGCACGCTTTAGGATGGCGGCGCCCTCCTCATCTAAATTTTTGCCTTCGGGAAGTTCGATGACCTCCGTCCTGCAGAAGCGGGAGAGCCTCTTTAAATATTCGGCGACGGCGGAGCGGTAAAACTCCTCCTTTATCTTGCCGACGCAGATAATGTTAACCTTTATCATAGCGGGAATAAACTTAAAATCCAAACGAGCGCCATTATGAAGATGCCGACGCTGCCCCAAATGAAGAAATTTTTAACTTCGCCCTCCTGCTTAGCAGCGGCGGGCTTTTTGTCGAGTATGAGCCAAACGAGGGCGCCCGCGAGCGAGAGCGCCGCAAGGACAGTTACAGCAATAAATGCGCCATAAGGCATTGCAACGTTGCCGTCGGCATTGACCAAAGAGAGCGCTTCAAGGATGACGATGACGGCGTTGTTCAAGAAATGGGCGAGCATTGTGGGGAGCACGCTGCCCGAGCGGACGGCGATGAGCGCAAACACGCATCCGCAGATGAACTGATAGATTGTCTGCGCGGGCGAACCGTGATAGAGTGAAAATAAAAATCCCGTCAAAAACACCGCCCTTACCGAGCCGACGCCGAGGTTGGCATTGCTTAAAATGTAGCCGCGGAACAACAGTTCTTCGCACACGGCGGGAAACAGGGCGGCGACGATTATTACGCCCGCCACCCCGCCGCCTTCCAAAGAGGGCAGGTCGGTTTGGGGCGCGGTGTAGCCGATTTTTTCCAAAAGAGAAATGAACAGCCCGTTCAATGGAGACAGGGCAAAGAGCAGGCCGAATACGGCGAGAACGCCTATTAAATAATACTTTGGACTGCACTTAAGCGACGCCGCCGAACGCAACGGAATGTTGAAAAGCTTTGTTGAGGCAAACAGCGCCGCGCATATCGCGACAGGTGAGCACAAAAAATTTAAGTATGCCGCAACCTCGCCATTATTTATGCCGCCCATTATCAGCGAAAAAATTACCGACAGGACGATATAAAAGCACACGGCCGCCGAATAGACGGCGCCCGCCTTTGCGGCGCAAGAGTTTTTTAACGGCAAAACATTCATACGGGCATTATACAGCAAAATTGAGTTTTAGTAAATTAATTGATTTACTTTTGATAAAAAATGTACTAAAATTCTGCTTATGAGAAAGGTTGACACCAAAGAGATTGAAAATGCGATTTATGAAATGGCGCTCGACGCGGGCGTAAGCCTGACGGACAGCTGCAAGAGGGCGCTTTATGACGCGCGCCAAATTGAGGACGAAGGCGCGGCCAAGTTTGCACTGCAGGCACTGTGCGACAACTTTGAACTTGCCGAACGCGAAAAAATGCCCGTATGCCAAGACACGGGCATGGCGGTAGTCATGATGGAGATAGGTCAGGAAGTTGCGCTTGAAGGCAAACTTTTGTCTGACGCGGTAAACGACGGCGTGCGCAGGGCGTACGAGGACGGGTACTTCAGAAAGTCGGTATGCGACCCCATAACGCGCAAAAATACAGGAGACAACACCCCCGCCGTCATACACACGACCATAGTTGCAGGCGACAGGATAAACATAACCTTTATGCCAAAGGGGTTCGGCAGCGAGAACATGAGCCGCGTTTATATGCTCAAGCCCGCACAGGGCGTTGAGGGCATAATAGACGCCATCGTCGAGACGGTGAAACTTACCGGCTCACGCCCCTGCCCTCCCGTAATTGTGGGCGTGGGCATAGGCGGAAGCTTTGACACATGCACATACCTTGCAAAGAGGGCACTCACCCGCGACTTGGGCACGCACAGCCAAAG
Source organism: uncultured Clostridia bacterium (assembly GCA_944354265.1). Classification (GTDB taxonomy): domain Bacteria; phylum Bacillota; class Clostridia; order Christensenellales; family Borkfalkiaceae; genus Coproplasma. The sequence goes on along the minus strand of CALVPX010000052.1, from coordinate 11,834 downwards.
AGAGGACATAGCCCAAATTGAAGAGCGCGCGCTGAAGAGTATAAACGCGCTCGGCATAGGCTGTCAGGGTTTCCACGGAAAAATTACCGCCCTTGGCGTAAACTGCGAATGGGCGCCCACGCACATTGCAGGATTGCCCGTGGCCATAAACATACAGTGCCACTGCATGCGCTGCCGCAAGGAGGTGCTTTGATGAAAATTTTAAATTTGCCCCTTACAAGTAAGGAAATTAAGGAATTACATGCGGGCGACAGCGTTCTGCTGAACGGCGTGATACTGACTGCACGCGACTGCGCACACAAGCGCATAGCGGAAATTATGCAAAGGGGCGAAGTTTTGCCCTTTGAGCTAAAGGATGCGTACATATATTATGCCGGTCCCTGCCCTGCAAAGCCGGGAATGGCTTCGGGCAGCTGCGGCCCCACCACCTCTGCCCGCATGGACAGCTTTGCACCCTCACTTTTGGACGCAGGCTTGGGCGGAATGATAGGCAAGGGCGAGATGAGCATGGAAGTGCGCAGGGCGATAGTGAGAAACTGCCGCGTTTACTTTGCCGCCATTGGCGGCGCGGGCGCACTGTATGCAAAGGCCATTAAGAGCAGCGAGTGCATAGCTTTCCCCGACCTGCTTTCGGAAGCTGTATACAGACTTGAAGTTGAAAACTTTCCCGCAGTAGTCGCCTTTGATTGTTACGGCAATAGTATTTACGACCAAAAATGATTGACAAGTAATTTTTTAATTTGTATAATTGAAGTAACGGCTGTGACCGGGACAGACGCGCTGAAAAATCTTTTAAAAGAGAGGGCGAGCCCATAGGCTGAAAGGCTGCCTTGAAAGAATTGCGCGGTATTCACCCGCGAGCCGGACGGGCGAAATTAATAAAAAGAGTAGTCCGTTCCGCACCCCTGCGTTAAAGGGAATACAAGGTAGTAAGGCAATCCTTACTGCGAAATCGGGTGGTACCGAGTAAGTTAAAAACTAACTTCCTCCCCGTGTCTTAAGACACGGGGATTTTATTTTTATTGAGCCGCGGAGGTTTTTTATGATTGAAGAAAAAATTGAAGAACTCAAAAGAAAGATTGACGAAACTACTAAGGACATTAAGAGCAGCAAGTCGCTTGCTGAGCTCAAGATGGCGTTTTTCGGCAAGCAGGGCGAAATTTCTGAACTGATGAAGGGCATGCGCGACGTGCCCAAGGAAAAGAGACCCGAGGTCGGAAAGATTATAAACGCACTGCGCGACTGGGCAAACGAGAAGTTTGACGCCCTTGCAGAGAGCGTTAAGAGGATAGAGCTTGAGGAGCTTTATAAAGCCGAAAAGACGGACGTAACTCTTCCCGGGCGCAAGCTGCCCTACGGCGCATACCACCCCAACACTTTGGTAATTCGAGAGCTTGTGGACGTATTTGCCGGCATGGGCTTTGAAGTGTTCGAAGGTCCCGAAATCGAGAACGATTACTACAACTTTACGGCGCTCAATACGCCCAAGGATCACCCCGCACGCGACATGCAGGATACCTTTTATATAACCGACGAACTGCTTTTGAGAACGCAGACTTCGGCCGGGCAGATAAGGGTTATGGAAAAGAAGAAGCCGCCCATCAAGATACTTTCTCCCGGAAAGGTATACCGCAGCGACGACGACGCCACCCACTCCCCCATGTTCGGACAGATGGAAGGGCTTGTCGTGGACAAGGGCATAACCCTGTGCGATCTGAAGGGCATGCTTGACGAGTTTGCGAGAAAGGTGTTCGGTCCATCCGTCAAGACGAGGCTGCGCCCCTCCTACTTCCCCTTCACCGAGCCTTCGGTTGAAGTTGACGTAAGCTGCTTTGAGTGCGGCGGAAAGGGCTGCAGACTGTGCAAGGGCACGGGCTGGATTGAAGTTTTAGGCGCGGGCATGGTAAACAGGCGCGTTCTTGAAGGGTGCGGAATAGACCCCGACGAATACACGGGATTTGCCTTCGGCATGGGCATAGAGAGAATTGCCATGTTGAAATACGGCATAAACAACATGAAGATGCTGTTTGAGGGCGACGTGAGATTTTTGAAGCAATTCAAGGACTGATAAGGAGATTTTAAGCTATGAAAGCACCTTTAAGCTGGTTGAAAGATTATGTTGACATAGACGTAACCGCCGAGGAGCTGCAGGAAAAGCTGTTCGGCTGCGGCTTTGAAGTTGAAGAACTTATTGACATAGGTAAGGACATTACAAACGTTGTAGTGGGCGAAGTTGTTGAGTGCGAGCCCGTTGAGGGGACTCACCTGCATGTGTGCAAAGTGGACTGCGGCGAACACGGCGTTTTGCAGATCTGCTGCGGCGCAGACAACGTGGCAAAGGGCATTAAGGCGCCCGTGGCTTTGGTGGGCGCCACCGTTTACGCCACCGCCAAGGACCACGTCACCGTTGAGGGCGTGATGACCATTAAAAAGGGTAAGCTGCGCGGCATAGACTCCTACGGCATGCTGTGTTCGGGCGTGGAGATAGGCGTAAGCGGCGACATGTATGAGGGAGCCGACTACAACGGCCTGCTCCTTCTCCCCGCCTCCTGCAAGAACGGCGAGGACGTTAAGCCCATTCTTGGACTCGACGACTACATTTTTGACATAAGCATTACGGCAAACCGCCCCGACTGCCAAAGCATTTTGGGCATCGCCCGCGAAGTGGCTGCCGTTTTGAACAAGCCCTTAAAGCACCCCGACTGCACATATAAGACTGTGCACAGCGACGAGGGCGTTAAAGTTACTGACCTTGCGCCCGACCTGTGCCCGAGGTACATTGCGCACTATGTAAAGGACATAAAGATTGCCCCCTCCCCCATGTGGATGAGAAAGAGGCTTGCGCTGTGCGGACTGCGCTCGATAAACAACGTCGTCGACATTACAAACTTTGTGCTGCTTGAAATGGGACAGCCCATGCACGCGTTTGACCTTTCCACCCTCTCCGGCAGGGAGATCGTGGTGCGCAGGGCAAAGGACGGCGAGAAGATTACCACCCTCGACGACAAGACGTTCAAGCTCAACCACGACAACCTTGTAATATGCGACGGCGACAAGCCCGCGGCTTTAGCCGGAATTATGGGCGGCCTCAACAGCGAGATTGAGAGCGACACCAAGGAACTGCTGTTTGAGGCGGCAAAGTTTGCACGCGACAGCGTGAGGAAAACTTCGCGCGCGCTTGGACAGCACTCCGACTCCTCCGCCATGTTTGAAAAGGGCGTAAACGAATACACCACAGAGCTTGCCATGGGCAGGGCTTTAAACCTCATTCAGGCCCTCAACTGCGGCACCGTGACCGACGTGCACTGCGACGTCAGGACGCCCTATTCGCACGACGGCGCAAAGACCATGGCCGTCAGCATTTCAAAGATTAACGCTCTGTTGGGCATAACCGTGCCCACCGAAGAGATGTGCTCCATTTTGCAGCGCCTCGACTTCGGCGTCAAAGTTGACGGCGACACCCTTACCCTCGATGTGCCTGCATACCGCGAGGACATTGACCAATACCCCGACATTGCCGAAGAGATTATAAGAATGTACGGCTATGAGCATATACACGGCACATTCATGCCGACGGCAAAGGTGACCAACGGCGGCTTCAATGACGCGCAGAAGGCAGAAAACAACTTAAAGCGCGCCCTTGTTGAGCAGGGACTTTATGAAATTTCGACCTACTCCTTCTATTCGGAGAAGGATTTGGATCTTTTGAAGATTCCCGCCGACGCGCCCGAGAGGAAGTTTATAAAGATAAAGAACCCCATAGGCGAGGACCTTTCGGTGATGCGCACCACCCTTGCACCCTCTATGTTGCACACGATTGTGCGCAACCTGCGCAGGGGCAACATGGAGGGCAGGCTGTTTGAGATTGCAAAGGTGTACCTGCCCAAGGAACTGCCCTTGACAGACTTCCCCGAAGAGCGCAAAAAGCTGTGCATAGGTCTATTCGGCATGTGCGATTTCTTTGACCTGAAGGGCGTAATTGAGGCGGTTGCCGACAGCATAAGGGCGAAGTTTGAGTTTGTGCCCTCCACCCGCTCCTTCCTGCACCCCGGGGTGTGCGCAGATATTATCTGCGACGGCAAGGTAATAGGCTATGCGGGCAGGCTTGACCCTGCCATCGCCGACGAGCTTGCTCTTGAGAGAAAGGCATTCATTGCCGAACTCGACTATGAACAGCTGATGAGCTGCGCGCAGCCCTTTAAGTACAAGCCCCTGCCCAAGTTCCCCGAAGTCACCCGCGATTTGGCGCTTGTTGCCGACATGGACGTGACCTGCGGACAGATTGAACAGGCAATTTACGGCGCGTGCAAGTATGTGACGGACGTAAAGCTTTTCGACATTTACGTCGGCGCGCAGGTGGGCGCAGGCAAAAAGAGCATGGCGTTCACCGTGACCTTTACCCCCGCCGACGAGGCAATCACCCCCGAAAAATGCGACGGATATGTGAAGAAGATTTTAAATAACCTTTCGCGCAATTTAAACGTTGTTTTGAGGTAAAATTTTAAATTGTATGCGCGGCGCAGGTTAAAACCTGCGCCGCGCTTTTTTTAACGGTTATCGGGTACGAGAGAACCCGAGCCGAGCAACCCGCCCTGAAGGTAGACTTGGGGAATTTTGCCGACGATTATGCTTTCGCAGACGAGCACCTCCGCCGTGGCGTAAAACTGCTGCGTGCGGGCGGCGAGCACTATCGTTATGTCGGTCACGACCTCGATATAGATGGAGTGTATTGTCTGATTTATGCCTGCGGAAGTAAAGCGGGAGACAAAGTTGCACTCTGTTGAAACGACGGGGATGAGTTTGACGTTGACCGTTGCGCCGTAGCCCGAGAGCGCCTCTATGCCCGTGAATGCGCCAATGGGCACCTCAACCCCGCCTTGGCTGAGCGCAGTCAAGTTGCTCTGCGTGAGGTATGCCGTGCGGCGGGCAATGGTGTTTACGAGGGCGCTGTCGGCAGTTATGGCAGAGACGTCGCCGCCGTCATTGTAGGTAACGGTGACGATGTCGCCGTAGCTCACTCCGCCGGAAAGCGTCTGTTCCACCGCCTCGTTGACGGCGCGGGTGTTCATGGCCCGCAGACTTGCGCTGCCGACCGAGATGATGACCGCCGCGGCGTTGTTGAAAAATATAGCGACGACGGCGATAATCACGGCGAGGACGGCGGCGATAATGAGTTTGGTTTTCAAGCGGATTTTGCGCTTTTTCATACCCCATTATATGATTGCGGGCGCATAAATATTAAGGAGGTGCGCCATACTGTTGGCATACATATGCAGATACAACAGACACTGCGCGGGCATACCATTTATTTTGGAAACAGCCCCAAAATTATATCGACGGGCACCATAGCCGGGCCTAAAGAGAGCGCGGGAATCGTGGGAAATTACGTTGACAAGGCGCTCTACGACGACATGTTCGGCGAAAACACCTTTGAAAAGGCAGAATGTAAGATGCTGTCCTACGCGATTGACACGGCGATAAGAAACGCGGAACTCAACAGGGAGCAGATAGACGTCTTGTTTTCGGGCGACCTTTTAAATCAGATAATTTCCGCCTCCTTTGCCGCGCGCGACTTTGCCATTCCCTTTTTGGGCGTATACAGCGCCTGTTCGACCATGTCCGAGAGCATACTGCTTGCCGCGTCCATGGTCAACGCGGGGTATGTGAACAACGCCGTGGCGGCGACGGGCAGCCACTTTGCCTCGGCGGAGAGGCAGTACCGCTATCCCCTTGAACAGGGCACGACGCGGCCGCCGCAGTCGCAGTGGACGGTGACGGGCGCGGGGGCGTGCGTGATATCGCGCGAGGGCGAGGGCGTTAAAATTGTAAACGCTACCATGGGCAAGGTTGTGGACTACGGCGTGACCGACGTAAACAACATGGGCGCGGCAATGGCGCCCGCCTGCGCGCACACCCTCATTCAGCACTTCCGCGACACGAACACGACGCCCGAGGACTACGATTTGATACTTTCAGGCGACCTTGGGGCGCTTGGAAGCAGAATTTTGAAGGACTTATGTTGGGAGAAGGGATTCGATATTTCGAGCAACCACGTCGACTGCGGAGAAATTGTATATAAGGTCATCGAGGATGAATTTCAGGGCGGCAGCGGCGCAGGGTGCAGCGCGGTGGTATTTAACTCCTATGTGGTATCAAAGCTGAGGAGCAAGCTGTTCAAACGCGTACTCTTTGCGGCGACGGGTGCGCTGCTATCCACAGTGTCGTCAGGGCAGGGCGAGAGCATACCGTGCATAAGCCATGCCGTACAGTTAGAGGTGTGAAATGGCTCAGGAAATTTGGGAAATTGTATTTATGTTTTTAAAGGCCTTTGCCGTGGGCGGGACCATATGCACGATTGCGCAGATAATAATAAACATAACCGACATAACGGCGGGCAAAATTTTGGTCTACTTTATGCTTGCGGGCGTGGTATTGACCGCCGTGGGGGCATATCAGCCGCTTGTCGACTTTGCGGGCGCCGGAGCGACGGTACCCATTTCGGGATTTGGCTACCTTTTGGCAAACGGAGCCATTAAAGGTGCGGAGCGCGGGTTCTTCTACGCGATGACAGGCGCGCTTTCGGCCGCGAGCGCGGGCGTGACGGCGGCGGTTGTATTCTCCTTCCTCGCCTCACTCTTATTTAAAGCGCATACAAAGCCAAACTAAAGATATTAACGCAAGTTGTTTACTAGGGGACGTAAACTATATTTGAGCGCCATGCGAAACCGAAACGAATACAAAAATATGGCCGCCGCGGAAATATTTTCCACGGCGGCTTACTGTTTTTTATTAAACTATGAGTTCCCACAGCTGAAGGGCGGCCATGAGAATTAAGGGGACGGTTATTACCGATAAAAGCGTGTTTGTGATAAAGGCTATAGTAGCCGTCTGCCCGCCCTTTTGATACTGCTCTGCCATGGCCACCACCGTTGCCGCGGGCGACATGCACATGGCGATTACGGGCGCGAGGAATACATACTCGACCTGCGGCGTGTTGCCGAGGAAGCCCGAGCACATGAAGCAGAAAGCGACGGCTATGGCAAACGTGATGACGGGGGCGACGATGAGGCGCAGGGCGCCTGCGATGTAAGTGCCGCCGTCGATAAACAGACTTTTAAAGGGCAATTCTGCCATGGAGATGCCGACGATTATCATTGAGAGGGGCGCCGTCATGGTGGAGAGATATTCAGGCAGGATTTGAATTTCGGTTATGCCTTCGAACATGAAAAAGTTTATCTGCGGCACAAAAAAGAGCAACAGCGCCACCACCATTGAGATTATGGAGGGGTTTAAGAGCACCTTTTTTATGCTGATGTTGCGCCTGTCGCCCGTCAGCAGCCACACGCCGAGCGTCCACACCATGATGGCGAACACGAGGTTGAAAATCATGAGGTACATGACGGCGAGGACGCTGCCGTCGGTGAGGATTTCGATGAAGGGAACGCCGAGAAAACCGCAGTTTGAAAAGATGGCTATGTAGGAATAGATGTTGGCTTTATCATTATTTTTATACTTTATGAACACTAGCTTGCACACGGCGAACACCGCGAGCATTGCTAAAAAAGAGATGACAGCGGCAATTAAAAAATCCTTTACGAGGGCGGCGCTGCCGAGTTCGGCTATTGTTTGCCACTCCTCCGGCGTAAACACGCAGAAGGAAGAAATTATGAGCGCGGGCTGACAGACATACAAGAGTATGCTGCTGAGGGCGCGCTTTGAACTGCCGTCGACGAGCCTGACCTTTCTTAAAACATAGCCGGGCACGATGAAGAGCAACAGGACTGCGATAGATAAAATTACCTTTATGAACATGTCAAACATAATATGTGCCTTTTAAACTTTTTTGTTACACACGAAATTCGCGCACAACGCAAGGGCGTTGCACGCGAATTTTTAATGTCTGTATGAGAATTTTTTTAAAATTATTTGTGGTCTGCAGAGGTGTCCTTGCGGATGACATCGTGCGCGCCGCCTTCGACGATGGAAGTTGCGGACACGAGGGTGATTTTTGCCTTTTCCTGCAGTTCCTTGATGGTGAGGGCGCCGCAGTTGCACATTGTGGATTTGATTTTGCTTGTGGTCATCTCCACATTGCTCTTTAAAGGACCTGCATAGGGAACGTAGGAATCTACGCCCTCTTCGAAGGAGAGTTTTGCCGCGCCGCCGAGGTCGTAGCGCTGCCAATTGCGAGCGCGATTGCTGCCCTCGCCCCAATATTCCTTTACATAGGTGCCGCCGACGAACAGCTTTTGTGTGGGGCTTTCGTCAAAGCGGGCGAAGTAGCGGCCGAGCATTACAAAGTCGGCACCCATGGCGAGCGCCAAGGTTATGTGATGGTCGTGCACGATGCCGCCGTCCGAGCAGACGGGAACGTAGACGCCCGTCTTTTTATAATATTCGTCGCGGGCGGCGCAGACTTCGATGAGAGCCGTTGCCTGACCGCGGCCGATACCCTTTGTTTCGCGGGTGATGCAGATGGAGCCGCCGCCGATGCCTACCTTTACGAAGTCGGCACCGTTTTCAGCAAGGAACAGGAAGCCATCCCTGTCGACAACATTGCCCGCGCCGACCTTTACCTTGTCGCCGTACTTTGAGCGAATCCAATCGAGCGTCCTCTTCTGCCATTCGGAGAAGCCTTCAGACGAGTCGATGCAAAGGACGTCTGCCCCTGCCTCTACGAGGGCGGGAACGCGCTGTTCGTAGTCGCGGGTGTTGATGCCGGCGCCTACGACGTACCTCTTTTTGGAGTCGAGAAGTTCGTTGGGGTTGCCCTTATGGTCGTCGTAGTCCTTGCGGAATACGAAGTACTGCATATTGCCCTTTTCGTCAACGAGGGGCAGGGAGTTCAATTTGTTATCCCAAATGATGTCGTTGGCTTCGGAGAGAGTCGTGGTTGCGGGGGCGGTTATGAGCTCGGAAAGGGGTGTCATGAAATCCTTTACGAGGGCGTCCTTAGACATGCGGCTGACGCGATAGTCGCGGCTTGTTACTATACCGACGAGCTTGCCGTTGGCCTTTCCGTCCTCGGTCACGGCGACCGTGGAGTGACCCGTCTTTTCCTTTAAAGCGAGAATGTCTGCAAGGGTTGCCGTGGACGCAATGTTGGAGTCGCTAACGACAAAGCCTGCCTTGTAGGCCTTGACCTTGGCGACCATTGCGGCCTCGTCCTCGACAGACTGCGAGCCGTAGATGAACGACACGCCGCCGCAGCGGGCGAGCGCCAAGGCGAGGTTTGCGCCGGACACCGACTGCATTATAGCCGACACCATGGGGATATTCATTTCAATGGCCGGTTTTTCGCCCTTTTTGAATTTTACGAGGGGCGTTTTGAGCGACACGTTTGCAGGAATATGTTCGCTTGAGGAATACCCGGGAATGAGAAGATATTCGTTGAAGGTATGTGAAGGTTCATTGATATAAGTTGCCATTTGTTGTTCTCTCCTTGACCGCAGTCCTTTTGGGTGTTATAATAATTGTAAGTATGTTATTGATTAAGCATTATAACATAAATATTTTTAAAAGACAAGCAAACGGCACACATTTGTGCGATACTAATTTAAACGACGGTATTGCGCATAAAATTTACAAAATATTAACATTTTGCAAATAACCCTTTAACGCAAGGGGAGTACATTCAAACAATAAACTGAGCGAGGAAAACATTATGGTTGAAATACTTGTTGCCGAGGACGACGGCGCGCTCTTAAGGCTTGTGGGCGCCGCCCTTAAAGCCGATGGATATTCCGTGACGCAGTGTGCCGACGGCGAGCAGGCCGCGGACGCATTTGAGAGGGGCAATTTTGACCTTGTCATCACCGACGTAATGATGCCGAAGTTGGACGGATTTGCCTTGGCGGAGCTGATACGCGATAAAAATTCAGAGGTACCCATACTGTTTATGTCCGCACGCGACGACAAGCCGAGCAAACAGCTTGGCTTTAAACTTGGCATTGACGACTATATAACAAAGCCCTTCGACATAGACATATTCCTTTTGAAGATAAAGGCCGTTTTGCGACGCTCGGCAATAAAAAAGACAAACTCCATTGAGGTGGGCAACCTTACGCTCAACGCCGACGAGCACACCGCCTACGTCGACGGCGAGGAACTGCCGCTGACCGTGAGGGAATTCGACTTGCTGTTCAAACTGCTCTCCTACCCCAAAAAGACATTCACGCGCTCGCAGCTGATGGAGGAGTTTTGGGATTACGATTCCTCCTCCACCTCGCGCACCGTGGACGTTTACATGGCCAAGCTGAGGGAAAAAACGGCGGCGTGCAACGGATTTGAAATTGTGACCGTGCACGGACTTGGATATAAGGCGGTGCTCAAATGAAGAACAACGCCCGACGGACGCTGACGGGCGCGATTGTCCTGTTTTTGAGCATAAGCGTATTTATAACCGTGACGGTGTTGGTATACGCCGCCGCGGTAGAACGGTACGCCGGCAACACGGCGGCCATAAGCGGCATAATGCTCATATGCGTGGCATTCTTTTCGTTAGCATGTACAGTGATAGACGTTTTGAGGCGCAGGGCGTATGCCGACAGGCCGCTGAAGGAGATACTTGAAGCCACACAGAAAATTGCCGAGGGCGACTTTGACGTGAGACTTGAAATAAACAAGCCCGCGAACCGCTTCAACGAGTTTGACTGCATAAAGGACAACATAAACCGCATGGCAAAGGCGCTTAAGGAGAGCAGAGCGACGGGCGAGCAGTTCATCGCCAACGCAAGCCACGAGCTTAAGACGCCCGTTGCGGTCATTCAGACCTACGCCTCCGCCCTGCGCTACGGCGGACTTACCGAGGACGAAAAGGCCGAATACGAGGCCACCCTTGTTGAGACGAGCAGGCGCATGGCCGCCACGATAGACAACATTTTAAAGCTCAACAAGTTGGAAAACGGCAGGCTGCTTTCACAGCCCGTCCCCTTTGAGATGGACGAAAACATTGCCCAAAGCGTAATAACCTTCGAGGATGCGATAGACAAAAAGAATATTGACCTCAACTGCGACTTTGACGAGATAAAGGCCTACGGCTACCCCGACTATCTGACGACCGTGTGGAACAACCTTTTATCCAACGCGGTAAAGTTCTGCGGCGAAAACGGACACATAGACATGAAGCTAAAGCGTGAAGGCGACAGGGCGGTGTTCACAATAGCCGATGACGGGTGCGGAATTTCACCCGAGGCGGGAAAGAGGATTTTCGACAAGTTTTATCAGGGCGACACCTCCCACTCCTCCGAGGGCAACGGCCTTGGCCTTGCAATGGTAAAGAAGGTTGTGGACATTTTGGGCGGCGAAATTAAAGTTGAAAGCGAAGTGGGCAAGGGAACAGCATTCACCGTAAAACTTGCGATTGACGAGAGGACTACAAATGGCAAAATTTGAATATGAGTACAATGCGTCGACAGACGGCGAACGCAGAGAAATTGGGCGCATACGCGCAGCTTACGCGCCGAAAGACGAACGGGCGCAAAAGTTAGAGAGACTTAAAGAGCTCAACGAAAGGGCAAAGCGGCCTGCGAACATAGCCGCGATAACGGCGGGCACTGTGGGAACGCTGCTGTTCGGACTTGGAATGTGCCTTTGCATTGAATGGAACGAGCTTTTGTGGGGCATTGTCTGCGGGCTGTGCGGAATAGCCATACTCGCATGCGCCCTGCCGCTGCACTCCAAGCTTCAAAAGCGCGGAAAGGAGAAATACGGAAAGGAGATACTTGAACTTTCGGAAGAGCTGTTGAAGGACGAATAAAATCATAACTACGCGTTCAACGCGTAGTTTGCACTAGCCCTGTAAGGGCATGGTACCGGCTGTGCTATTCGCACTC
>CALVPX010000051.1 GCA_944354265.1 uncultured Clostridia bacterium | reverse complement strand
AAAGATGCGTGACGACATGTTTGCAACCATGCAGACTTTGCCCCTGCAGTATTTCGATACGCACACCCACGGCGACCTGATGAGCCTCTACACCAACGACGTAGACACGATGCGTCAGCTTTTAACGCAGACCATCCCTCAGCTCATCTCGTCCGTGCTTACGCTCATCGCTGTGCTTGTATTCATGATAATGTACAGCGTAACGCTGTTGCTTGTGGTATGCGTAGTGCTTGTCGGCATTATCATTGCAACAAAGATCATTGGCGGCAGGTCGGCTAAGTACTACCTCGCCAACCAAAAGGCGCTTGGTGCGCTCAACGGCTATGTCGAGGAGATGACCGAAGGTCAAAAGGTCATAAAGGTGTTCTGTCACGAGCCCGAGGCCCGCGCAGGCTTCAAAGAAGTAAACGACAGGCTCAACGAGGCGGGCAGCAAGGCAAACGCCTACGCCTTCTTGATGGGCCCCATTAACAACAACCTCGGTTATCTGCAATATGTGCTCGTTGCTCTCGTCGGCGTGCTTATAATGGTATTCAGCGGCGAAGGAGGCCTGCTCTCAATCTACTGCAGCGTAATGAATGCAGACAGTGCCAACAGATTGGCTCTCATGGCAGGTATGCTCGTTTCCTACCTCATGTACACAAGGCAGTTCAATATGCCCGTACAGCAGGTTTCGCAGCAGTTCAGCGCCATAATCATGGCCCTTGCAGGTGCAGAGCGCATATTTGAGATGATAGATACCACGCCCGAAGATGCCGGCGGCGACATCACTCTCACCCACGGAGAAATGTCGGAGGGTGCATGGGCATGGAAGAAGCCCAACGGCGACGGCACGTTTGAATATATTCCTTTGAAGGGCGATATCCGCTTTAACGACGTTGTGTTCGGTTACACTCCCGAAAAAGTAATTCTCAAGCACATCAGTCTGTACGCTAAGCCCGGGCAGAAGATAGCATTTGTCGGTGCTACGGGCGCAGGTAAGACGACAATTACAAACCTTATCAACCGCTTCTATGACATTCAGTCGGGCTCGATAACCTATGACGGCATCAACATAAGGGATATAAAGAAATCAGATCTCCGCCGCTCGTTGGGTATTGTCCTGCAGGACACTCACCTGTTCACAGGCACGGTAATGGATAATATCCGCTACGGCAGGCTCGACGCTACGGACGATGAGTGCATACAGGCCGCAAAGCTCGCCAATGCCGACAGCTTTATCACCCACTTGCCCGAAGGCTATCAGACGATGATAAAGGGCGACGGCGCAAACCTTTCACAGGGTCAGAGGCAGCTGCTCGCCATAGCCCGCGCAATGGTTTCACAGTGCCCCGTGCTCATCCTCGACGAAGCTACTTCATCCATCGATACCCGCACGGAAAAACTCATCGAACAGGGTATGGATAAGCTCATGGAGGGCAGAACGGTATTCGTCATAGCCCACAGGCTGTCTACTGTAAGGAACAGTCAGGCCATAATGGTTCTCGAGCACGGCGAAATTATCGAACGCGGCAATCATGAACAGCTCATTGCGCAGAAGGGCAAGTATTATCAGCTCTACACAGGCGCATTCGAACTTGAGTAATTCAATTCAATATCCGACGGTCGTTTGCGACCGCCGGATATTGTTTTATAAAAAAGAGTCAATTAATATTGCAAAAATAATTGCGATATGGTACAATATATCTTGGTTTTATACAGTATCGCGGTATGGATATTATAAAAGAGAAATTAAAGCTTTTGCCCGATTCCCCGGGCGTTTATATAATGCTCGATAAATACGGCAACATTATTTATGTGGGCAAGGCTCGTGTGCTGAAAAACCGCGTGCGCCAATATTTTCACAATACTCCTAAGCCTGAAAAAGTTATGCAGATGGTGGCAAACATCGCTGACTTTAACTATGTCATCACAAACACAGAAATAGACGCGCTCGCCCTTGAAAATAACTTAATAAAAAAATATAAGCCTAAGTACAACATTCTCTTAAAGGACGACAAGACATATCCGTATATCAAGGTCGACATGCGCGAGCAGTTTCCTTCATTTTATGTAACGCGTAAAATCAAAAAGGACGGCGGCAAATACTTCGGCCCTTTCATGGGCGGCATAAATTACCGCGATATCTTGGATACCGTTCAGTTGCTGTTCGGAGTACGGCTTTGCCGCACTGCAATTACGGCAAAACCCAAACGCGAATGTTTGAACTATCATATCGGCCGCTGTGCCGCTCCGTGTGCGCATAAAATTTCTGCGGAGGACTATGCCGAAAGGGTAAAGCAGGCGCTTTCATTCCTCGACGGCAACTATAAGGGCGCGCAGGAGATACTCGAACAAAAGATGTACGCCGCGGCTGAGGCGGAGGCGTTTGAGCTTGCAATGGATTATAAAAATAAAATATCCATGCTGTCCAAACTTGAAGCAAAGCGAATTACATCCATAAACAGGGCCATCGACGCCGATATAATAGCGTATGCAACAAATAATTTGTACTCTGCCGTAAATGTGCTTGTTACCCGAAAGGGGATAATGCAGGGCGCAAGCTCTTTTGCCCTCGATGAGGCGCATATGTCCGATGCTGAGGCTCTCACATCCTTTATTACACAGTACTATGCCACGCATGAACCTCCGCCCGAACTCATTGTTCCCGAGTATTGCGAGAATGAGCTTGTCAGCTCTTTCTTTAAGGAAAAATTGGGAAAGACGGTGGAAATTACTCAGGCAAAGCAGGGTATAAAGGCCGACCTTCTTAAAATGGCGGAGCGCAACGCTCGCGATTATCTTGAAAAATCGGTAGACAAAATTAAACACCGTGACGACATGACGGTTAACGCCTGCAAGAGATTGCAGGAGCAGCTCGGGCTGAAGCGCTATCCGCGCAGAATGGAATGCTACGATATATCTAACGTCTCGGGCGTCGACAAGGTTGCATCCATGGTCGTGTTCATTGACGGAGAGGCGGACCGCAATCAGTACAGGCGGTTTAAGATAAAGACCGTGGAGGGCGCCAACGATTTTGCCTCCCTTCAGGAGGTGCTTACGCGCCGCCTTTCAAAGCTTGGAACGGATGAAGAGGAGCGTTTCCCCAAACCCGACCTCATTGTCATCGATGGCGGCAAGGGTCAGCTTTCTGCCGTCGCTGAAATTTTTGACCGCATGGGCGTAACCGATATAGAGCTCATCTCTATCGCCAAGCAGGAGGAGGAAATTTTTACCCTCTCCTCGCAGGAGGCAGTGAAGATACCCCGCAGGGATTATTCCCTCAGAATGGTTCAGCGAATAAGGGATGAAGCGCACAGATTTGCAATAACGTATTTCCGCAACCTCCATTCAAAAAACATGCTTAAGAGTGAGCTTGAGAAGATTGAGGGCGTGGGTAAACAGAGGCGCATTGCACTCATGGAGCGGTATTCAACTATCGACAAGATAATGAGTGCGGACGCAGAAGATATAGCAAAGACACCGGGCATCAGTTTAAAGGTTGCTCGCGCAATAAAGGATTATTTTTCAAATTGATATGACGATGCTCAAAGCTAAACTTATTGTTTCAGATTTTGACGGTACTTTAATAAATTCCGATCAGCAGATACTTCCCGAAGTGAGGGATGTCATTTCCCAATATGTAGCCGACGTCGGGATATTTGCCGTATGCACGGGCAGGATCCTGTCTTCCATTCTTCCTAGGGTGCGTCAGCTCGGTTTAAAAGGGCTTGTTTCAGCCTGTCAGAGCACGGTAATTGCCGACATTCAGACGGGCGAATACATCCGTCACGGCGGCTTTACCCCCGAACAGACATCGGAGATATGTGCGGCGATTGAAAGTGTCAATCAGTCTGTAAACGTCTACAGCGATGATAAATTTTACTCCGACATACCTGCTGATAATAAATACTTAAAAGTTTACGAGCGCGTTATTGGCGTGCCTGCTGAACATGCGGATGTCCCGCTTTCGCAGTTTGTTCTGAATGAGGGAATTGTCTGCCAAAAGGTGGCAAGTCTTTGCATGCCTCACGCAAGAAGAAAGCTTTATAAGTATCTCTGCCAAAAATTCGATGGCAAATACGATGTCACTTGCAGTGCCGATGTGTTGGTTGAAGTCTCGCCCGTCGGCGACACAAAGGGTGAAGGCTTGAAATTTCTTGCCCGTTATTACGGCATCGACATGGCGGACACCGTCGCCATAGGCGATAATCTCAATGACCTCTCCATGATAGAAGCTGCCGGCGTGGGAGTAGCCGTAGGCAACGCGGTAAAGGAACTCAAGAAGAAGGCCGATTTTGTAGCTGTCTCCAATGATGAAGGTGCGGTTGCACAGGTAATTAAAATGTTCGGGTATTGTCATGACTGAGTTGCTCGCGCCCGCGGGCAGTATTTCAAGCGCTTACGCGGCAATAAACAGCGGTGCCGACGCGATCTATCTCGGACTGAAAAGTTTTTCTGCCCGCGCTTCAGCAGACAATTTTGGTAATGATGAGTTAAAGTCTCTCTGCAGATATGCGCATGCGCTCGGCGTCAGGGTGCATGTGGCGCTGAATACGCTCGTAAAGCAGGCAGAGCTGAGTACGTTTATTGAAAGTGCGATATCCGCGCACAATGCGGGCGCCGACGCTATTATTATTCAGGACATATTTTTAGGTAAGTATTTAAAAGCAACTTATCCGCAAATTCATCTGCATCTGTCCACGCAGGCGGGAGTCAATAACGTCTACGGGGCATATCTTGCCAAGGTCTATGGTTTTGACCGCGTCATCCTCGCCCGCGAAACTCCCTTTGAAGAGATAAAAAAAATAGCAAAAATTATTCAGACCGAGGTCTTTATACAAGGCGCGCTGTGTACCTGTTTTTCAGGGCAGTGCTATCTTTCCTCGTTCGCCGGCGGTAACAGCGGCAACCGCGGAAGGTGCAAACAGCCCTGCCGAAAACTCTATTCCATAGACCGTCAAGGCTTTGGCGAACGCGCTTATGCGCTTTCTCTCTCCGATTTGTCGGTGGGGGAGGACATATTAAAATTTGTCGACGCGGGGGTCTATTCGTTCAAAATAGAGGGCAGAATGCGCCGTCCCGAATACGTCTCGGCCGCAGTTAAGTATTATCGGTCGATACTTGATGGCCACCCTAAAGATGAAAGTCTTTCGGCTCTGAAGCGCACTTACAACCGCGGCAATTACACTAAGGGATTAGCTTTTGGTCAGGATAAAACGTTTATTTCGCGCGCAGTGCAGGGGCATATTGGCGAATTTTGCGGCATAATCAAGGTTATTGACGGTAAATATGTCTGTCATAGTACTATGCAATGTGCTCAAGGCGACGCGTTTAAAATTTTACGTGGCGGCAAAGAGGTATGCGGTGCAACCTATTCCGGCCATGCTAAGAATGGATTTTATCTTTCCTCGGGCACCCGGCTTTTAAACGGCGACAAGGTATTCATTACGACGGACGCACGGCTAAATGTCCGCCTCCTTGAGGGCAAAAAACTCAGGCGCATCACAGTTTCCGTTAAGGTTGCGAGCGGAAAAAATCTTTCAGCCGTGATTGATGGAAGGGAATATTTAAGTCAACATGTGGCAGAGCGGGCAGTCAGTCGCGCCATTTGCCGCGAAGATATAAGCAAGTGTTTTTCCAAGGTGGATACTTACCCGTTTGAGGTCAGCTTTGCTGATATTGAGATTTCAGGTGAGCCATTTGTGCCTGTATCTTTGCTGAACGAGTTCAGAAGGCAGACATATGCGGAGTACTTTGATGGGATATCAAAGAGCGCGTATTCGCCTATAGACAGCGTTTTGCCACTTCCCAAAATTGAACGGGGGGATAAAAATTGCCGTACTGCTGTAATTGCACGCGATTTTTCAGTGGTGCATGCCGATATTGCAATCTATAAGCCTGACAATTATCTTAATGTTGATTGCGGCAAAATATCAGTATTTAAGGGTGAAAAGTACCTATATGTCCCGCCGTACATGAACGGCGAAGTTTTGGATAGCTTGGCAGATGTATTGTCTGCCTTCGACGGCATCTATTGCGACGGCTATTGGGCGGTTGAATTTTGCCGCCGTCACAATAAAAGTCTGTTTGCGGGCAGCGGCTTTAATATTGCAAACTCTATTTCACTTTCCCAATTTACGGCGCAATACGTTGCACTCTCAAAGGAGCTTACTTTTTCCGAGGCGCAGCCTCTTGTCGACTATAATACTTTTTACCTGTCGGCAGGCGATATCAAAGTCATGGACTTAATATATTGTCCGTTCGGCAAGACGTGTAAAACTTGCGACAAGCGCCCCGTTTATACGCTTACAGACGAGAGCGGGAGAGCGTTCCCTATGCGTCGATACAAGACCGACAGGTGCGCATTTGAATTATATAATTGCGCTTCGCTCGTTGCGCCGCAGGATTTTACAGGGAAGTTGATAGATTGTACGCTGTCAGACGCTGTCGCCGTTACGGCGCTGTCGGATAATGCCGTTGCACTTAAAAATTACTTTAAAAATTACACGTCGGGACACAGCAATAGTCCCGTACTCTGAATTTATGGACGAAAAAAGCCTCAAACGACTTGAACTTAATAAGGTGCTTTCCGCCTGTGCCGATTATGCTTGTCTTGACGGAACGAAGGCCATATTTGATAGTCTTGCGCCGTCATCCGACCTTTCGGAGGTGCGAGAAGCTTTGTCGCGCACGGCAGAATGTTTAAAGCTTTTGTTCCGCTACGGTTTGGGCGGCATAGAGCACTTTGACGACGTGTCCGATCTTCTCATGCGCGCATCAAAGCGTTCAACTCTTTCGTGTGCGGAATTGAGACAGGTCAATGCCCTGCTTCGCTCTGCACGCCTCGCATATACCTCTATAAATTCAGTTGAGGACGACGAGATTGTAAAGATAAAGGGTGACAGCGCTCGCATCTATTTTGACAAAAATTTAGAGGACGACATAACCGAAAAGATAATTTTAGACGACGAGGTGTCCGACCATGCAAGTGCGGCGCTCTTTTCCATACGCTCAAAAATTAAAAGTCTGAATGAGCGCATACGCTCCAAACTTTCTGAATATGTTTCGGGCGATACTGCAAAATATCTTCAGGACGGCATAGTAACCATGCGCGGCGACAGGTATGTTATACCCGTCAAAGCTGAATATCGTTCACGCGTCAAGGGCCTTGTGCATGACCGCTCGCAGACGGGAGCGACATTTTTTATCGAACCTGAATATGTGCTTGAACTCAATAACGAGCTTGTGGCCCTTCAGATAGACGAGAAGGAAGAGGTGGAGCGCATTTTAAAAGCGCTGTCAACGCGCGTGGGCGATATGTCGGCGCAGCTTGCGACCGATATGAGCGTTCTTGCCGAAATCGAAAGCTACTATGCACGCGCGCAGTACTCTTACGCTCATAAGTGTGTTCTTCCGCAGGTAAACAAGCGCGGATACATCAACATTATAAAGGGCAGGCACCCTCTCATCGACCCCAAAAAGGTCGTGCCCGTTTCGCTTGAGCTCGGCAAAGATTATAACTTTTTGCTGATAAGCGGCGCGAATACGGGCGGCAAAACGGTTACGTTGAAGATGTGCGGCCTGTTCTGCTTAATGGCGGCCTGCGGCTTGTTTATTCCCGCAGCCGAGGGCTCGGCCGTGTGCGCCTTTGACGATATTTTTTGTGACGTCGGCGACAGTCAGAGCATAGAGGAGAGCCTTTCAACCTTCTCTAGCCATATTACGACTGTCATAGATATGTGCAAAAAGGCAACTTCGGGCTCCTTGGTTCTCATCGACGAGCTTGGCGGCGGCACTAATCCCGACGAGGGGCAGGCGCTCGCCAAGGCCGTGGTCGAGCATTTCCTCAAAATCGGCTGCCGCGGCATAATTACAACCCACTTTACCCCGCTCAAGGAGTATGCCTACACCGTCGACGGAATAGAGAATGCCTCCATGGAGTTTGACGCGTCGACGCTCAAGCCGCTATATTCCATTAAAATCGGCCTGCCCGGCGCCAGCAATGCGCTTGCCATATGTCGCAGGCTTGGCATGGATTCAGACATATTGGACAGAGCCGTATCCTTTCTCTCGGAGGGGGGCAAGGCGTTTGAAAATATCGTCCGCAGAGCGGAGGAGAGCAGAGTTGAGGCCGATAAAAAACTTGAGGAGGCAAACGAGCTTCAGGCAGAGCTAAAAGCAAAGCTTGCCGAAGTCAACCGCCGTATAGACGAGCTAAATAAACAGCGCGAAAAACTGACTGCAAACGCCCGCGCCGAGAGTCGCAGGATCATCAACGAGCGCACGGCCGAAGCCGAGCAGATGCTCGATGAAATTGAGGGAATATTTAAAAAGGAAGAACTCAGTCAGGCCGACCTCATAAAGGCGCGCACGCTTAAAAACAAACTTAAGAATTCTGCCTACGGCGATGACAGCGGCGAGGAGCAGATTACAGATTATCAGCAAGCTACCGCAGACAATTTGCATGCGGGTGACAACATATACTTTGCAAAGCTGCAGTCCTCAGGTCAGGTGCTCTCGGTAAACGCACAGAAGGGCGAGGCTGAAATTGTGTGCGGCAGCATAAAGACGCGCTGCAAAATTTCCGACCTGCAAAAGATCAGCGCAGCACAGCCCGCCAAAAAGCGGGAAGTAAGGGTGAGGAAGAGCGGCACGTTTACACCTTCTAAGCCCATGCTTGAAATAAATCTTTTGGGCATGACCGTTCAGGAAGCCCTGTATGAGGTCGACAATTTTATCGATCAGGCTGTCATGAACAATCTTGAAGAGATAAAGGTAATTCACGGCGTGGGAACGGGCAAACTGCGCGAAGCCATTGCCCGCCACCTCAAGGGGCATAAAAATGTCAAGTCCTTTCGCCCCGGCAAGTACGGCGAGGGCGAAACGGGCGTGACCATCATAACTCTCAAATAAATAAGCAAAATTCGGTTGCCTTCTAAATAAAATATTAATAGTTATTTTGATTTAGGGGTAAACTTATTTTGAAAAACAAAATTATAGCCATTGTCGTCAATGTCATTCTCTGTCTGATAATTGTCGCCACCTGCGTTGTCGGCTTTGCCGGCGGAAACGCGGTTGAGGTTTCGGGCGAACACGACGAGCCGTATTATTCGGCAGGTGAGGGCGCCTGCGGCATTTCGCTCATGTTCAACGTCTATCAGAACACGGCCAATGTCTATAAAATACTCGACATTCTCGATGAATACGGCGCTAAGGCGACCTTTTTTCTTGGCGGCAGCTGGGCGGACGACAACGTGGACTGCACCCGCGAAATCGCCTCCCGCGGGCACGAAGTAGGTTCGCATGGGTACTTTCATAAGGATCATTCGGCGATGAATTATCGTCAGAATATAGATGAAATTTCACCGAGCGTTAAATTGCTCAATGCAATTCTCAATACAAAAATAACCCTGTTTGCGCCGCCTTCGGGTGCATTTAACGACGGCACTCTGTCGGCGTGCGCCTACCTAGGGCTTAAAACTATAATGTGGTCGCGCGATACAATCGATTGGCGCGACAGCGATATCAATTTGATTTACAGCCGCGCAACTGAAAACATAACTTCGGGTGAATTTGTTCTCATGCACCCCATGGATGTTACCGTTGCCGCGCTTCCAAATATTTTATCTTACATAAAATCAAACGGTTTGGCTCTCGTCACCGTTTCGCAAAACATAGGAGAATAATGGTACACTATAAACAGTTAAATAACGGAATAAGGCTTATCGTAAAGCAGATGAGCGGACTCTTGTCCGTAACGATGGGCATCATCGTCGGCACGGGCGCATGCGTGGAGACCGACGAAGAGGACGGAATTTCGCACTTCATCGAACACATGATGTTCAAGGGTACGGCAAAGCGCACGGCATTTAACATTTCCGACGAAATGGACGCAATCGGCGCGCAGGTCAACGCCTTCACCGGCAAGGACATAACCTGCTACTACGCAAAGTCTACCTCTGACCACGCCGCCGAGGCATTTGAAATCCTTTCGGACATCTTCCTCAATTCCACTTTCCCCGCCGACGAAATGAAGAGGGAAAAGGGGGTCATTATTGAGGAAATCTCCATGAACGAGGACACGCCGGACGACCTCTGCCTCGACCTTCTCTCCAAAGCGTTCTTCGGGGAAAAGAATTACGGCAGAAATATTTTAGGACCCCGCAAAAACGTGCGTTCCTTCAAGAAGAAGGACATCCTTGCCTATATGGCCGAACGCTACACGGCGGACAATATCGTCATTTCAATGGCGGGCAATATTTCTATCGACGAAGCGCAGGGGCTTGTTGAAAAATATTTTTCCGACGTGCCAAGGGGCAACGGCAATCAGCGCACGGTGGACGTCCGTCTGCAGAGCAGAAACCTTTCCAAAAAGAAGGATATCGAGCAGGTGCACATCGGCATAGCTTATCCTTCCATGAAGAGGTACGAACCTCTCGCCGACGCTACAATGATCGTCAACGCCGTACTCGGCGGAAGCATGTCGTCAAGGCTCTTTCAGGAAGTGAGGGAAAAGAGGGGGCTCGCCTACACAGTTTACTCTTATCTGACTTCCTATAAGGACACGGGCTCGCTTGTCATCTATGCAGGCGTAAATGCTGATAACTATATGCGGTCGGTTGAGGCTATCAATTCGTGCATAGACGATATAAAGAACAAAAACATCACAGAGTACGAATTCAGGCGCGGCAAGGAGCAACTTCTCTCCTCTCAGATATTTGCGCAGGAGAGCACGAGCTCGCAGATGCTCTTATATGGCAAGGAGCTCATATACAGCGGCAATATATATAACTTTGAAGACAGGGTCAAAAAAATTAATGCTGTCACCTATCAGGATGTCCTTCAGGCAATCGAATATAATTTTGACGAGAAGTACAAGGCCACGGCGATAGTGGGCAGGGTGGACAGGCATCTGTGAGCGAGCGCGTTTTCGGCTTCGAGCCGTTTTACAACAGTGACAGCAGGTTGCTAATACTCGGCAGTTTTCCTTCGGTAAAGAGCAGACAGCAAAATTTTTATTACGGCAACAGGCAAAATTCGTTTTGGAGAATTTTATCGTGCTTCTTTGAACAACCTATGCCTGACACAGTACTTGATAAAAAGGCCTTTCTTACAAAAAACGGCATTGCATTGTGGGATATAGTTACTTCATGCCAAATAACGGGCAGCGCCGACAGCACTATAAGGAATTACGAGGTGGCAGACCTCAATCAGGTGCTTTCAAACTGTCCCATTCAAAAAATTATTTTAAACGGCGGCACGGCGTACAATATTTTTATTAAACATTATAAAGATATCGCCGTTCCCTACATAAAGCTGCCGTCCACAAGTCCCGCCAATGCACGCCCAAAAGATGAGGAGTGGTTCAATGAATTACGGACAACTTTTAACCGAGCTTAACGGCCTTGCAGATCCTGCATACCGTGACTTTCATAAAAAATTGTTGAAGAGCGACGGGGTAAACGTGCTCGGCGTCAGGGTGCCGCAGTTGCGCAAAATCGCTAAAAAATTTAAGGGGTGCGAGGACGAGCTGTTGTCCTTTCCCGATGAGTTTTACGAGGTAACTTTTATTAAGCTCACAGCTGTGGCCAATCTTCCATACGAGCAGTTTATCCTGCGTTTAGATAACTGCGTTAAACTGATGGATAATTGGGCAACGTGCGATTGTTTTTCGCCTAAATGCATATCCGGGCACAGGGACGAGTTTGTTCCCTATATCGAAAAGTATCTTTCGCAGCCTGCGGAGTTCAGCCAAAGATTTGCGCTTACAACGCTGCTTTCCAATTATGTAGAGGAGCAATACCTCGGCTACATATTCGACTGCTGTTCCCGCGCAGACACATCGTTTTACTATGTACACATGGCGGTTGCGTGGCTGATTGCCGAAGTGCTTGTAAAGTACTATGCAAATGGCGTTGAATTTTTAAAATGCAATTCATTGTCGCCCAAGACGCACAACAAAGCCATTCAAAAAGCTAAGGAAAGCTACAGGCTCACGCCTGAACAAAAAATATACTTAAATAATTTAAAGAGATAGCAATATGGAAATCTTACAGCAACTGACAACTGAATTCAACCTCCGTCCCGAACATGCAAAAAATATAGTCGATTTGTTGGATGAAGGTAACACAATTCCCTTTATAGCCCGCTACCGCAAGGAGATGACGGGCGCCATCGACGATCAGGTTTTAAGAAAATTTTCCGACAGGTACGAATATCTTCAAAACCTCAATAAGCGCAAGGAAGAGGTTGCAAAGGCCATCACAGAGCAGGACAAGATGACTGAAGAAATTCAGGCTGCCATTGATGCCTGCGCAACGCTCACTGAAATTGAGGACGTTTACCGCCCCTTCAAACAAAAGAAAAAGACGAGGGCTTCCATCGCAATCGAAAAGGGCTTGAAGCCCCTTGCAGAATTTATCCTCGAGCAGAACGGCGACCCTTACAAAGAGGCGGAAAAATACATAGATGCCGAAAAGGGTGTGGACGACGTGCCCGCAGCCATTGCCGGCGCCCGCGACATTATTGCAGAGATCATTTCCGATAATGCCGAACTGCGCAAAAAGTTGCGTTCACTCTTTGAAAATCACGGCGAAATTCAGGTCAAGATGATTGAGGACGACGAAAAGGGCACCTATTCCATGTATGCCGACTATGCCGAGCTCGTTCCCGAAATCAAAAATCACCGCGTGCTTGCCATCAACAGGGGAGAAAAGGAGGGACATTTAAAGGTAAAGCTCTACTTCAACCCCGACATGGCAAAGCGCGTCTGTGCCGCAAAGTACATTCACTCTAAGGGCGCCTGCGCCGATATTATAACCGAAGCGGCGGACGACGGCTACGACCGCCTGATTGAGCCTTCAATAGAGCGCGAAGTGCGCGCCATTCTCACGGACAGGGCTTCCGAGCAGGCAATCAAAATGTTCGAAGTCAACCTACGTCCGTTGCTCTTGCAGCCGCCCGTCAAGGGCAAAGTCACCCTCGGCCTCGACCCCGGTTACCGCACGGGCTGCAAGGTCGCCGTCGTCGACCCCACGGGCAAAGTTTTGGCAACATCGGTAATCTATCCCGTTCCTCCCCACAACAAGGTGGAGGAGAGCAAAAAGATTATAAAGGACCTCATCGCAAAGTGCGGCGTAAATGTAATTGCAATAGGCAACGGCACGGCGAGCAAGGAGACTGAAATTTTCGTCGCCGAACTTTTAAAGGAAATCGACGCCGATGTCAGCTATGCGGTTGTAAATGAGGCGGGAGCCAGCGTCTACTCGGCAAGTCCCTTCGCTGTCGAGGAGTTCCCCGACTACGATTTAACTCTGCGCTCGGCAATTTCCATCGCCCGCAGACTGCAGGATCCCCTCGCCGAACTTATAAAGATAGATCCCAAGTCTATAGGCGTAGGACAGTATCAGCACGATATGGACAAAAAGCGTCTCGACAGCGTCCTCGGCGGCGTGCTTGAAGATTGTGTAAACTCTGTCGGAGTCGACCTCAACACGGCGAGCGTGTCGCTTTTAAGGTTTGTAGCAGGACTCAATTCGGGTATAGCGAAAAATATCGTTGCCTACCGCGAGGAAAACGGCGCATTCACCGAGCGCAAGCAGCTTTTAAAGGTTTCAAAACTTGGCGCAAAGGCGTTTGAGCAGTGCGCGGGCTTCCTGCGCGTCCCCGGCGGCACCAACATTTTGGATAACACCGCAGTCCATCCCGAAAGTTACGAAAAGGCCGAAAAACTTTTGTCGCTCTTCGGCTACACCACCGACGACGTTAAGAACAATAACCTTGCAGATCTCCCTGCGAAGGTTAAGGAGTTCGGTGTGGATAAAGCGGCTGAATATTGCGGACTCGACAAGGCCACCATGAACGATATTATCTCCGAGCTCATAAAACCCGGCCGCGACGTGCGCGACAGTCTGCCTGCGCCCAAGCTCCGCCGCGACATTATGGGCATAGAGGATTTGGCTGTCGGCATGGAAGTGGAGGGCACCGTGCGCAACGTAATCGACTTCGGCGCGTTTATCGATATAGGTGTTCATCAGGACGGTCTCGTGCACGTCTCTGAAATAAGCGATAAGTATATCAGGCACCCTTCCGACGTATTGAAGGTCGGGCAACGCGTCAAGGCGGTAATAATAAATCTCGACGTCAAAAAGCAGCGCATAGGACTCTCCTTAAAGCAGGTCAAAAAGCAGGCAAATTAATTTACAGGCGCCGGCAAGATTTGCGTTAATTAAAAAAGTACTTGACAGTTAATTGAGTTTATTGTAGAATTTTATTATAACATACAAGGAGAGCATAACCATGTTTGAAGAAGTAGCAAAATTGCTTGCAGAGCAACTCGATATTCCCGTTTCCAAGGTCACCCTTGAAAGCAATATCATAGACGACCTCGGTGCGGACAGCCTTGACATCGTTGAGATGCTCATGATGCTTGAAGATACCACCGGCAAAACTATCCCCGATGATAAAGTTTCGGATATCAAAACGGTTGGCGACCTCGTCGAAGTGCTCAATACATTGTAATTTAAAGTAGACTAAATGCCTGCGCAAATTTGCGCAGGCATTTTTCTGTGTTTAATCTACTAATATTAGCCACTTGAATAGTATTATGTCTGACATAATTATAAATAAAGGTTAAAGATTATTATTTCTAAATATCAAAATGCCCTCGCTATTAATAGCGGGGCATTTCAAAATTACATTATTAGTTTTTTGTTAAAGATAAAATCTCAAGAGTGGCCGAATTAATGGAGAGGGTATTGCTTTGCGCATAACAAAACAAATAGTGTCCGTTGCTGATATCTGTCATCTGACCGCCATCAACAATCTTTGGGGCAATTTCAATTAAATTGATGCAATAAGAAAATATATCCTGAGAATCGCTGAGTTTCAGTTTTCTCTTCAACTTCTTTTCAAGCTTCAGAGAGATATTCAGCTTATCTACGTTCTTGAGCAAATATTTTCTTAAGTTATCTGTCTGTTCAGCTTCAATTTTATTCAATATGCTCCTTGCCCGCTCAAAAGAGCTGTAAGGCACATATATTCTGAAATCAGCTAAAGGCAGGCCAAAATTGCTCTCAACTCCGCTTCCGTACGGCATTTTGGAAAAAGGCACGCCATTTGCTTCAAGCAAATTCAACAATTCTTGGCTCTGTCCCGATTTGAGTTGGGTCAAAAGGCAAAAATCATCTGCCTCAATTTGTCTTAATCTCTTTGTTCCACAGAGCGGACAGTATTCATCCTCAGTGGCCACGTTACAATTTTCACAAAATTTCATGGCTTATTATACAATTATGTTTATAAGACGCTTGGGGACGAGGATAAATTTTTTAATGGGTTTGCCATCGATTAGGGGGGCAATTTCGGGTAGGGCTTTGACCTTAGCCTCGATTTCGGCTGCGGGCATGTCGGCAGGCAGCGAAATTTTTGCCTTAATTTTGCTGTTGACCTGAACGGCATATTCAAACATGTCTTCGCCGCACTTACTTTCGTCGAACTCAGGCCACTTTTCATAGGCGATGGTGCCCTTGTGACCCAAAACGGCGTTCCAAATTTCCTCGGTGAGGAAGGGTATGACGGGATTTAAAAGCTTGCAAAGTCCCTCTGCATACTCCTTGGGGAAGGGATTTCCTTCGCTTATCTCCTTATATATGGCATTGACGAAGATCATCATCTGCGATATTGCCGTGTTGACCTTGAGCGCCATGTAATCCTCGCCCACTTTTTTGACCGTCTGATTATAAATCTTTTCAAGGGCGGGATTTGCTTCGTCCTTTATTGCGCCGCTCTCAAAGTAGAGCCTGTGAATTCTGTCAATAAACTTTTTAACGCCCTCAATGTTGGCGGTGTTCCAAGGCTTTGTATCGGCCACGGGACCCATAAACATCTCGTACATTCTCAGCACGTCGGCGCCGTATTCCTTTACAACGTCGTTGGGGTTGATTACGTTGCCCTTTGATTTGGACATCTTTTCGCCGTCCTCGCCGAGGATCATGCCCTGATGGAACAGTTTTTTAAAGGGTTCCTTGTAGGGAACATAGCCTTTGTCATAGAGGAAGTTGTTCCAAAATCGCGAGTAGAGAAGGTGTCCCACAAGGTGTTCCTTGCCGCCGCAGTAGAAGTCGACGGGCATCCAGTGTTTTAAAAGTTCATAGTCTGCAAATTCTTTGTCGTTGTGGGGGTCGCAGTAGCGGAGGAAGTACCAGCTTGAACCTGCGGAGCCGGGCATTGTAGTCGTTTCGCGCTTGCCCTTCATGCCCTTATAGGTTATGTTGACCCATTCCTTTGCGTTCTCCAAGGGTGCGTTGCCACCGTGAGCTTTGTAGTCGTCCATTTCGGGGAGCACCAAGGGGAGTTCGCTGTCGTCAAGGAAGGCTATTTCGCCGTTCTCAAGATGAACTACGGGCAGGGGCTCGCCCCAATATCTCTGACGTGCGAAAATCCATTCGCGCAGCTTGTAAGTCACGGCCTTTTTGCCGCAGTTGTGAGCCTCAAGCCATTCTGCCATTCTGTCGATTGCGTCCTGCTTGTTGAGTCCGTTCAAAAAGTCAGAATTGATATGAATTCCGTCCTGCGTCCATGCTTCCTTTTCAATGTCGCCGCCCTCAAGTACCTGTATTATAGGCAGGTCAAACTTTTTTGCAAATTCATAGTCGCGTGTGTCGTGGGCGGGCACGGCCATGATTGCGCCCGTGCCGTAGGAGGTCAGAACATAGTCGGAGATCCATATGGGCAGCTTGTTTCCGTTCACGGGATTGATGGCATATGCACCCGTAAACGCGCCCGTCTTGTCCTTGTTTAGCTCCGTGCGCTCAAGTTCGGACTTGCTTGCGCACATGGTTTTGTACGCCTCGATTTCAGCCTTTCTGTCAGGCGTAGTGATTTTATCCACAAGCTTGTGTTCGGGTGCAAGCACGCAGTAGGTGGCGCCGAAAAGGGTGTCGCAGCGCGTAGTAAATACGGTAAACTGTTCGTCCGTTCCGTCTACCTTGAACACAATGTTTGCGCCGACAGATTTGCCTATCCAATTGCGCTGTGCTACTTTGGAGGATTCGGGCCAATCAAGCTCGTCAAGCCCTTCCAAGAGGCGCTCGGCATATTTATTGATGTCGATCACCCATTGCTTCATGTTTTTGCGGATGACGGGATAGCCGCCGCGCTCGCTCTTGCCGTCGATAATTTCATCGTTGGCGAGCACTGTTCCAAGCTCTTCGCACCAATTTACGGGTGTTTCAACGTAGCGGGCAAGTCCCGCCTCGGCGAGCTGTTTGAATATCCATTGCGTCCACTTGTAGTATGAGGGATCGCAGGTAGAAACTGTCTGCGTCCAATCGTAAGAGAGGCCGAGCATCTTCAATTGCGACGTAAATGTCGCTATATTCTGCTGTGTAAAACCGCCGGGGTGATGGCCTGTATTGATGGCGTACTGTTCGGCGGGCAGGCCAAAGCTGTCAAAGCCGATGGGGTGAAGCACGTTGTAGCCCTGCATGCGCTTCATGCGCGCAATGATATCGGTTGCTGTATAACCTTCGGGGTGACCGACATGCAGTCCCGCGCCGGAGGGGTATGGGAACATGTCGAGTACATAGTATTTGGGTCTGGAAAAATCGTGCAGGTCGGTGTGGAAAGTTCCGTTGCCTTCCCAATACTTGGCCCATTTCTTTTCAACTTCATTAAAATTGGTGTAAGCCATAGAGCAAATTCCTTATTTTAAATATTCTCTTCAATTATACATTATCGCCCCGCCGCTTGGCAAATATTTTTAAAGTAAATGCGCGCTAAATAATTGACAAAATCGATTGAAGGGGATAATATATTAATGTAAAATTAAATTGCAAGGGACAAGTACCCGCCTTTAAAATTTCTCAGAGAGCGCACCCGTTCAGGCTGCAAGGCGCGCATATTTTACGGCAAAGGGGAAACCACCTGCGCACAACAAAAAATTTAAAGAGCGGTCTTAAAGACAATTAAGGTGGAACCGCGCAAAAGAGTAAATTTTGCGTCCTTAAACTGATTTTAAATTAGTTTAAGGGCTTTTTTTATGGGAGATTTTATTTATGAACGTTTATCTTAAAAATGGCGACCAATTGAATGTGGAGGAGGGTGCAACCTGCGCAAAGGCCGCCTCGGCTATTTCAGAAGGGCTTGCCCGCAGCGCCGTCGCAGCAAAGGTCAACGGCGTCTTGTGCGACCTTTCTCATGAACTCAATGAGGGCGACAAGCTAGAAATCGTAACGCTGAAGGACAAGGAGGGGCTTGAAGTTTACCGCCATACCTGCGCGCACGTCCTTGCTCAGGCGGTAAAGACCATTTTCCCCACCTGCAAGCTCGCCATAGGGCCCGTTATAGAAAACGGCTTCTACTACGATTTTGACTTCAAGACGCCCATAACTCAGGATGACTTTGCAAAAATCGAAGCCGAAATGACAAAGATCATCAAGGCCAATACTCCCATAACCCGCTTCGAACTTCCCCGCGAAGAGGCGGTAAAACTTATGTCGGAGTATGATGAAAAGTATAAGGTGGAACTCATCAATGACCTGCCTGAGGGTAGCACCATATCCTTCTACAAGCAGGGTTCGTTTACCGACCTCTGCCGCGGTCCCCATCTTCCTTCTACGGGCAAAATTAAGGCGTTCAAACTCGTGTCAATCGCCGGCGCATATTGGCGCGGAAACGAAAAGAACAAGATGCTCACCCGCATCTACGGCGTTGCCTTTGCAAAGAAGGACGAAATGCAGGCCTACTTCGACATGCTTGAAGAGGCCAAAAAGCGCGACCACATAAAACTCGGCAAGGAACTCAAGCTGTTTGCCCTTTTGAACGAGGGCAAGGGCTTCCCGTTCTTCCTGCCCAACGGCATGGTGCTCAAAAATATCCTCGCCGACTATTGGCGCGACCTTCACCGCAAGGAGGGTTATGTCGAAATTCAGACTCCCATAATTCTCACCCGCACCCTTTGGGAAAATTCGGGGCATTGGGAGCACTATAAGGACAACATGTATACCACCAAGATCGACGGCGAGGATTGCGCTGTCAAGCCAATGAACTGCCCCGGCGGCATGCTCGTCTACAAGCTTTGGCCGCACAGCTACAAGGATTTGCCCATAAGGATGGGTGAAATGGGCCTTGTCCATCGCCACGAAAAGAGCGGACAGCTCCACGGTCTGTTCCGCGTACGCTGCTTCACGCAGGACGACGCCCACATCTTTATGCTTCCCGAGCAGATTACCGAGGAGATCAAAGGCGTTGTAAGGCTGACAGATAAAATTTATAAGCAGTTCGGCTTCAAGTATAAAGTTGAACTTTCAACCCGTCCCGAGGACAGCATGGGTACAGAGGAGGAGTGGAATGCCGCAACCGACGCACTCCGCGCCGCATTGGACGAGCTCGGCCTCGAGTACGAAATCAATGAGGGTGACGGCGCATTCTACGGTCCCAAGATCGACTTCCACCTTCAGGACAGCATTGGCAGAACGTGGCAGTGCGGCACAATTCAGCTCGATTTTCAGATGCCTCAGCGCTTTGAACTTGAATACACAGGCGAGGACGGAGCAAAGCATCGCCCCATCATGATTCACCGCGCAATTTACGGCTCCATGGAGAGGTTTATCGGCATATTGATTGAACACTACGCCGGCAAGTTCCCCGTTTGGCTCGCTCCCGTTCAGGTCAAAGTTCTCTCAATTACAGACAGAACCAAGGAATACGCCGAGAGCGTATGCGCAATGTTGAAGGAGCGTGGCGTGCGCGCAGAGCTCGACACCCGCAACGAAAAAATCGGCTACAAAATTCGCGAAGCCAAGCTTGAAAAGGTTCCCTACGTCATTGTCGTCGGCGACAAAGAGGCAGAAGACGGCACCGTCAACGTCAACAAGCGTGGCGTTGAGGAAAAGCAGACTATGACAAAGGAAGCTTTTGCTGACCTCGTTGTCAAAGAAGATAAAGAAAAAATCGTTTTCTGATTGAAAATTAATTGACAAAACTTTTAAAAGGCTGTATTATATACGGGTAAGCAAAGGTCATCCCCTTTCGCCGTACCCGTAGGTGTATCGGCAAATAATGTTTTAAATTCAGCCGTTTGGCTCAATTGTGCATTTTTTTCGGGATAGGCTTGTGCTTATCCCGATTATTTTTTATCCGATATGAGGAATATGGAAAGAAAAGATTTTTATCAGGTCAATCAGCAAATCAGGGACAGGGAAGTAAGGCTCATCGACGCCGAAGGCAACATGGTCGGCGTTATGCCCGCAAATCAGGCGCTCCGCATAGCGGAAGATGCCGACCTCGACCTCGTCAAAATTTCCCCCAACGCCGTTCCGCCCGTATGCAAAATTATGGACTACTCCAAATTCAAGTACGAGCAGGCGAAAAAGGATAAGGAAAACCGCAAAAATCAGACCATTGTCGAGCTCAAGGAGATAAGGCTCTCCATGACTATCGATGTGGGCGATATCGCGGTAAAAACCAAGCAGTGCTTAAAGTTCCTTGAACAGGGCAACAAAGTAAAAGTTTCCATCCGCATGAAGGGTCGCGAAAACGCCCGCGCCTATCAGGGCGTAAAGGTAATGGAGGACTTTTTTGCAGGTTTAAACGGCAAGGCTGTTCAGGATAAAAAGCCCACGGCTGAGGGCAGGTTTATCACCATGATGCTCTCGCCCGCAAAAAACTAAGTTTATAGGCGGAAAGTTTCGCTTATTTCAAATCGTAAAATTTTCAGGAGGATAAATATATGCCCAAGCAGAAGTCGCACAGCGGTTCCAAAAAGCGTTTTTGGCTCACTTCAACCGGCAAGGTAAAGAGGCCTCACGGCGGCAAGAACCATAAAGCGGAAACAAAAAACAGAAAGAGAAAGAGAAATTTGCGTCAGAACACTCTCGTTTCCACGACGCAGGAATCAAC
>CALVPX010000050.1 GCA_944354265.1 uncultured Clostridia bacterium | reverse complement strand
GATGGTGCCGCTGACCGGGGTCGAACCGGTATGGTATCGCTACCACTGGATTTTGAGTCCAGCGCGTCTGCCAATTCCACCACAGCGGCATATCTTTAGATATTATATAATAACAAAAAATAAAAATCAAGCGTTTTTAAATTATTTTATGGATAAACTAGTACTCATTGACGGAAACAGTCTTTTAAACAGAGCATTTTACGCAACACCCGTTTTTACTACCAAGGACGGTCAACCGACAAACGCAATTTTCGGATTTGTAAAGCTTATGCTGAAAATCATAAGCGATGTCAAACCTGAGTATATGGCTGTAGCATTCGACCTTAAAGCTCCCACATTCAGGCACAAAATGTACGACGGTTACAAAGCCACCCGTAAGCCCATGCCGCAGGAACTTGCTGCCCAAATCGAGCCGCTCAAAAGTCTGCTTTCGGCTATGAAAATTGCCATGTTCCAAAAGGAAGGCATTGAGGCGGACGACATTGTCGGTACGCTGTCCAACAAATTTGACGTGCACAGTTACGTCTATACGGGCGACAGAGACAGCTATCAGCTTGTAGACGATAAAACGGACGTATACTTTACCAAGCGCGGCGTAAGCGAGCTCTTAAAGCTCGACAAGAACAATTTTGTTGCGGAAGTAGGGGTAGAACCAAGGCAAATCATAGATTTAAAAGCGCTCATGGGCGACAAGTCGGACAACATTCCCGGCGTACCCGGAATAGGTGAAAAGACTGCATTAAGCCTCATACAAACATACGGCTCACTCGACGGTGTATACGAGAATATAGAAAAAATAAAGGGCGCACTTAAAGAAAAGCTGCTCAGCGGTAAAGATTCGGCATACCTGTCATACAAACTTGCTACGATTGACAGGAATTGCCAAATCGATGCAGAGCTTGCGCAATGCAGGGTAAACGACAAATATTCGCCTGAAGTAAAAGACATTTTTATAAAATTTGAGTTCAAGAGTCTGCTCGGACTCGATATTTTTGATGAAGTTGAAAAAAATACGACGGCGCCGATCGAATATCCTGAAGTTCAAAAGATAGGCGGACTTTCGCAACTTGAGGAGCTTTGCCGCAAAGACTGCGATTTTTACATCGATTTGGACGGAGACACTGCGCGCATCTATGCAGAAGGAGTACAGCATGAATGTACTATAAGCCATGACCTTCTCGGCGATATGCCTGCGGAAGGGTTTTTCCGCGCGGTGACCAATATTTTGAACAATCCTCATGCCCGCCTGACAGTGTACGATTTAAAGAAATTCCTTCATTTTATCGGCTATGAAGGGGAAGAGCTTAAGTGCGGAACAGATGATATTTCTGTAATGAAATACATTTGCGATTTCTTTGACTCAAACGAAAATATGGCACAGTTATGCGAATATTTGGGCTACGATAAACAGTATTCAGGCTTTTTGTTAAGTACTATGCGTGACATATACGGCGCAAAACTCGATTCCGACGGTTCGCGAAGGTTATATGAAGAAATTGAAAAGCCGCTGATTTTTGTATTGTTCGATATGGAGCGTTCGGGCGTAAAAATTGATATGGACGCCCTAGAAAACTTCTCAAAGGAATACAGGGCGAAGCTTGATAACCTGACAGACAGCATATATGAACTCTGCGGATGCAATTTCAATATTAATTCGCCCTCACAGCTCGGTCAGGTGCTCTTTGAAAAATTGGGACTTAAATCAGGCAAGAAGAACAAGAACGGAAAATATTCCACCAACGCCGAAATTCTTGAAAAACTTGCCGACGAAAGTCAGGTCGTTCGACTGATATTGGAATACAGACAGTACCAAAAACTGTATTCAACCTACGTTGAGGGATTCCGTCCGCTGATAGACAGAACGACAAAACTTGTTCACACAACCTATAATCAGACTGTCACGTCGACGGGAAGGCTTTCAAGCGCCAACCCTAATCTTCAGAATATTCCCATTCGCGAGGAAGAAGGCAGGGAGCTGAGAAAGCTCTTCATTCCCCGCAACGGAAATGTATTTATCGACGCCGACTATTCGCAGATCGAGTTAAGGCTGCTCGCTCATTTTTCAGGCTGCAAAGAGCTTGTTCAAGCTTACAACGAGGGAAAGGACATTCATGCGTTTACAGCCTCGCAGGTCTTTGGTGTGCCGCTCGAGCAGGTCACACAAAAGATGCGTTCCGAAGCAAAAGCTGTAAACTTTGGCATAATTTACGGAATCAGCGACTTCGGCTTGGCAAAAAACTTGAATATTCCCGTGAAAACTGCCCGCGAATATATAGAAAATTATTTCAGCACATACAGTGCGGTCAAAGACTACATGCAGTCTAACGTAGATTTTGCAAAGCAAAACGGTTATGTTGCAACACTCACAGGCAGAAAACGTTATATACGCGAAATTAATTCAAGCAACTATAACATAAGGCAGTTTGGCGAGCGTGCCGCAAGAAACATGCCGTTACAGGGCTCAAGTGCCGATATAATAAAGATCGCAATGCTCAATGTGGTCAAGGCTCTGAAGAAGAAAAATCTCAACGCAAAACTTATACTTCAGGTGCACGACGAACTTGTACTCGATTGCCCCGAAAACGAGGTAGAAGATGCGGCAGAAATTCTTAAATATGAAATGGAGAATGCAGTTAAACTTAACGTGCCGCTAAAGGTCGATGTGCACACAGGCAAAAATTGGTATGAAGCAAAGTAAAAAAATTGCCGTCACGGGCGGCATCGGCAGCGGAAAATCTACCGTCTTAAAAATTTTAGCCGATAAGGAGTACGCAGTTTTTTCGTGCGACAGCATTTACGCTGATTTATTAAAAGATAAAAATTTTATTGAAAAACTTAGTCAAAGGTTTGGCGATATTCTCGATTGCAAGGGCAATCTCGACCGTAAAAAATTGGCGGCAATCGTATTTAATGATGACAGGGCCTTGGCAGATCTCAATAAATTGACTCACCCCGCAATTTATAATGAAATGTTTAAGCGCGCAGATGAAACGGGGGGAGTATGCTTTTGTGAAGTCCCTTTGCTCTTTGAGGACGGCAGTCAGAACTTGTTCGACGACGTAATTGTCGTCATGCGCGACGAAGAACAGAGAATCAAAAGTGTTTCACTGCGCGACAATTTATCGGAGGATAGCGTTGTCAGGCGCATAAAAAGTCAGTTTGATTATAATAACGGCAATTTTGAAAAGTACTATGTCATACATAATAATGGAGATATGACTGCTTTAACTGCTCAAATCGATAAAATATTAGTTAAATTATAAACTTTATGGACAATTTATTCTTAAGAAGATTTAACGACGGCGATGCACCAAGGCTTGCTGAAATTTGCAACAATGAGGACGTGCAGAGATATCTTTTGCTTTCGGTTATGCCATACACGATAGACGATGCGCGCAAATTTATTGACTACGCAAAAGCCGGACAATTGAACGGTGGAGAACAATGTTTTGCTATTTGCCTTGACGGCGAAGTTATCGGATGCATTTCATACACCATTCAGACGGGTTGTCGCAGCAACAGCGCAGCTATCGGTTATTACTTAAGTAAAGAATATTGGCATAGGGGAATAATGCCGCGAGTGGTTAATTTGATTGTCAAGGAAGTTTTTGAAATTGAGGGAATAAACAGAATTTACGCTGAAATTTTTGCTGAAAATACAGCTTCTGCCCGCGTACTTGAAAAGTGCGGATTTATTTGCGAAGGTATTTTGCGCAAGGGAATAATTAAAAAAGGCATCGTTCATGACGCAAAATTATACGCATTGATAAAATAATTATGATTTCTTCTACAATTAGAGCAACAATAAATTGCGATATTCAAAAGGTATGGGCGGCTGTTACGAATATTAACAACTATCCTTTATGGCGAAGCGATATTAGCGGCGTAGAAGTTGTAGATGATGGGCAATTTGTTGAATTTTCAAAGAGCGGCTTTGCCACTGAATTTATTGTAACCTGCTGCAAGCCCTGTGAGCATTGGGAGTTTGATATTCTAAATGGCAATATTAACGGACATTGGACGGGGCTATTCAGCAAAGTTGATGGTGGTACGGGCATTGTTTTTACTGAAATTGTCGATACAAAAAAGTTTATTTTTAAGCCGTTTATTAAACATTATATAAAAAGCCAACAGAAAAAGTTTGTCAATGACTTAATAAAATATTTGGGAAAGAAATAATCTATTAATCGTGCGGAGACATCAAAATGTCTCCGCACGATTTTTTATGGAACTAATCAAAAAAGTTTTATCAAAACGCTTGCTTGTTACGCGGCGTAATAAAATATAATAATTCCGAGGTGATTATTATGGAAAAATACAGAGCTATTCCACAGGGCTATATGACGGTTGGCGAAGTAGCCAAAAAGATGGGCGTAACCGTGAGAACTCTACAATATTATGACCGCGAAGGGCTTTTTAGTCCGTCCGCAGTAAGCGAAGGCGGACGCAGACTTTACGGCGACAAGGACATTATTAAACTGCATCAGATACTTTCATTAAAATCGCTTGGGTTTTCTTTGGCTGAAATTAAAGAAAAAATTATCCCGTTGGATACGCCTGAAGATGTAGCGAATATTTTGACCGAACAGGGCAACGCCCTGCAGGCTCAGATTGACGCGTTGAAGCAATCTCTGCACGATATTAAAGCTTTGAAAGCTGAAGTCTTGCAAATGCAGAGGGTGGATTTCAAAAAATATGCCGACATAATCGTCAATTTACAAATGAAGAACGAAAACTATTGGCTGATAAAATATTTTGACGAAAGCACGCTCGATTATCTGCGCAACAAGTTCGACAGGGAGAGCGGCCTTGCCTTTATAAATAAATTTAAACAATTGCGCGACAGAGCCGTACAATTTAGCGAGGCGAGCATTAAACCTGACAGCGAGCAGGGACAACAGTTTGCACAAGAATTTTGGCAACTGATAATACAGTTTACCGGCGGAGATATGGGTATGCTGCCGCAACTTATGAAAATGGGCGAGGTAAACACTGAAAACAGGGAGTGGAAGCAAAAACAGGATATAATGAATGCCTTTCTCTCTCCGGCGCTTGAGGCATATTTTAAAAGCAAAAATATAGACCCTTTTGAGGAAATCAAATGAAAGATGCAATAATCGTAAATAATTTAAAGAAAAGCTATGGTAGCCACGCCGTTTTGAAGGGCATAAGTTTTTCAGTAAAACAAGGGGAAATTTTTGCACTTCTCGGCGCCAACGGCGCGGGAAAAACTACCACCTTGGAATGTGTGGAAGGGTTGAGGCGTTACGACGAGGGTGAAATCGTCGTTGACGGAAAGATAGGTATTCAGTTGCAATCGTCGTCGCTGCAATCTTTTATAAGGCCGACGGAAGCAGTAAAATTATTTGCGCTGTGGAACAAAGCTTCTCCCGACGAAAGGCAATTGAAGGAGCTTGGAATTTATGAGTTTGCAAAAAAGAAATACTGCGAACTTTCGACAGGACAAAAGCGCAGGCTGCACCTTGCGCTCGCTTTGATTGGCAATCCCGATATTATTTTTTTGGACGAACCTACCGCCGGCCTCGACGTGGAAGGTAAATTAAGTCTGCACAAAAAAATTAAAGAGCTTAAAGCGCAGGGCAAAACAATAATTCTTGCGAGTCATGACATGGCGGAGGTGGAGCAGCTTAGCGACACGATAGCAATACTCAAAGACGGCATGTTGGCATTTACGGGCTCCGTTGAGCAATTAACTC
Source organism: uncultured Clostridia bacterium (assembly GCA_944354265.1). Classification (GTDB taxonomy): domain Bacteria; phylum Bacillota; class Clostridia; order Christensenellales; family Borkfalkiaceae; genus Coproplasma. The sequence continues at coordinate 57,581 of CALVPX010000050.1, read as the reverse complement.
AAGTTGTAGGCAGAAGGCATAGCATTCAGATAACAACAACGCATGGACAACAAATTATTGAAACTGACAATCTTACAAAAACTTTGCTTGAAAAACTTGAAGAGTACAGGAGGGACAGCGTTGACATTTTGGACATCAAAACGGACAGAGGGACGCTTGAAGAACATTTTATGAGCATTGCGGCAGGGAGGGGACAATAATGAAGGCATTTATGTATGGCATAGTACTTCAGTTCAGGCTTGATATACGCAGCAAAACCATGCTTGTGACCTGTTATCTCGTGCCGCTGATATTCTTTTTCTTTATGAGCGGGATATTTATTTCTGTAGACCCGTCGGCGAAAAATACGCTTATTCCATCAATGTCGGTATTCGTGATCACAATGAGCGCACTAATAGGACTGCCGCCGTCACTTATAGAAATTTATGGCGGAGAAGTTAAAAAGGTGTATAAGGCAAACGGGGTACCTGTTTATTTAGGCATCGTCACACAATTTATTTCATCTTTTTTACATACGTTCATAGTATGTCTCATAATTTTTGCCGTCGCACCAATAGCATTTGGAGCTCAGCTGCCAAACAATTTGCTCACTTATTTTTGTTCGCTCATTTCGCTGCTCTTTGTTACGCTTGCAATCGGCTGCGTGCTTGGGCTGCTTATAAAGTCGCAGGCAAAGCTGACGATGATAGCAATGATAATTTTTCTTCCTTCAATTATGCTGTCGGGAATAATGTTTCCCGCAACAATGCTTCCTGAATTTTTGCAGTATTTAGCTTATGTTTTTCCTGCGACAATAGGATTTAAGGCCATGACCGCATTTGAGGTGTGGCACCTGCCCGTACTTTGGGCAATTTACGCAGTACTATGCGTGACAATATTTGTTATTATCAGATTAAAGAGCAGGGATTAAAGTGCGGCGGGCGAAAACGTAAAGTTTTCGCCCGCCGCATTCTGTCAATTACAAATCAATTATTCTTGCGCCTGCAAAAATATGGACCAAACCAATAGCCCTCGTGCGTCCAAACAAACGTCCACGAAAAATCAAGCGCGGTGATATACACTTCATGCCCGACTTTCATAAAAGGAGTGAGTTCAAGTTTATCATTCTTTACGGTATCGACCCAATCGTCATCATAGTCGTATTTGTTATAATCGTAATTGAATCCGTCGTAAAAATACACATTCTCGCCATTTGCAATGTCAAACCACGCTTTGAGCGCCTCATCGCCCTCAAGACAATCTACCCCGCCCCATGTAAATATGTGCCACGGGCAATTGCCTGAGCCTATTACATGCTCTGACATGATAGTATTATCTACGCCTTTTGCAAATTCAGAATACCATTTTTTAAAAAAATCGCTAGTTAACATAGTTAAATAAATTCCAATGTGATTAACATTATTAGAAAAATAGGGATAACCTAGGTCACGAACTTTGGAAACAGGAGTTGCCGCTTGAGCGCGGCACACGGAAAACAGTGGGTGTCCATACCAACGCAAAGAGGGCAGCTAAGTAGCTGCCCTCTTTGCGTTGGTGCACTCAACAGGAGTTGAACCTGCATGGATCGCTCCACAAGATCCTTAGTCTTGCGCGTCTGCCAATTCCGCCATGAGTGCGTGCTTTTTCAAAAGCTTTTTTATAATATAATATTTTAATTAGGATGTCAAGCCAAAATTAAAGCCATTTTTAAAATTTTCAGAATTTTTTGAATGACTTGATAATAGACACTTGCGGCCTTAAAAACTGTCGGGGCTGAAAACGTTTAAATTATTGTTTGGTTTAAACGCCGCATTTAGGCATTATAAAATTATATTTATACTTTCGGGTTTATTCTAAATTTATAAATAACAGTTATCTTACAAACATGTTGCAAAATTTTGCAACGATGGAGGATTGAAATGTTATACAGCGCAAAGGCGTTGTTGATGAAAAAAGTTATCGAAAAAAAACAACGCAACCAACCTTTTAATTATCAGGCCGGCGAATCGTTTTCTTTAAAAGGCGATGAGGATTGGACGATAAATAACAGTTATTACTTTTCTGCCCACGGCTCGGATACAAGTTTCTACTGTCGTCTAGGTATAAGAAATATCCACAGCGAAGTTTGGTTTTATTACTCTGACGGTAAAAAGCGTTATTCGCTCAAACGCATGCTGTTTAAGCAAAATTGCCCACTCAGCATTTATAAAACAAACGACACATGGCACATTCAATTTGACGGACAAATAGAAGATGAGCAGGGCAACATCGTAGACGCAAAGTTTGACGGGGAGTTCGCTTCCGGCGAACAGCCCATAGATTTCTTTTCAAACATGCCGCCCATACGCACCGCAAAGGCGATGGCCTTTGAAAAGTGGAACAAACAATTTTTTGCCGAAGTACAGCGCAACAACCAAGTGCACTACGAACAGACAGGTTCATTGCACGGGACGCTTGTTTTAAACAAAGAGAGCATTAAATTATCTCTTCCGTGCGTGCGCGACCATTCATACGGAAAACGCGATTGGAACTATATGAACAACCACTTGTGGATGATGGCCGTCAACGAACATTCACAGCTCAATTTTTCGATGGTGTCCTACCCTGCAATGACAATGCTTGAGGTGGGCAATTTCAAGGCTAAAGACAGGCCGATGGCCTATATTTTAAAGGCGGACTATGACAGGTCTTTGATCGGCAATGGCGTAACGCCCGAGGAATTTGCAGTCACATTAAAGCTCACCGATAAGTCGAACATATCAGTCAAAGCTACAATTGAGAATGGCGAGGAATACATTTTTCAGGACGGGCAATACCGCCTGATCGAAAATATAGCAAATTTTGAAATCGACGGCGAAAAATACCGCGGAATATTTGAAATAGGTTTCAACGGCGACAAAAGCCGTTGGTTTAACTCAATAAAGGAGAGAAAATTGAAATCATGAAAATTTACAGTTTGGGGCAATTGCCCGAAAATATTTACGCAAGCATAGGAGGGAAGGCGAAGGGGCTCGATATTTTGATAAAAAACGGCTACCGCGTTCCCGAAGGATTTGTCATCGCCGACATCGAAAACCCTTCCGAAAACGACTTTGACGCCATCCGCAGAGCATTCGACGGCCTGCAGACAGATAAAGTTTCCGTGCGTTCGAGCGCTTCCAACGAGGACGGAAATGAATATTCCAACGCGGGGCAGTATGAAACCTGCCTCAACGTCACCGCGGACGGGCTTAAAGAAGCGGTTGAAAAGTGCCTTCAATCGTTAAACAGTAAGCGTGCGGAAGCATATTCACAGTCGCTCCTCAACGGACAGAAGGCCGAAATGAACCTCGTCGTCCAACAAATGATAGATTCCAAGTGCGCAGGCGTAATGTTCAGCACAAACCCTGTAGCGCACGGCGACACTCTGATTGAATCTGTGGACGGTCTTGGCGAAAATCTTGTCAGCGGCTCACACAGCTCTTACAGATATTCCATTCCCAAAGATAGATTCAGCTCAAATACGGACGGCAATCTTACAAAAAATCAGCTGCGCGCAATATACGAACAGGGCAAAAAGATAAGCGAACTCAGCGGCAACGAAGTTGACCTTGAATGGGCGGTGGACGGCAACGGCGAGCTCTATTGGCTGCAGATGAGGCCCATAACTTCGCTCGACGACACTTCGATAGATGAATTTGACCCCAAAACTTCGCTCGACAATCACCTGCTGACGTCGCGCAACATCGGCGAGATGATGCCCGGAGCGGTAACGCCCCTTTCAATTTCGACATCCGTTCTCGCAATCGATTACGGCATAAGGAATATGCTTGTGCAGATAGGTTCAATAAAGAAGGTGGAGGACCGTCCCGATTACTATACCGCCCTTTCGGTGGACAATCATCTCTTTTTCGACATGACGGCGCTGCACAGCATGTCTAAGCGCGTTGGCATGGCCTCGCCTCCCGCAATGAATTTATCTATAATGGGCGAATACCGCGAAGATTATCCACCGGTAGAGGGTAAGGACGCGTTTTTCCTCATTAAGTTCATCAATATGTTAAAGTTTACCAAGTATATATTCTCGTCAAAGAAAGCTAAAAAGAGCCTCGTAAAACTCAATGACGGCTTGCGCTTTGATGAGCAGAAAGATGCAGCTTCACTCTATAGACAAATCGACGAAAAGCTTCCCGCAATGAACGAGGCACTGTGCCACCATTATGTCTGCTCAAGCTACTCCGGGGCAATGAACAGCGCGCTCTACATGACTATTTCCAATGATTTTGAGGATAAAGCCGATTATCAGGCCTTCATCTCGCAACTGCTTTCAGATATCGACGGAATTGAAAGCGCCGATATACTCGCCTCGCTCAAGGTACTCGCAAAGCAAATAATTTTGCAATATCCCGATGCCGGCAAACTTAACGAAAACCAACTCAAAAATATTGTAACAAATCCAAAAAATGAAAAGATCAACGGTTTGTATGTCGAATTCCTCAAAAAGCACGGCCACCGCTCGATTAAAGAGGCCGAGATGCGCAGCAAGGCATGGAAGCACGACACTGCATCGCTCATGAGAAATTTGCATACAGTGATAATCTCTTATAAGGACGAGGAGGAGAAGGCTCCCTTCGATATTGAGGACCACATTAAGGGATTTAAAAAATCCAAACAGGGCGCCCTGAGATGGATCGGAGGAAAAGCCCGCCAAGCCGTCATCGACAGGGAATTTTCAAAGTCAAATATTATTAAAATTATAGATAAATTCAAGGACGAATACGCAAAACTCGCCAAAATGCTTGTTGCCGACGGGCTGCTTGCGGACGAGGACAGCATATACTTTTTGACCCACAAGGAAATAGGCCAATTGCTTGAAGGGGAAATCCGGTTAAAGCGCAAAGCTTTGTCGCGCCGCACTCTCTTCAATGAATCGGAAGATCTGTCGTTTGACGATGTGTATGTGGGAAAACCTCAGCCCCTTTCTGCGGAAGCCGACGGCGACGGGCAGGGATTCAAAGGCATCCCCGTTTGCAGAGGCAAGATATACGGCAGGGCGAGAGTAGTCAAAAATGTTTCCGACGCCGAAAAATTGCAGAAAGGAGAGGTGCTTGTGGCTCCGTTCACCGATATAGGATGGTCGCCATATTATTCGCTAGTCAGCGCATTGGTCACCGAAGTCGGGAGCGCGCTTTCGCACGGAGCCGTTGTGGCAAGGGAATATTGCCTGCCTACAATTGTCAACGTTAAAAACGCAACAAAGCTAATAAAGGACGGCGATTACCTGTGTGTGGACGCTTCACATGGCAATATCTCCATCATAAGCAAGGAAGAGTACGAAGCTAAAAGGAGCGCAGCATAATGCCACAGCTTGCAGAAAGCGGACTCGATATTGTTCCGACAAGAAACTTAAACTTACTCTATATAATTTTAGACTGTATTTTCCTAGTTGTATTTATAGGTCTGCTTTTATGGAAAAAACGCTATTCAACAGTGCTTTTTGCTCTGTTCGGCGGCATTTTGTACACGATAGTGGACTTCGGCGGCTTTTATTTGCTCAGTCACACGCGTACGGTTTACATTGACGGACAACTCGCCGGCGTAGGCGGAACCTTTTTGGTGCTGTTATGGATGTCGATGAGCTACGGCATTACAAACTTTGCCTTCATATGGGTATGCATCAGCCGCGACAAACTGATGAAATATTGGTTGTTTTTAATTTTGATGTGGTGGATGATATGTCCATCGATATGCGAACTCGGCGGCGAAGCTACAATAACAACTTCCCGCACCACGGGTGCATACCACGGCTGGATGGGCGTAGTCCTTGTGGTGGCATATACCATTCTCGTTGTGCTTTTACTGAGAAAAGAGGGAGAAAAGGCCTTCGTAAATGTGCTTACGCTCTGCCTGATAGGTTTTTGCGTACAATTTGGCTGGGAATTTTCGCTATTGATAAACGGAATTCGCCCCTTGAATGCCGCTAGTCTTAAAACGCTCATTGTCAACTCCTGTCTCGAAACAAATCTCGGCATGCCGGGCTGTTTTGCGATATACTATGTCTGGCATAAACGCTTCAATGAGGATCTTTCAAGAAGGGACAAGACATACGAACAGCCTATAAAAGCTTCGGAAATGCAAACAAACTAAAGGAGAATACATGAAAAAAATAAAAGACAGCCGTGCGGCTAGCTTTTTGATAATTGCAATAGTGTATGTCATTGCAGCCGCCGCGGGAATTGCAGTTTATTTAGCTTTGCCTCTCGATTGGTGGATCAGGTTGCTCATAGCCGACGTCGTCGCCACAGTCGTAACTTTTGCATTCAGCTGCATATTCGGAAACTCTTCTGTGTACGACCCCTATTGGAGCGTTCAGCCCATAGTAATAATTGTTGCATATGCGGTCGGCTGCGGACAATTGAACGCAATGCGCATTTTATTGCTCATTTCAATATGCTTTTGGGGGATACGTCTCACGGCAAATTGGGCCTACACCTTTAAAAATCTGAACGCGCAGGATTGGCGCTATTCAAGCCTCAAGGAACAGAACGGCAAGCTGTACCCTTTGATTAATTTTATAGGCATACACATGATGCCCACCATGATAGTTTACTGTTGCGTATTGCCGGTGGCGTATTCATTCACGTTCGACGTTCAGGCAAACGTCGGCAGCATAATTTTTACAATTCTCGCTGTCGCCGCCGCAACGATGCAGGCAATAGCAGATATACAGATGCACGCATACCGCAGGCACCGCAACGGCAATTTTATCCGCAGCGGCTTATGGAAATATTCAAGGCACCCCAATTACCTAGGCGAAATACTCATGTGGTGGTTTGTGGGGCTGACTGTTGTGGTGGCAGATTTGAACGCGTGGTATCTGCTTGCAGGCGCGGTATTCAATACGCTCTTGTTCCTTGTGATTAGCATTCCCCTCGCAGAGGGCAGACAGTCCAAAAAGGAGGGCTTTGAAGAATACAAGGCACAGACAAGAATGTTGCTCCCGATATATAAAAGCAGTATCCGTCAACAACTAAAGATGTGAAAAATGCTTAACCCAAACGGGCGACCCTTTGATAAGGGTCGCCCGTTTGTCATTATTAAATTAAATTATTGTTTTATTGCAGCAATTATAGCTTCCACAGTTTGGTCGAGAGTGAGGGAGTCGCAATCGACGGTGATGTCGGCGTACTTTTCATAAAGCGGAGCGCGTTCGGCAAACAGATCGGCGAGCGTAGCGCCTTGCTTTTTCATTACTACGCCGCGTGCAAGCATATCCTTGCCTGCCATGCGGCGGGTTAATTCTTCCAAGCTCACCTTAATATATACGACTTTTCCGATAGCCTTGAGATGCTGCATGGCTTTATCGCCGTAAATGACGGAGCCCCCCGTCGAGATAACGCACCTCTCTGCCCAAAGTTCGGCGTTGATTTTTTCTTCGATGTCGATAAAACCCTCAACGCCGGCGCGGGCGATTATGTCGCAGAGCAGAGCCTTCTGTTCATTCTGAATGAGCAGGTCGCAGTCGATATATCCGTAACCTATAGTTTTTGCAAGCAGCACGCCTGCCGTGCTCTTTCCCGAAGCGGGCATGCCGATGAGAACAATGTTATTCATATAAAAATTATACATTTTAATTTGCCCGCTGTCAAACACGGGCGTATACAATTATTATTTAATAACTAAAATTTTAAGTTGCCATATTGATTTTTTATTCATTATATTTTATAATGATGAAAAGGGAGCTTGCACTGAAGTCTCGATTATGCTGATAAAATTTGCCGTAACATTGGATTCATGCCTCAACAATATTATATCTGAAGAAAACGGTTTCCTTAAAAACAGCAATGATTACTCCGCAGTAAGCGGTTTATGGATGGGAGAGGGAACTGTTTGCCTTCAGATGGACTGTAAGTCCGGTAGGGTGGAAGGTCTGTGCGGCAGTCTGCAAAATATTGAAATAAAAGAGGAGGCGTTTGTCCCGCTTCAATCTTTCGACGGGGCGGTCTATGCAACAAGTAAATTGCCTGCCGGCACTATAATCGGCTATAAAGAGCGCGGAGTTGGCTATGACCGCAACAGACAGGTTCTTTGGTTCGGAAATCCGCACGACGGCGATATTATAGTAAGAGTATCGAATAATCTTATCATCTCGCTCAAAGATGAATTGGTTTGCGGAGTTGTAGTCGATAACATTAAATTTGAATAGTACTATGTCATACATTTTTAATTGCATGTTAGGGTAAATTTTCATCAAATTCAATAAATTTATTTAAGATTTTTTATTTGGGTCTTGAAAATTGAACTGATGTATGATAAAATGTTATAGGTATGGACGATTACAGTGCCACAAATTCATTTCATAGCGGCAATTGTTGCACCGCGCACGAAATTTACGGCTGCCATAAATTAAATGATGGCGGATACGTTTTTCGCGTATGGGCGCCACATGCAGCGGCTGTAAAGCTTGTCCTGAACGGACAAGAGGAATACAATATGTCGCCCATGCAGGACGGCCAAAGTTTTGAATTTGTATGCCGAGGCGCTAAGTCCGGCGACTTATACAATTTCAAGATAATCACTTTCGAAGGCAGAGAGCTCTTTAAATGCGACCCCTACGCGTTCGCAAGCGCGTTCCCGCAATCAAAATGTTCTGTGGTATATGACCTTCCGCCTAAAAATGCAAGATTTGCTTGCTGTGACCTGATCGGACGCCCCGTAAACATATTCGAAGTCAATCTTTTAAGTTGGAAAAGGCATAAAGACGGAAGTTATCTTTCGTTTAAGGAGCTTGAGCAGCAGCTCGTGCCATACGTTTGCAAAATGGGCTATACCCACGTCGAGTTTATGCCGGTTACAGAATATCCGTACGACGGTTCGTGGGGTTATCAGGTGACGGGATATTTTTGCGTGACTGCAAGGTTGGGCACGCCCGAGGATTTTTCCTCGCTGATAGATGCGTTTCATAAAAATGGCATCGGCGTCATTTTGGATTGGGTACCGGCGCACTTCCCCAAGGACGACTTCGCTCTGTACGAATTTGACGGTCAGCCGCTGTATGAATGTGCGCTTTGGGACAGAATGGAGCACAGCGGCTGGGGGACGCGTAAATTTGACCTCGGCAAGGGTGAAGTTGAAAGCTTCCTGCTTTCAAGCGCATATTTCTTCCTCGACCAATACGCCATAGACGGCCTGCGCGTCGACGCTGTGGCCTCTATGCTCTATCTCGATTACGATAAGAAACAGGGAGAGTGGACGCCCAACGTTTACGGCGACAACCGCAACCTTGAGGCGATTGACTTTATAAAAAAATTCAATAAATGCCTGCATGAAAAATTTCCCGGCGTGATGATCGTTGCCGAGGAGTCCACAGCATACAACGGAGTAACTTCAAAAATCGAAGACGGCGGCCTTGGATTCGACTTCAAATGGAATATGGGCTGGATGAACGACGTATTATTTTATTGCCGTCAGGATCCGCTTTTCAGGCATTACCACCATACAAAAATTACCTTTTCAATGATGTATTCGCTCAACGAGCGCTACATTTTGCCTCTTTCGCACGACGAAGTTGTGCACGTCAAAGGTTCAATCGTCAATAAATTTCCCGGTGAATACGCGGACAAGTTTGCGGGCGAGAGGGGGCTGTTGGGATTTATGTACGCCCATCCCGGTAAAAAACTCAACTTTATGGGATATGAAGTTGCGCAGTTTGACGAATGGGACTACAGAAAATCTATAGAATATTTTCTGACGCGGTACGAAAAGCATGCCAAAATGCAGGTTTTCGTCAAATTTTTAAATTTGCTCTACAAAAATTGCCCTCCGCTGTATGAGGTGGAAACAGATTGGAAAGGCTTTGAATGGCTGGTTGTCGACGACGTCGTCAACAACGTCCTGTCATTCAACCGCTACGACAATTCAGGCAACTGCCTCATGTGCATAGTCAATTTTTCAGGCATTGATCAACCCAATTACAGAATAGGGCAGTATGAGGGCAAATATAAGCTGATACTCGATACCGACAAAAAGATGTTCGGCGGCGAAGGTAAATTTAAAAAGCGAGTTTTAAAGACAAAAAAACAAGCAAGTCACGGCAAGGATAGCTCAATAACTTTGGATATTCCCAAGTTGGCTTGTATGTATTTTTTAAAAGAAAAATAATTTATTTGGGGGATTTAGCAATGCTAAGAAAAAAAGAGTGCGTGGCAATGTTACTTGCAGGCGGACAGGGCAGCAGACTGTATGCTTTAACTAGCAACATTGCCAAACCTGCGGTTTGCTTCGGGGCTAAATACAGAATAATCGATTTCCCGCTTTCAAACTGCATCAATTCGGGCATCGATACAGTGGGCGTCCTTACGCAGTATCAGCCGCTCATACTCAACGAGTATGTCGGCAATGGTCAACCGTGGGATCTCGACAGAACCTTCGGCGGCGTACACATTCTCTCGCCGTATGAGGCCAAAACCGATACTTCATGGTATAAGGGCACGGCGAACGCCATTTATCAAAATATCAGGTTCATTAAAATGTATGATCCCGAATATGTGCTGATCCTTTCGGGCGACCACATATATAAGATGGACTACGACAAAATGCTCGCCGCTCACAAGGCTGCGGGAGCCGATTGCACAATAGCCTGCATGAAGGTGCCCATGAAGGAAGCTTCGAGGTTCGGCATTCTCAACACCAATCCCGACGGCAGCATTTACGAATTCGAAGAAAAACCCAAGCAGCCCAAGAGCGACCTCGCCTCAATGGGTATATATATCTTTACGGCTTCCAAGCTGTATAAGTACCTTGAACTTGACGAAAAAGATCCTAACTCGGAAAAGGATTTCGGAAAGAACGTTCTCCCCGCAATGCTCAACGCAGGCGAAAAGATGTATTCTTACCGCTTTGAAGGATATTGGAAGGACGTAGGCACAATAAGCTCTCTTTGGGAAGCCAACATGGATCTTTTGGGAGCCGTTCCAAAGTTCGACCTGCGCGATACGGAAAGGGTCATTCATTCGAGAAGCCCGCTTGCTCCCCCGGCATATGTTGAAGGCAAAGTAGTCAACTCCATGATCGCAAACGGCTGCGAAATTGAAGGTACGGTAATCAACTCGGTCATAGGCACCAACTGCGTCATCGAAAAGGGCGCAGAGGTAAAGGACAGCGTGCTGATGGGCAACACCGTGGTCAAAGCAGGCGCCAAGGTCAACTACTCAATCATCGACGAAGAAGTGACTATAGGCAAAAAGTCGACCGTCGGCGACGAGATCGAAAGGGCTAGCAAAATAGAAGGCAAGACCAACGGCATTACGGTGCTCGGCAGAGGCCTTACCGTAGGCGACGGCAAATGCGTGCCCGCAGGCGAAATCATAGATAAAAACGTATAAGGGAGGAAAGGAAAATGGCTTCGACAGTTGGCGTTATTTTTTCAAGCACTAACGATGAAAACGTACCCGAATTGACAAAGGTCAGATCTAAGGGTTCTATCCCTTACGGCGGCAGATATCGCCTCGTTGACTTTGCGCTCTCGTGCATGGTAAACTCGGGCATTACAACGGTTGGCATGATAACAAAGAATAATTATCAATCTCTGATGGACCATCTCGGCTCGGGCAAAGAATGGGATCTTGCGAGAAAGGAAGGGGGATTGATTCTTCTTCCGCCTTACAGCGACGAGAGTGAAATGCTCTACCGCAACCGACTTGAAGGTCTTAAAGGTTCCTCTGCATTCCTTAAAAAATGCAAAGAAGATTTTGTCGTCGTTGCAGACAGCGACGCCGTTTACAAGCTCGATTACAGCAAAGTCATTGAGCAGCATGTAAAGACAAATGCCGACCTCACACTTGTATACCACGAGCATGAGTGCGGCGACGTCAATTCTTACATGATGTTCAATACGGATGACAACGATCAGATATTATCCATTGACGTCAATCAGCCTTCGAAGGGCGTGCGCAAACACTACATCAATGTCTTTGTTGCGCGCACATCCTATCTTTTGAACCTCATACAGACTGCCATAGCGCGCGGTTATTCAAGCTTTTCGGGAGATGTTCTCGTACCTGCGGCAAAGGGCGGAAACATTTACGGCTATAAATATGAAGGCTACTATCAGAATATAGATTCGTTGCAATCATATTTTAAGGCCAATATGGATTTACTCAATAAGGATATCCGCAAAGAACTTTTCGGCAACAGGGACATCTATACAAAGGTAAACGACGCTCCTCCCGCAAAATTCACGGACAATGCCAAAGTTGTAAATTCGCTTATTCACGACGGCTGCCTCATTGAAGGCACGGTAGAAAACTGCATTCTCTTCCGCGGAGTCAAAGTCGGCAAGGGTGCAGTGCTTAAAAACTGCATCATAATGAGCGAGAACTTTATAGGCGACGACTGCAATTTGGCTTACGTCGTAAGTGACAAGGATGTTGCGATCGGCAACGGTACGACGCTTGCCGGATGCGCACAAAAACCTTACTTCATCAATAAAGGAACTCACATTTAAGTTAACATAAAAAGGGGGATTTTGATATAATGGCAACAGCAAAGACAACAAGAACAACAAAAAGAACGGTACCCGTTAAAAAGGCTAAGCCTGCAGCTGAAGCGCCCGCAACTTTACCTGCAAAGCGCAAAATTTTATTTGTTGCGTCTGAGTGCACGCCCTATATCGTGACCGGCGGCCTTGCAGAGGTTATTGGCTCGCTTTCAAAAGCGCTCGCAGCAACGGGCAAGTTCGACGTAAGGGTGGTTATTCCACTCTATTCAGATATCAAAAAGGAATACAGGGATAAGTTTACCTACCTCGGGAATATCTACGTCCATCTTGCGTGGAGAAACCAATACTGCGGCATATTCTCGTATGAGCAGGACGGGGTAATATTCTATTTCCTTGACAACGAATTTTACTTCAAGCGCCCCGGCTGCTACGGGTATTTCGATGACGGCGAAAGATTTGCATTCTTCTCACGCGCCGTTCTCGAAATTATGCCTTTCCTCAATTTCTATCCCGAAGTAATGCACTGCCACGATTGGCAGGCTGCTCTCGCGGCAATTTATCTTAAAACAAATTATTGCTTCAGGCAGGAGTTCCAATTCATCAGGGCGCTGTTTACCATTCACAATATTGAATATCAGGGACAATATTCTCTCGATATCCTGTCGTCTTTGTTTGACATTTACGGAAAATATCAGTATCTTGTAGAGTATAACAACTCTATCAACCTTATGAAAGGCGCCATAGAGTGCTGCGAAAGATTTTCAACGGTATCCCCCAGATACGCTCAGGAGATAAAAGAACCTTACTTTGCTCACGGACTCGACCCCATAGTCAGGCGCAATGAGTTCAAACTTTCGGGTATTCTCAACGGCATTGACGACATCGGTTACAATCCGCAGTTTGATACTCATATTTTTGCCAACTACACGCCTGACGACATGAGCAACAAGGCGGTGTGCAAGGCAGAATTGCAAAAGATGCTCGGCCTGCCCGTAAAGCCCGAGACGCCGATGATTTCCATGGTTTCACGCCTCGTTTCGCATAAGGGCTTCGATCTTGTGCTCAACATCATAGAAGAACTTTTGCAGGACGATGTTCAGTTCGTTGTACTCGGCACAGGCGATTCGCACTACGAAGGTTTCTTTAAAGATCTTGCAAGAAGATATCCCGACAAGATGAGCGCGCAGATCATGTTCAACAACGATCTGTCCCGCAAGATATATTCAGGCTCGGACATATTCCTCATGCCTTCAAAAATGGAACCTTGCGGACTTTCGCAGATGATTGCATGCAGATACGCAACCGTACCCATCGTCAGGGAAACCGGCGGCTTGTACGACAGCATCAAGCCTCTGCAAAACGGCTATACCTTCACAAATTACAATGCGCATGACATGCTTTATGTTATAAGGGAAGCTATGGCCGACTATAAAAATAAGGAAAATTGGTCAAAACTTATGTACAGAGCGGCAACTACAGACTTTAGTTGGAACAATTCGGCTAAGCAATATGAAGCGCTGTACCTGAGTATGCTCAATTAATTTTACTTGTAAATAATAGGAGAATATTTAATGGCAACAACTATTACCGAAAAGGAAGTCAGGGACCTCGTTAAAGGAAAACTTGCGCGGTACTACGGCGTAAGCCCTGTTGAAGCGACGAAAGACCAAATTTATAAAGCGGTCGTTATGAGCGTAAGAGACATACTCCTTCAGAAGCGTCAGGTCTTTTCTAAGAAGATGAAGACAAAGCGTGCGAAGAGGGTATATTACCTCTGCATGGAATTCTTGCTCGGTCGCTCGCTTAAGAACAGCTTATACAATTTAAGCGCAACCGACACCTTCGAAAAAGTGCTCGAAGGCTATGGAGTTACGCTTGACGAACTTTACGAATTGGAACCTGACGCAGGTTTAGGTAATGGTGGTCTTGGAAGGCTTGCCGCCTGCTTTATGGATGCGCTTGCCACAGGCAATTACCCCGCAATGGGCTATTCTTTGAGGTATGAATACGGTCTGTTCAAGCAAAAGATAATCGACGGATGGCAGACAGAACTTCCCGATGTGTGGCTGCCCGGCGGTGAAGCTTGGCTTACACAGCGTTCAGACAAATCGTATATAGTACGTTTTGGCGGAAGAGTGGAAGAAAAATGGGCTGAAAACGGGCTTGAAATTAATTATATCGACAGTCAGGACGTCGAAGCCGTCGCTTACGACATGATGATTTCCGGCAAGGACAGCGATGCCGTTTCCGTACTCAGATTATGGAAGGCGAAGCCCGTGCAGGACTTCAACATGAAGCTGTTCTCGCAGGGCGACTATTATCAAGCCATGGTAGAGGACAACGATGCCGATGTGCTTACCAAAGTACTCTATCCGGCAGATAACCATGTAAACGGCAAGGCGCTCAGGCTCAAGCAGCAGTATTTCCTCTGCTCGGCGTCCATTCAGAACATCATCAGCGACCACAGACACAGATACGGCGACCTCAGCGACCTGCCCAAGCTCGCCGCAATACACCTCAACGACACTCACCCCGCAATGGCAATCGCCGAACTCATGCGTATTCTCGTCGACGAATATTATTATAAATGGGAAGAAGCATGGGCAATCACAACGGCATCGTGCGCCTACACAAACCACACGGTCATGGCCGAAGCGCTTGAAACGTGGCAGGAAGACCTCGTTGAAAGAACCGTTCCACGAATTCATTCGATTATAAAGGAGATCAACAGAAGGCTCTGCGAAGAACTTTGGAACAGATATCCCGGCGAGTGGGCAAAAATTTCAAGGATGTCCATAATCGAACATGACAGGATAAAGATGGCCAACCTTTCGGTTTACGGCGGACACAGCGTAAACGGCGTCGCTGCTTTGCACAGTGAAATTATCAAAAAGTCCATTTTCAAGGACTACTATGATTTTACGCCGTATAAGTTTACAAACGTAACCAATGGCATCGCTTACAGAAGATGGCTCTGTCAGGCAAACCCTGAACTTACGAGCCTCCTCATCGATTGCATAGGCGACGGTTTTGTGCACGACAGCATGAAACTTGCCGATTTCAAGAAGTTTGAAAACGACGACAGCGTTTTAAGCAGACTTGAGGAAATTAAGGCCATCAAAAAACAGCAATTTGCCGATTACGCATATAAGAAGCAGGGCTTTATCATCGACCCCAAGTCAATTTACGACACTCAGGCAAAGAGATTGCATGAATACAAGCGTCAGCTTCTGAATGCGCTCAACATAATCGACACATACCTCGATCTGCGCGACAATCCCGACATGAATATGCAGCCCAAAACCTATATTTTTGGCGCCAAAGCAGCACCGGGATATTCAATGGCAAAGCAGATAATCAAACTGATTTGCTTCATCTCCGAAGAAATCCGCAAGGATAAAAAGATTAACGAAAAACTCAATGTCGTATTCATGGAAGACTACAACGTCACCATGTCGGAGCTGTTGATGCCCGCTTCGGAAATTTCAGAACAGATTTCGCTCGCAGGCAAAGAAGCAAGCGGCACGGGCAACATGAAATTTATGATCAACGGCGCACTGACGATCGGTACGCTCGACGGTGCAAACGTCGAAATGGCTGAGGCTGTAGGGGAAGACAATATTTTCATCTTCGGCCATAAGTCTAACGAGGTCGACGACATTTGGCGTTCGGGTTACAGCTCAAGCAAATATTATAACGAATCCCCCAAGCTTCGCAGAATAATAGAGGCGCTTATAATCGGTTTCAACGGGCAGTCATTCAGCGACATGGCAAATTACCTGCTCACCGGTTCGCCTGTAGCCGACCCTTACATGTGCATGGCCGACTTTACGTCTTACAGCAAAACTCAGCGCGAACTTTCCGACCTGTATGTAAACGACAAGCATAAATGGAATCAGATTTCATTGCGCAACATTGCAGCGGCCGGTTATTTCTCGGCAGACAGAAGCATAAAGGAATACGCCGAAAATATTTGGAATTTAAAACCTCTTAAGTAATTAAAACTCAACGGTAAAGCGGGCATTTCAGCCCGCTTTACTATTATAAATGCAAATTTTTAATATTTTTCGTAGTACTATGCGTGACATAACACAAAATATCAAGGATTTTTCATATGAACACATTTCAAAAAAATGAATATGAAAGGCTTTTTTATTTAAAATTAGATGAAAAGTTATTAGGCTATAATTTAATCAGGCCAAACAATTTTACCGATATTTTAGCAGTGACAGCAGTTAAAACAAATAGACATGTGAATGTTTATTTTGATTTTTTAGCTAAGCAAGTCAGTTTTTGGCGTGACGTAACCGACGAAGAATTTGTGTTTCCGCTCAGCGAAGCGGGCGTAACGCAGCTGTATAAAGCTTTCATTGATAGTATTAAATCAACATATTTTTTCGATATTTTATGTGATAATGACGTGATTTCAACGCTGTCAACCGCGATTTTTCAGCCGTGCCACAATAAAATTATCGAAAGTCTGTATGAGATTTCAAAAAATATTAATCAGAAATTCGATTGCATTTCTGTGACTGATTTCTTAGGAAACTTCAGCAAAAAATATAAATTTTCAAACGGCTCATTTACGAGCTTGTGAATTTAATTTTTGGATATTAAATTTTGCTGTAATTAATTCACATTTGAAATTTCTTCAATCAGCAATCCGTTTTATTCTAAGCCAAAATTAAATCAATCTAATTTCAATGTAATCTAAAGCAATCATATTTTCTAAGTTCCTTAAATTGGACACATTTTTAAAATGTGTTGTCTTTTTTTAGTATTTTAGCCTTTTTTAAGTCTATTTATTCGTAAAAGCTGTGTTTTACGAATAAATATGCTCCCTCCTTTTTTCTATAAATTTTTATTTTGAGTGTAAATTTCCATCATTTTGGAGGCACACTCTCTATATGTTTTTGCTACAAAATATTGAAATATCAGTTTTTCATGATTGAAATACATTACACGCCAACATTTTTTAGAAGTCCTAACTACTATGAAAACGTCTAAAATACTATTGTAACGATGAGGCCGATAGCGAACAAAAGCATAATTATGATATAGATAATCATAAGAAACTTCATAAACATGAATAAACTCTCCACGAAGCGCCCAGATAAGCCAATGAACTCTGCCACCCTTCGGGGCACCTACTCTAAGTCTGACCATCTAACTCTCTCCTTCGTTCGATAATCAATCGCTTTATATTGCTTTTACTAATATACCTACAACCGAAGCCGCAACGCTCGATGACTTCATCGAGAGATTCTATGTATAAAATAGGCTCTTCGATTTGACGAAGTTTTGCAATAACCCGGTTGTACTCTTCATTAACTTCATCGTCTAAAATTTCGCCGTCCAAGTCATTAAAGTTATGAAGCAAACCATAACCCTGAATCATTCGGCGATTTTTTAATGCCTGATAAAGCACTCTGAACGTCGGCTCTTTGTATAAGAAAGCCCCCTTACTCTCATCAAATGCGCCTTTACAGGCGTACTTGAAGCACTCATGATAATATCCTTCACTATCCTGACATGTAACAGAATAACCTTCGCGCAGCTGATTAATTGATTTTTCAGTTACAGTACAGTCATTCATCAGAATAAACCATACCTTCTGAAGCAAAATTTCTAAATCGCTGAACTTACGAAGCAGCTGACCATTATCATAACTGAACGAGTTAATATACTTAGGAGTTAAATCCAAATCCTTACAGAATAGCACCATACAATGAAAATGTGGGTGAAAAGTTCCTATATCGGAGTTATAAGTTACCTCAAGGCCACGGACACAGCCACCGTAACCGTACTTAGTAAAGTTAATGCCGGAAACCTTCTTTTGACCTTTGAAATACTTCATCATATACGGAAACTTTTTGTACATTTTATCAAGCAGCGGCAAAAGCTCTTCCGGCTCACAGTTCGGCACCGTCACTACCATATGTACAACCATGTAATCTTTACGGAAATGATCCAATATTGAGCCGAATTTACTTTGCCTTTTAATTGCCAGCATTGACTGACAGTTAAAACAGAACTTGTCCCTACAAAGATTTACACGCTTAACGTCCTTGACGTTCTGCAAACAGAAATAATCAACATCCCAAAACTTACAGCAACAGTCAATTGATTTACTTTTATTATAAAAAGTAAAATCATCCGTTTCGCGGTAGAGATTTTCGTAGAATTCAGAAATCTGATAGTTGTGAGAAACATGCTGTTTAAGGTCTCTAAAATATTCCTCATCTATAACTCGTTCAGATATATCCATAATCAACCTCTTCAGCGGGACGAGATGTTTCTAATATATCAAGGTAATGCCCTTAAGGCGGCTGCGCCGCCCGCAGGGCATTACTATGACATTATATCTGAGCGCAGCTAACTACTCTCAGATGAGTTACTAGCCTCGCAAATTACTTAGCGGGCTTGAGCTGAGCAAGCAAAAATTCGAATAACTTTTTATCTGCAGCCTTAGGCGCAAATCTGATGGTTGTCCCACCTATTTCCGCGGTGCATTCGTTATACTCTATTGCTTCACCCTGAGGATTCTCAAATACCTTCTTTTCTACATTGAGAGTAAACTGCATTACTTCCACCTCCTTTTTAGATTTTTATATAAACACCATAAAATTATGGTCAAATAAAGAAACGAAGTATTCGATAACCTAAATAAATGAAAAGGCCTGAACCAATAAAAACATAGATAAGATTAACACTCTCACCCGCGATATTAACAGCAGTACCGACAAACCAATCATAAACAGTTACATAAGTTTGACGAAGTACAGTCCACAAATTCATAAACATGGCAAAAATGCCGGGAGGAAGCTCGGGAAGCATACATTACCTCGCAAAAAATTTTAAAAATGCGCCTACAAGAATAACGCCTAGGGCAATATAAACTAAGGTGCCTATACCAAAAGTGCCAAAAAAACGTGCATTTAAAAACTCTTGAACAGAAGAAATCAACCAACTAAAACCACCGCCACCGGCAGCAGCAAAGCCATCATTATAACCATCGGATAAACCGATATCATAACCATCGCCTCTGCCAATGTTATAACCTTCAACATAACCAGAATCATAACCAGCTGATTCACCTTCGGAATAGCCTGTATCATAACCGGCTGATTCACCATCAGAATAACCGGTATTATATCCTTGATTATAAGATTCTTCATCAGCATGGCTTAAGCCATTTTCCCAACCAGCTAAATAGCCTTCATTATACACTTCATCGTAAGTAGCATCGGCGCCGGCCTGAAAACCTTCATTGTAACCATCTTCATAACCCTGATTATAATCTCCTCCGCTTGAACTTAAGGAGTAATTAGAAACTTGAATGAAATAACGCTCATTCAACTCAAAATCACCACTAAAACTCAACAATATAAAAGGTAAAGTTATATCATAATCAGATAACTCAAGAATATATAAGCCACTCGAATCAGAAGAAACCTCAACACCTGTACCGCTATTATAGTAAAACGTTAATGAATCAGATGAGGGAAATAATATGTAAAAAGTACTAGTCTCTACATAATCAGAAATACTAGCAAGAAAGCCTTGGGAAACTGCAGAAGATTCACCACTGCCATTATCTAAAAAAAAAGCAGATGTGGTAGTAATTAAAGAACCATTACAATTAAACTGAACATAACCACTACCATTACCGACAATATCCGCAGTATTAACTTCATCCGCATAAGCATAAGACTGCTGCTGATCAGAATCGTTATACCCGGCGCAGGTGGATATTGTTGCTATTATAAACAAAAAAGCACATACAATTAAAATGCCGCGCATTACCCAATCGAGCACATAAAACACACGTTGCTTTTTATTCATTTCAGACCATTTAAGCTTTGTTTTATTTCGCTTTGACATAACCTACCTCCTATCCGCGCATTGGCAGAAACGAACGAATTAAATTGAATATCAAAAGAATCAGCGCAACACCTGCCATAATCACTGCACATGTGCCGGCAAAAGTTAAAGAGCCATCTACATAGAAAAACTGAGTTATATCAGGAAAGCAGCCGGCGAACCACTCGGCAATCTGTCCCCAAACGTCAGACACCTGCAGCACCAGCGGCACTCCGACAGAAGGGTCATACTCACCAGGAATAATATAAAGATTAAATGAAAGAAAGCCAATATAATCATGAACATGTAAATGAGCTAAAGAAGAATACGCATTATTAACATAATACATATAAGAATTATCATCAATAAAAGTAAATTGATCATAACCGGCAGAATGATTTAAACCCAAAGTAAAGTAACCATCAAAACCCGTAGAATAAACTTTAATTAAATATGTAGAAGCTACAGTAACAGGAAAATCTCCAAAATAATGAGATGAACCACTAATATCTAAAGAAAATGTATAAGTATAATATAAATTATCATCCGCGCTTGCGGTCTCCATTTTACGATTGTTACCCATAGAGCAGAACAACACCACAAAAAGGCAAACTATTAAAGTTATAATGAACGCAATATTACCGATTATCTGCCTGAACTTGCTCTGCTTAGACTGCACTTCCTTCATCTGATTGTTTTGATTCATCTACTAAGCCTTCCTCCAACAATGTTTTAAATCTGCGGCTATCAAACTGATGGCGCAGAACTCCACTTATTTTTAACTTTTTTATTGTGCCATAATTGGCTGTGAATTTATCGTATTCAATCTTACCTAACCTGCCCCACCGCTTCTTCATCGGCTTTACACGGTCAACGCAAGATTGGTATTTATCGTAGTAATAAAGGGTCAAAGATACAAACCTATGTAAACGCACATTACACTTTGTACAGAGCAGATAGCTATCTGCCTGCTCGCGTATCTTGTCCCACAGTCTGTTTAAATTCTGCACATTGCAGTGAAAATTGCAGTTACCCAAATGACGGCTCAATGCCTGAAATATCGGCAATGAAGGATATATTCTATTAAGCTTAGAGAACTCCTGCGCAGGGAAATAAACTCCGGCGTCGCTTATAAAATAATCAACGCCATCATCATGAGGGTATTTATAAGGCTTTAATTTGCCATTAAGAAAATTTACAAAAGTATTGCCGCCTACGGATATATCATTGACGTCAAACTTAATAAATCGATTGTCACCGGTATAATCTACATTGCTTATGTACTTACCTTTAGACGAGTTAACCATAAGCGAGAATAAAACGTCCTTACCTCTTCCCCTCAGGCCGGTGACTACTACATTGCCTTCATAAAAGCAGCGCTTTACAAAGCGCCACGCCATTAAGCGGGAAAGAATTATGATAAATAGTACAACTGCCGCTATGATTATTACAAACGCCAAAAAACACCTCAGAACTTACAGAACGACTTAAAAAACCGCCACAGACAGACAAGCACTATTACTATCGGGGCGAAGGCAAAAGCCGTCACAATCAATGTCATGACCACACAGAGCTCTTCTGCAACGGGTGCCAGAATGGCAGGTAATTCACCGGCGAAAAAATAGGCATACAGCCAATTGTATATTTGTAAAATCAATCCAGATGATTCCATGTAAACCTCAAAATAAACGACGGGGCGACGGGAACCCCGCCGAATTGTTGAAAATATTTATCCGCGCATTGGTAAAAACGACCGGATAAGGTTGAAAACCAGAAGAATGAGAGAAACACCGGCCATTATCACGGCGCAGGTGCCGGCGAATGTAAGCTCTTCCGCCGTTGTATCGTAAAAAAACTCAGTGACCGCAGGAAACAGCGTGGTGAACCACGTCAACAGCGCTGTCCATACCTGCGTAAATGCAGCTATCAATAAGAATACCTCCTATTTGAATAGTAATATAAAAAGAAGCAGAACACCGCAGAACATAAGGAGCCAATTAGTAAACTCTCCCGCCGGAATATTCATAAGTTCTACTAAAATGTCTCGAATTATTATGTACATATCAGTCTCCCACTTCTCTTTTATCTGATAAAATCTTTGCCATAAAGGCGATTGAGCTCCTCTATACAATGCGCCATACCGAGCCCCTCTTTTGTGGGCTTCCAAAAGCCGTCTATGTCGTAAGCCCCACCACCCATGCAGTAGTCGTATTGTTTCAGATGGGTGCGCTTTAGCCTTTGGAAACGGCCTTCACCTTTATCAAGGTGCGCCCCAAACCCGCAAAATATACAGCCCGTGCGTTGACAGCCGGTCGTGCATAGTTTTACTCCACAATCACAGAGTGTCGTGTCGTATTGCTCGCTGTCACGGCTACCGTAGACGATATCGCCGTAAACGCTCGCTATCGGCAGACCGTGAGCCTTTATGTATTTCAACACGTCTTGCTCCGTCCAAAAGCTCATAGGCTTTGATACGCCCTGATTAAAAGCATTGCAACCTGTTTTAAGCCATGCTGTTCGGCGCAACATACTTTCCTCTGTCATCGTCCCGACAAACATTTTCTTTTTGTACTTATGAAAAGGTTTCTTCTTCATTTCATTGCAACAGAGGTGAGATATTCTGAAGTCGAGCGTCAGCAAGTCACGCCAGCGTGAAAAATCGTACCTCTTGCTAAAGAAACCCCCAATCCCGAGAATTTGCGATGTCCTTGCTGGGAAATGTCCTTGTGAGTTGGTAATAGTGCTCTGTGTAATGATACCCCCCCCCCGCAAGACAACGGCGGGCGTTGTGTACACGTTCGGCAACCTCTTTGCTTATAAAGGGATAGCCATAATTTATAAGCACGTCCATAAACCCCATTTCGGACTTTAGCTTTATCACATTCGGAAAGCTCTCAACGAATCGCCTTATCTCGGGATACTCCAACTGAGTATCAGCAAAAACAGCTTCAATATCTGGGTATAGCTCCCTGACGATATACAGAAGCACCGTGCTGTCCTTACCGCCGCTGAATGAGACTGCGCAATTTTCGGCGCCGTAGTAGTTCACCCACTCGCGTATGCGGAGCTGTGTTTTCTTCACTTTTAAATCAAGCGGTAGGGCTTGCAATACCCTTAATTCGTCCTTTGTAGGCATTTTAAAATATCTCCTTAAATATTGCCATAAGTACGTCCACACCTCTTTGTTTGTTTTGTGAATTCTAAATAAAAATTAGAACTATATTAGTAATTTAAGTATACTACTAATATAGTTCTATGTCAAGACAATTAAGAAAAAAAGTTCTAAAATATAGTCATGTTTGGTAATAGACTAAAAGAACTAATGGCAGAGCATCAAATCAGCCAAAACAAATTATCTAAAAAAATAGGTTATACGCAAAAAGCCATATCTAAATGGATAAATAATCAAAGCGAACCAACAGAAACTGCAATACGGAATTGTGCTATATATTTCAATGTAACATCAGATTATTTAATTGGCCTCGAAGATGAAACAGGCACAAAAACATACTCAAGCAAAAATCATATCGAAAATATAAACAATTACGGCAAAATCGACATAAAATGAGAAGACGATATAGAAAATATACAAGGAATTATAAATATAGAAAAAATAAAGACCTTAAACCAATATTATTTTTAATATTAGTTATTCTCATATTAACTTACTCTATTATAGAAGCAATAAAAAGCAATCCTATCCCTGCTATTATAGGAGTGACTTCAACAATAATACTGACAGTTACATTCATTGTACTGTACTGTGTAATTAAAAATAAAAAAGAAAATAACACAACAAACAGCAACAACAATCAAAAACAACAAAATACTCCCCCAGAAAAAGAAGATAATAAAATAGAACAAAGCACAGCCACTCAAACAATCAATCAGAATAAATCGGAAATAACCTACACAGCTAAACAACATTATCTATCAAATACAGAGCAAAATTTTTATAACACCATAAGGAACATAACCGAAGATCAATACATAACATTACCACAAGTTCCACTATCACAAATAGTTGAGAAGCAATCAAACTATAAATACCAAAACGAATTATACCGCGTAGTAGACATATGTATATTTGAAAAGAAAACATATAAACCATTACTCTGCATTGAAATTAATGACGAAACACACAATCAAAAAAACAGATACATGAGAGATCTGAAAGTTAAAGAAATACTAAGACAAGCAGGAATCCCATTAATAATCTTATGGACAGAATACGGTGTGAATGTTGAATACATAAAAAAAAGAATCAATGAACACATCAGGCTATATTAAAATACATGCAAAAAGCGCGCCTGCCACTAAAGTGGCCAGAACGCGCTTTTTTGCTAAGCCTTGCAGGCTTGACCGAGCTGAACCAAAGCCGAGCAGCTGAAAGGCTAATAAACCGCGAAAAGGCTCAAACAGCTCCCTTCAAACACGGCACACACAACTCATCTGACTGCATCACTTACGCCAAAAGGGCTGACATGGGGACGTCGTCCCCATACCCCAATATATTGGAATCAGGCAGAACCAGCTGCACCCCCCTTTCCACTACATAAGCGACAGGGGATTAACCAACACACCACAATTTCCAAAGCTGTGTTTTACGAATAAATGCGCTTCCTACACTGCGCCATGAAAATCTTTCAGAGAATGTATTTTTATTTATATTTCTAATAGAATCTCAGCAATTAATTATTAAAACCGCAGAGGATTTACCTGCTTTATTTATGTTTAAAATAGTTACTGTGAGTTTTACTTGCGTTTAATCGTTAACTTCATACCTTAATTATTTTACTTTCAATTTAATTTTCTTTTTATGAGTTATGTTCGTAACTTCTTAAAGCCGTCAGTGCCTCTCCCCTTAATTTTTAATTAAATGTTGTTCATTTTTGCTTTCATCCTTGACAAAGATATTCATTTGTGGTATAAAATAAGCTGACTATAATTATTCGTAAAATTAAAATTGAGGTATTGGTTTGGCAACATCAAAAAACAATTCAAACTACTACGTTGAACGAAACAACAAAAATCTTGAAACAATTGAAGTGCTGCTTGAAAAGGAACTGCCTGATTTTTGTGGCGATTATTTCCTCGGCATCGACAGTCAAACTTCTACCCTCACGCGGCTCAATTACGCCCATGACTTAAAAATATTTTTCTATTTTCTCAGGCAAAAGCGTTTTAAAACATACACTTCGGTCAAACAATTTACTTTGGAAGATTTGGAAAGCATTTCAAATTATGACATTGAAATGTTTCTCGCCTATCTTTCGCATTATACATATCAGGGAAAGCAACACGTCTGCAATGACAGGGCAAAGGCGCGAAAATTATCTTCCGTACGCGCCATGTTCAAGTACTTTTTTAACCGCGGCATGATTTCCGTAGATAACTCTGCAAAGGTTACAACGCCTAAACTGCACGAAAAACCCATCATTCGCCTTGAAGGCGACGAAATTTATAATATAGTTGACGTAGCTGAATCAGGCAGCGGGCTGTCCCCCCACCAACGCGTATTCCATGAGCGCGACAAAGTGCGCGACAGCGCAATAATAATGCTCTTCCTCGGCACCGGTATTCGTATAAGCGAGCTTGTCGGTCTGAACAATGAAGATATCAACTTCAACGATAACTCGTTTATAGTCACAAGAAAGGGCGGCAGTAAATCAATTTTATTCTTTGATGACGACGTTGCCAACGCTTTAAAGAGATATTTTGATTACAAACAGGAATGTGACCTGCCTGCAGATGCCAAGGACGCGCTGTTCTTATCCTCACAAAAAAGACGCATAACCGTGCGCGCCGTTGAAAACCTTGTGCAGAAATATGCTAAAATCGTTTCACCTTTGAAAAAAATTTCGCCGCACAAACTGCGCAGTACTTACGGCACTGCGCTATACAGAGCTACAGGAGATATTTATGTTGTCGCCGACGTTTTGGGACACAAGGACGTTAATACAACGCGCAAACACTATGCCGCTATCAGCGAGGATGCACGGCGTTCTGTCGTCGGAAAAGTAAAACTGCATCCCGACGACGAGGATTGATTTAATGGAACAAATTGAAAAAGTATTTATAATACAACCCATTTTAAACGATAAATGGCGCGTTCTGCATGACGAGGCAGTGTCGCTCATTGAGAGCGCGGGCGGCGCATACTGCGGCTCGAGCTATCAAAATATCAAAGAAATCAACCCGGCAACCTTTATCGGCTCCGGCAAACTTGAAGAAATTCAGCAAACCCTTTACGGCCTTGAGGGTGTAACTGTTCTCTTTAACGGCGAGCTGTCTCCTTCGCAGACTCTCAACATCTCCGCCGCACTCGACAACAGAAAGGTGATTGACAGAACCACCCTTATTCTCGATATTTTTGCTCTCAACGCCGTGACGAGCGAGGGAAAAATACAGGTTGAGTTAGCGCAGTTGAAGTATATTTACCCTCGGCTCAAGGGCAAGGGCGCAGCACT
This sequence comes from uncultured Clostridia bacterium, assembly GCA_944354265.1. Classification (GTDB taxonomy): domain Bacteria; phylum Bacillota; class Clostridia; order Christensenellales; family Borkfalkiaceae; genus Coproplasma. Next base: position 30,791 of record CALVPX010000050.1, on the reverse strand, counting down.
GTCCCGCCTTGGCGGCGGAATAGGCTCGCGCGGCCCCGGCGAAACACAGCTTGAGACGGACAGGCGACACATAAGGTACCGCATTAAATACCTTGAAAAGCGACTTAAGGAAACAGAGACGCGCCGCTCCCTGCACAGCAACAGGCGGCAGAAAGAAGGCGCAAAAATTATTGCGCTCGTCGGCTACACAAATACGGGTAAATCGAGCTTGATGAATATCCTTACCGGCGCAGGCGTACTTGAAAAAAACGCACTCTTTGCCACTCTCGATCCCACTGCCCGCACTTTTGAGATTGACGGTGTTCAGTTTATACTTGTGGACACTGTAGGATTCATTCAACAGTTGCCGCACGATATAGTCGAGGCCTTTAAATCGACGCTTGAAAGCGCCGTAAATTGCGACTTGGCACTCTTTATTGCGGACGCTTCAGGCGATTATGACATGCAGTTTGAAACAACGTACACCACCCTCTCTTCGCTTGGCTTTGACAAGCCCTATTTAAAGGTGCTGAACAAATGTGACCTTATTGACAGTACCGACACTCTTCCCCGAGATTGCATATATATTTCCGCAAAGAAAAATCAGGGCATTGACGAACTTAAAAGACAAATTTCGCTGTGCTTTTCAGATAAATTCACCAAGCTCAAATTGTTTATTCCCTATGCTCAGATGAGTGAATATTCTGCGCTTGCGCATGCCGTAAATGAAACGCAACGCACATTTACCGATGACGGATTGGAAGTAGAATGTACAGTAGAAAATAAATATCTACCTAAAGTGAAAAAATTTATTAAGTAAATACAAAAAATAACAGCGGAGCTGCAAAACTTCGCTGTTATTTTTCGTCATCCATAATTATCTTGTCAATTTTAATAACTGCGTCGTCGCGGATATCGAGGCATTTGCCGCAGTTATCGCACACCTTTTCGGGGTCAAGGTCGCACATGTCGCACTCGCCACACTCAATACATTCCCTGTCGTAGAGAACGCACTCTTGCCCTCTTTTATTCATAATGTCCTCCTCCATAATGCCACAAATTTTATCCTGAGATATTATATAACACAAATTTTAAAAAAACAAGCAAATAAAATAGGAACAATCGTTTGCTTTTTTATTTTTGTTATGGTATAATTAATTCAAGGAGACATAGTTATTATGAAAAAATTAGAAAAGACACAAATAGTATACGAATATATTACCTCTTTTATTTCGGAAAACGGCTATGCCCCCACCGTCCGTGAAATTTGCAAGGCGTGCGATATCCGCTCCACCGCCACAGCGTTTACCATAATGAACGACCTCGCGGCCAAAGGACTCATAACCAAGAGCAAAGTCGGCGAAAACAAGCGCCGCGCAATCTCAATAAATCAGCAGGTGAAAAAGGTTCCCCTTTTGGGCACGGTAGCCGCAGGCGAACCAATTTTTGCGCAGGAGAATTATGAAGATTTTTACTCGATACCTTCCAACCTTTTTAAGGGTGACGACCTGTTCATGCTGACGGTCAAAGGCGATTCGATGATAAAGATAGGCATGTTCAACGGCGACAAAATAATCGTAAAAAAGCAGCCCGTTGCCGAAAACGGCGAAATTGTAGTCGCCCTCGTTGAGGACAGCGCCACCGTCAAGCGCTTTTACAAGCGCGACGGCAAGTTCATCCTCCACCCCGAAAATGACGACATGGAAGATTTTATTTTCGACGACGTAACAATTTTGGGCAAGGTTATTGGCCTTGTAAGAAATATCTGAAAATTTTATAAAAGCAGGCGCCCGCTGAATTCAGCGGGCGCCTGCTTTTGCAAATTATATTGACAGGCTACAGATAACATTAAGTATGTCCTGCGGGGACGAAGCAATAAAATCCGCACCGGCGCTTTTCAGTTCCGCTTCGTCACCGTAGCCATAAAGCACGCCGATTGATTTTAACAGATTTTTCCTTGCACCGATTATGTCATGCTTGCGGTCGCCTACCATAATTGCACTTTGCGGTAAAACTTTAAAGGATTTCAACGCATATGTAATTATGTCTGACTTTTCAACACGCGAACTGTCGAGTGTGGCTCCGGATACGCAATCAAAATACTGCGCAAGATTGAAGTGTCGTAATATCTCTTCGGCGAAAACCTGAGGCTTGGATGTTGCAACAATTAGGCGGTACCCCATTTTCTTGAGTTCTGCCAAAACATTTTCAATACCGCTATAAACGCGGTTTTCGTAAATTCCCTTAACCGAAAAATACTCGCGGTAGTACTCAACGGCTTTATAAGCATCATCCAACTTGAAGTTGTAAAAGGAGATAAATGACTGATATAGCGGCGGACCGATAAAACATTTAAGTTTAGCTTTGTCGGCTTCCGTTATGCCGAATTTTTTCAGTGCATAGATAACTGAATTTGTAATACCTTCAAACGGATCGGTCAGAGTGCCATCGAGGTCGAATAAAATATTTTCAATCATAGTTTTATTATATAGTCAATAATGCGCCGCCAAAATGGCGGCGCATATTATTTAATTTTACAGCGACATTAAATATGCAACTTCCTGCTTTGTAAGCTTGCGGTATGCGCCCCTGTTGAGGCCGCGCAGTGTGAGTTCGCCAACTTTAATGCGCTTTAAAAGTGTGACTTCCCGCCCGATTGCCGCAAACATCTTTCTTATTTCGCGATTTTTGCCCTCGGTTATGGTTATATGGATTTTAGTGTAATCTTTATTTGTCTCCACTATGTGGGCTTTACACTTTTTGGTGACATAACCGCCGTCGATTTCAACGCCGCTGCGGATGGGATTGAGGGTAGCCTCAGTTGCAGTGCCCTCTATTTTGACGAGGTAAGTTTTGGGCACTTCGTTGGAAGGATGGGTCAACCTCTGCGCAAGTTCTCCGTCTGTCGTCAGAATAAGAAGTCCCTCACTGTCGTAATCGAGCCTGCCTACGGGATAAATTCTGCCGACGTTGGAAGGCAGCAGATCGAGAACAGTCCTCCTGCCCTTGTCGTCAGAGACAGTGGAAAGATAACCCTTGGGCTTGTTTAAAATATAGTATTCGTTTTTCTTTAAGACTACTTTGTTGCCGTCTACGGTGACTTCGTCGCCTTCGTCGGCCTCCATGCCGAGCGAAGCAACAGCTCCGTTGACTTTTACCCTGCCCTGTTTGATAAGCTCGTCACAATCCCTGCGCGAAGCAACGCCGCACGCAGCGAGGTATTTGTTCAATCGCATAGTTAACCCTTAAAAAATATTATTTCTATTAACTATACTATATAAATTTTCGCTAAAAATCAAGTCATTTTGGCAATAAATTTCAAGCCTTGCAATTTCATCGCCTGCATTTATGTGCGCATGATTATTTGTTTTGATAATTTTAAAGGTAATTTCTTCATCCTTCTTTACAAGTAGCGTGCAATCTTTTGACAACCTGCATGGTACTATGTCACACATAAACACCCTGTTGCTACCGATTTGCTTCAAGCAATAAGTGCTAAATGCCTGCTCAAGCAACTCTTCGCTCCTCTCGTACATGTCAGGGCAGTTGAGCACAACGCACACCACGTCCATTCCTTCCCGCTCTGCCGACGAAACAAGGCACCTGCCCGCACTCATGGTGTACCCCGTCTTTATACCGTTTGCTCCGTCCATGCGCGAAAGCATTTTATTTTTATTTACAAAGCTGCGGTATTCGCCCGTGTAATTGCGCGTTGAAACTATTTTTTTGAATGTATCGTTCTTCATCGCATTGCAGGCGATTGTGCAGAGCTCTGCAGCAGTCGTATAATGACATTCATCGGGGAGTCCGCTTGGATTGACAAAATGTGTATTTGTCAATCCCATGTCAGCGGCACGCTCGTTCATTTGCTCGGCAAACTTCTGTATACTTCCGCTATGGTACAGGGCTAGTGCTGTCGCAGCGTCATTGCCCGAGCGGAGCATAAGTCCGTACAGTAGGTCTCTTATGCTTATCCGCTCATTCTTTTTGAGATAAATGCTCGACCCTTCAACGCCCACTGCATCATCGGGAACGGTGATTACCTGCTCAAGGTCGCAATCTTCAATAATTATAAGCGCGGTCATTATTTTTGTCGTGCTCGCCATCGGCAACCTTGCGTCGGCATTGTGGCTATGCAAAATCTTGCCGGTGGAAAGTTCCATTACACTTTCAGCCCTGCCATCGGCCAAAACAGGCTCAACTTTTGGTGTTTGCACAAAAAATGTCACGCATAGTACTGCGCAAATAAGGCAAAAGCAGAAAAATTTAGTTGCTCGTGATGTCGTGGACAAGTTCGCCCGTCTTTTCAATAAGCGCATTTACAGGCTCATCCTCCATTTTAAGCAGTCTGCACCCCTTTCCGTCGTCGACGAGAAAGCCCTTGGGCTTTACTGTAACTACCGAGCCGTTGCCCCCGGCTAGCTTGAATCCGTCCGTCTCCTTAAAAGTTTTAATATCGCCGTACTCTCCTCCACCGCCGATATTTACAACTGTAATTGACGTGAGCGGTATTACCTGCGTTCCGCTGACGGTTATAATCGACTGCCCGATCACAGTATTGGCATCGGCGACTTTTTCGATTGCAAGCGTAGGCTTGTCATACTCATTTGTTTTCTGTCTTTCTTTTTTAAATTTGTTCATTTAGCTTCCCCACTAATAAGATAAGTATTATTTTTGTTATTGCAATTAAATTTATTACCCCGGAAACTTTTGCGTAGTAAATTATATTGTCGTGCTCCCTGTTGAGCACAATATAATTTTTCAGCTTTGTCCTTCCCCCGTTCAGATTAACGAAAGAATATACTGTTTGGGACAGCGCATTCTGAAGTACGGCCGCGTACGCGCCCCCATCTTTGGCTATTCCGTAATCGCCGAGCTGTATAATCTTAGTTAAAGTAAGATTATTGTAAATCTTCAATATGTTGCTCTTTAAAAAACTTGCGTCTATCTCTTTGTCCTTGCCGTTAATTTGCATCTTGTCGATACTGTTTTTGACAGTATTGACATTGAATACCCTTAACAGGCGGTATAAAGTTACGTTGGCACTCAAATACCGCTCCTTCACGTTAAAATACACATAGTTGTCTACATGCACGGGAAAAAGCAAAACCAATAGAACCGTTGCCACGGCAATTACGCAAGCGCTGTTCACACCGTTATTATCTGTAAATTGTGTAAAAATATTCAAAATACCCCTTGCATACCGTTGACAAATAATAATCTTCGCGTATAATATTCTGTGGTATTCGATATTTAATTATCAATAAAACGTTATCGGATAAAAATTTATTAATTTCGGAGGATTTATTTTATGGCAAGATTTACGCTTCCCCGCGATCTCTATCACGGCAAAGGTGTAATGAAAAAGGTATTATCCGGGCTTAAAGGCAAAAAGGCCATCATCGTAACGGGCGGCAGCTCTATGCGTAAGGGCGGCTTCCTTGACAAGGCTGAGCAGGCACTCAAAAAGGCTAAGATGGAAGTTTACATACTCGAAGGCGTAGAACCCGACCCTTCTGTCACTACCGTCATGAAGGGCGCAAAGATTATGCAGGAATTTCAGCCCGATTGGATAATTGCAATCGGCGGCGGCTCCCCCATAGACGCAGCAAAGGCAATGTGGGCGTTCTATGAATATCCCGACGTGACGTTTGAATCGCTCTGCATTCCCTTCAACTTCCCCGAACTCAGAAAGAAAGCTCATTTCGTAGCAATCCCCTCCACTTCCGGCACTGCCACCGAAGTTACCGCTTTCTCCGTAATAACCGACTACGATAAAGGCATAAAATATCCTCTTGCCGACTTCAATATCACTCCCGATATCGGCATAATAGATTATGAACTTGTGGAAACCCTTCCCCCCAAGCAGGTCGCATACACAGGTCTCGATGCACTGACGCACGCCATCGAAGCTTACGTTTCAACCGCAGCCTGCAACTTTACAGACGGACTTGCCCTGCATGCCATAAAGCTTATATTCGAAAATCTGAAAAAATCATACGACGGCGACATGAAGGCTCGCGCCACGATGCACGACGCACAGTGCCTCGCCGGCATGGCGTTCTCCAACGCTCTCCTCGGCATTGTTCACTCCATGGCACATAAGTCCGGCGCTGTGTTCAAGCAGGACGGACAGACCGTGCACATCGTTCACGGCTGCGCAAATGCAATGTACCTTCCCAAGGTAATACAGTACAACGCTAAAAACCTGCGCGCCAAAAAGCGCTATGCAGAGATAGCTTCGCTCATAGGAATCAAGGGCGGCTCGCAGGCAGCCAAGGTTGAAAAGCTTATACAGGCCATACGCGATCTCCGTTCTTCAGTAAACGTTCCCTCCTGCATTAAAGACTACGACGACGGCCACGGCGGCAAGATTTCTGAAACAGAATTCTACTCCAAACTCGATAAGATGGCCGACGACGCCATAGGCGACGCTTGCACGGGCTCTAACCCTAGAATCCCCACGCACAAAGAAATGGTCGAGCTCTACAAGGCCTGCTACTACGACAGCGATGTAAATTTCTGATATAAACATTAAAAATACGCGCTCGCCTAAAATTTAGGCGAGCGCAAATCTTTAAAAAAAGCCGACTTTATGTCGGCTTTTTTGTATCGTTTATTTAATTTCAATGATGTCGTCATCGCCGTCGAGGTGGGAAGGCAGTTCATACCCGTCCTCAGTCACGCGTAGCTGTTCGGCTTCATCTTTGCGTTTATTTTTCTTCTGCATTTCGGGATCACTCTCTTCAGAGTATTCATCCTTATGATAGAGGTAATTGCTGTCCTCCTCATCGAGAATGGAGCTGTTTATTTCCGCAATCTGAGCCATAAGCTCGTCATAGTCGGGCAAGTCCTCAAGCGAGTTGAGCTTGAATCTCTTTAAAAAATTATCGGTTGTGGCGTACAAAATGGGCTTGCCGACTGCATCCTTTCTGCCGCAGGGCTCGATCATGTTCAATTCCAAAAGGGTATGTATAGCATAATCGCAGCTGACCTGCCTTATCTCTTCAAGTTCACCCTTAGTCACGGGCTGCTTATAGGCTATAAGCGCGGCACACTCAAGGATTGTCTTTGTGAACTCCTTCTCTTTAATGGGCTGCAAAACTGACGAAATCTGCTGCTTGTATGCCGGATTTGTGGCAAACTGAATTTTGCCATTAAACGTCAGAAGCTGTATGCCGCTGTCGCCCGAATATTTATTTTTTAATTCGTCTATGCAGGCATTGACATCTTTAAGGGAAACGCCTAATTTTTCAATAATAAATTTTACCTGAACGGCATCGCCCGAAGCGAAAGCGATCGCCTCAATTATATTCATCAAATTGTTCAAGATCCACGTCCTTTAAATCCGAATCCGGATTGCGTTTGATTAATATCGTTCCGAAAGTTTCGTGTTGTTCGACCGTTATGTACTGATATTTAAGCATCTCCAACAGCGCCTGAAAGGTTGTTATGACCTCGTTGCGAGAAAAAGTTTTAAAAAGTTTATCAAACTCCACCTCATCCTTATCGGCGAGAGCTTCGCCTATAAACTTAACCTTTTCCTCTACGGTATATTGGTCTTTGGGGATTTCCTTTACGTTTTCCTTTTCACGCTGCATGCTTTCGTTGCGCAGAAGCAGCTTTGCAAAGGCATCGAGCATAGCCGTGACGCTGAAGTCGGTATAAACTACTTTGACCTCGCTGAAATCCTTTGAAGGCGGCTTGTAGAAGAAACCTACCGTCTCCATCTCTTTCAACTGCGGGGTTTTATCCTTGATAAGCTCAAATTCGCGCTGACGAAGCTGTTCTATCAAGGCCTGTTTTTCCTCGTCCGCACCGCCCATATCTTCGCCTGCCACTTCAACTGCGGGAACCATCGATTTGGATTTTATGTAAACTATCAGGGCCGCCATGGCGAGATATTCACTCTCCTTATCCACGTCGCGCGTGGGCTGAGTTTTCATAAAATCTATGTAGTCGAGGAATTGTTCGGTAACCTTGGACACGAAGACATCCTCGATTTTTATCTGTGCAATATTGATGAGGTGCAGCAGCAAATCGAGGGGTCCTTCGAAGTCATCGAGTACTGTGTTGTAGTCGACAACCGATTCAAAATTTGAATAATCTTTAGAGGATGTCATAGCGCTAAAATCCAACCCCATGCGGCCTGTATGGGATAACCTATAATATGTGTGGCAAAGTACATCACATAACCTAAAATATCGCAGTTTCCTGCCCAATCTATGCCGAAATCAACCAAAACATCGCATATAAAGCTTTCGACGATAAGGATGATGAGTATCATCTGCCCGTAATTGCGCAGAAAGCGCCTGACGGGATTGACCTGCCTTGTGAGCGACTCCACCACTCTGAATCCGTCCAACGGATAGAGCGGCAACAGGTTGAACACAAACACTGCAAGGCTGAACGAGTATACATTCAACAAGAAATAATATAAAAAATCGGCAAGATAAGATAAAAATAAGTTGATGGTCGCCATTTGCACAAAGGCAAAACGCACGAACAATACGAAGAGCAGATATACAAAAAATGCAACGATATAGTTTACGACAACGCCTGCGACGGCAGTCAGAAACAATCCCCTTCTGTAGTTGCGGAAGTTATTGGGGTTGATGGGGACGGGTTTTGCCCATCCGAACCCTACAAGGGCGCAGCATATAAAGCCGACCGGGTCGAGGTGCTTTATGGGATTTAAAGTCAACCTGCCGTAAGCCTTGGGCGTGCCGTCACCGCACTTTGTAGCAACAAAGGCGTGCCCCCACTCGTGCGGACACAACACAAAAATTACCGCCGCAATAGAAGCGACATAAAAGATTATATTATCAAGCATTATTACTTAAGCCTTTCGGGGATAACGTCGTTGCGGGCGATATCCTCATATGTCTGTTTTTTTATAATTGTTTCGGCTTTGCCGTCGTTTACGAGTACGGCCTGCGGAATGGCATTGCGGTTGTAATTGCTCGCCATAGAATAATTATATGCACCCGTGGATAGAACGGCGATGATGTCTCCGCTATGCACTTCGGGCAGAGGTACGTCTACGGCGATAATATCCCCGCTTTCGCAGCATTTGCCTGCAATTGTCACCTTGCGCGTGCAGGGAGCGCTCATGTTCCCCGCCGCCACTACGGTGTATTTTGACTGATACAGCGCATATCGGGGATTGTCGAACATGCCGCCGTCAACGGCGACATAAGTTTTAATTGCGGGTATTTCTTTGATCGCCCCGACTGTATAGAGCGTTATTCCCGCCTCGCCGACAATCGAACGGCCGGGCTCGAGCGCTAGGAAAGGCCTCCCTATATTGAGCTCTTCGGCTTTGACTTTGATTTCGTCACAGAGCGCCTTGAGATAATTATAATAGTCCTCACTCGTCAGCTTGGGGTCCTCATCGGTATAATAAATGCCGAAGCCGCCGCCGATATTCAAAACGCTTGCTTCAAAGCCCGTCGATTTTTTGATTGCAGCAATGTAGTCCATCATCTTGTCTGCGGCGAGCACGAATGACTGCTTTTCAAATATCTGCGAGCCGATATGGCAATGAAAGCCTTTAAGCACAAGATTGCCCTTCGAAAGGATATATCTTGTTATATCCTCCGCAGTGCCGTTGGCTATGGAAAAACCAAATTTGCTGTCGGGAGTGGCAGTCTGAACATAGGCATGGGTGTGCGCCTCGACGCCGGGGTTTATTCTTATCAGCACGTTCTGCTTAACCCCACTGTCAGCACACAGTTTATCCAACCTGTCGGCTTCGAGATAGGAATCGACAACGATTGTACCGACGCTGCTTTTAACGGCATACTCAAGCTCTTCGGGAGTTTTATTGTTGCCGTGCATGTAAATCTTATCGGCGGGAAAACCTGCCGAAAGCGCAGTATAAAGCTCCCCGCCGGACACTACGTCCACCCCTACGCCCTCGCTCAGGGCAATTTTATACACCGCCTTGCAGGAAAAGGCCTTGGAAGCATACAAAACAATGCCGTTGCCGCCATAATTTTCAGCGAGTGATTTTTTATAGGTACGCATCATGTTGCGGATATAAGCTTCGTCGAAAACATAGAGGGGCGTGCCAAACTTCTCGGCAAGTTCTATAGTATCGCAGCCGCCTATTTCAAGGTGGCCTGCGCCATTAATCTTAAGAGTATTTCTTTGGTTCATCAAAAAGACCTCTGATAAAATAATTTATAATTATTTTACCAAAGGTCGCAAGTTTAGTCAAATGTTTTACAAACATCTGCATGTTTGATATTTACAGCTGCCAATTATCGGCTATTTTGTGCCAATTGTCAAAGAATGACGCCCTCTGCACATCTTCCGCGCACACAAGAGCTACTTCAGCGCATAAAACCCCGTCCTTATACACTTCTATCTTTCCTATTTCATCGCCCTTTGCAAGCGGCGCAACTGCCTGACAGGTAATGAGGTTGAAAGTTATGTCGGGCTCCTCATCCTTGGCGCAGAATACATAACAATCGCTTGCAGGCTTTATAGCCACGCTCTCTTTCTTGCCTCGGCTTACAGGCAACTTGTCATTGAGATTGACATTGCAATCGAGCACCATCTTATTTTTAAAGTTTGCGAAGCCATAGTTGAACAGGCTGACTGTCGATTCAAACCTGTCGTCACTCGTACTTCCGCCGAGGACGGCCGAAACAAGCCTTAAATTGTCTTTGATTGCGGTTGCTGCAAGGCAAAAGCCGGCTTCATTGGTAAAACCTGTTTTGCCGCCGTCGCAGTAAGAATATTTTCTTATCAGCTTATTGGTATTTGTAATTGTCGTTATTCTGTCGTCGGGATGCTGAAAATCTTCAAGCCAAATCTTACTGTATTCAAAATACTTTTGGTGGTTGATCAGGTTGGCGAACATGACGGCAACGTCCCTCGCGCATGAATACTGAGTTTCTTTGGGCAGACCCGTGCAATTTGCAAACAGAGTATTTTCACAGCCGAGCTGCTCTGCCTTTTTATTCATGGCGGCGACAAAATTTTCCTCGCTGCCGGAAATAGTTTCAGACAGTGCAACGCAGCTGTCGTTGGCGGAGCACACAACTATTGATTTTATAAGCTCGCTGACGGGATATTCAAGTCCGCTCTGCAAAAACACCTGCGAGCCGCCCATGCCCGCAGCGCGGTCAGAAACGGTTACGGTGCCGTCGAGGTCAAGTTTACCCTGTTCCGCCGCGTCAAAGCAGAGCGTAAGCGTCATGACTTTGCAGACGCTAGCTATGGGCATATGCGCTTCGGCATTTTCTTCATAAATAATTTCGCCCGAATACGCATCCATAAGGCAAGCACTTTTACATCCGGATGTAAGCTGAGCGTCGGCATAAGAATAATGTTTGTTACCCGAAAAAAACAAAATGCAAGACGTTGCCGCAAGTGCAACGGACAAAAACTTTTTCATGCTATTATTTTGCGGAAAATCACGCAAATTATACTCAGCTTACACAATGACTATAAGTATTCTGAATACGACGTTCAGCAAAACCAACAATATTACACATACGGCAAGCGCCATGGCCGCGGGATATATAAAGACGAACTTTTTGTTTACTATACGGCACGTTTCGGCGACCAAAAGACAAGCACAGGACGAAACTAAAAAGCAGGGTATATATATGATGAGCGCCGAAATTATGCCGCTGAACCCTAAAGAGCCAAACAACACCGCACAGTATAACACACAGATTAGCGTTCTGAAAAATTGAATTAAAACCGTGAGAATTTTCCATTTTGTAAAGTAACTGATTGCAAAAAAGGCATACAGATAAACCAATTCCCTGAACAGGCAGGATATTATCAAAGTCGCATTATCGAACGCAAAAATACATACGACATAATTTTTGGCGTAATCGGTAAAATAACAACCGATATTTGCAATTTTGAATAGTACTATGCCACATATAATACCCAAGGCAAATGCGCCGGCCAACCAAATTAAATATTTTTTGTCCCATTTTATTTGATTAAACGACAAAATCCTCATATTGATTTATATGAGGATTGGTCGTTTAATATGAGTTCAACATTTTATCTATGGCTATGCCGTATCCCCTCGTCGGATCATTAACAAATACATGCGTCACCGCCCCGACAAGTTTTCCGTTCTGCACTATGGGGCTGCCGCTCATACCCTGCACAATGCCGCCTGATAACTCTATGAGTTCTTCATCGTCCACCTTTATAACAAAATTTCTGTTATCCTTATTGAACGCATCTACTTTCACTATGCTTATATCGTACTCCTGCGTGCGGTTGCCCGCAACGGTCGAATAAATTGTCGCCTTGCCCATCTGAACTTCGCCGATATTTGCCGTCTTGATCGGCCTCATTTTAGAAGTATCAAACTCGGAAGAAACTTCGCCGAAGATTCCGCAGCTGCAATTTTTGGGTGAAGCGCCAATCATATAGTTACTCTCTATACTGCCCTTCAGCTCGCCCGGATTGCCGCGCATACCTCTTTTGACGCCGTAGACCGCGCATGTATAAATTGTCCCGCCGTTTATTTCCATTATATTTTTGGATGTATCGGTAACGGGATGACCGAGCGCAGCTATTACATTTTTGGTTTTATCTATAAACGTTACGGTACCGATCCCGTTTACGCTGTCCTTTACAAGCAAACCAAGCTTCTTTTTACCCGAAGCCCTGTCCGTAACGGGCGTCACGTCGTACTGCAACGTTTCCCCTCCGCGGGTTATTGTCACCTCATAGTTTTTATAGGGATTTTCAAGCGCCTTTGCAAGATCTTCGGTCGCGTTGATTTCATAATCATTTATTTTTTCAATAACGTCGCCTGATTTTATGCCACAGTTACGCGCCGGGCTGACCATTCCACCGTCAGACAACACATCGCAGAAGCCCACTACCTCAACCGTCGTGGTGTTCAAAACAAACCCTGCGGCAAACCCGCCGAGATATATCTGCCTTTCGTCCGCGTATGCGGTTGCAGCCGTGCATGAAATACAACATAAAATTGCGCAAAGGATTAAAAGCAACGCTCTTTTAAACTTTTTTGAATAAAGCATACCAATATTTTGCGCATATAAAGCCTATCTATTCGTCAGACGCAATAAAACAAGCGGACAAACAAAAAGTCGGCAAACGCCGACTTTTTAAACTTTATTTATTGAATTGCTCAATCAATTGTTTTGCATGCTCTCGGGCCGCGTCAGACTTTACATTGCCCGTTAACCTGACAATTTCATCAAGTTTTTGCTCGTCTGTAAGGCGCTTGACGCGGGTCACCGTTTTTGAGCCCTCCTCCGTTTTATATATAAGGAATTGGGTATGACTTGCCGCACATACCTGCGGCAGGTGAGACACGGCAATTATTTGCGTATCGCGGCTGATATCTATAAATTTCTGAGCCACCGTTCTTGCGGTCATGCCGCTTATTCCTGCGTCAATTTCATCAAAAATATATGTAGAAATTCCGTTAATGCCCTTAAGCTGAGTTTTTATCGCCAACATAAAGCGACTCATTTCGCCGCCTGAAATGACTTTATTCAGCGGCTTTAAGGGTTCGCCCTTATTGGCGGAAAACATAAAACGTATATCGTCCGAGCCGTTTGACGAGTTGAGGTTTGCATTGCTTCTGTCAAAGGGCGCAAACTCGACTACGAATTGCGCATCGGGAATGTTCAGGCTCTTTAACTGTTCAACGACATTGCCGCTTAAATTTTCGGCACACTCCCTGCGGACAGCCGAAAGCTTGCAGCAACTATCAAAAATTTCATCGTTAAGTTCACAGAGACGTTTATTTAATTTTTCAAGCTCCTCCGCACTGTTGACAAGGTTATCGTAGCGCCTGATCGCTTCTTCAAGATAGGCAAGAACACTCTCTTCGTCCGACCCGTATTTTTTCATCAATGAGCGCAACAATTCCAACCGCTCTTCAACATATTGCGCCTCGTTTTCGTCAAACGACACTTCATCGACCAAATCAACTACGCTCTGAGCTATATCCTCTGCTTCGGCGTATAAACTTTCGAGGCGGTTATATATCTTTTCGTATTCGGAGCTCAGATCAGACACGGTGGCAATTTGGCGCTGTGCAGCGGAAATGAGATCTGTGCAGCCCCCGTCCGCATTAAATATATCAGCCGCTCCGCTTAGCGCGGACAGGATTTTTTCCGTGTTATTTATTAGGTTGCGCTTTGTTTTAAGCTCGTCGTATTCCCCCACCTTTATGTCGGCCGCCTGAATTTCCTTTATCTGATAATCGAGAAGGTCGAGTTGGCGGGCGCGCTCCTGTTCGTCGCCGCCCAACAGAGAAATTTCATTTAAAATGCTCTTTTTTTCAGACAATAATCCGGCAAGCTGCCTTTTTATTGCTTCCTCGCTCTCTCCGCACAGTCCGTCAATGACTTTGAGCTGATTGCCTTCGCTCAGAAGAAAAAAATGTTCGCTTTGGCCGTGAACGTCCACAAGTTTAGAAGTAACGGCCTTTAACATTGAGGCGGTTACAGCATTGCCGTTGAGCTTAATGCTTCCCCTTCCGTCGGTATTATAGCGGCGGGAGATTATAATCTGTCCGTCACATTCAATATCGAAAGATGCAACGGCCTTTGCCGCGGGGCTGTCGGGGGCCACTTCAAATTCCGCCCTGACAGAGGCCTCGCTTTCGCCGTAACGAATCATGCCCTTATCAGCTTTAGAGCCGAGCACAAAGTTTATTGAATCGAGAATGACCGATTTACCCGAGCCCGTTTCACCCGACAACACATTCAGGCGCCCGTCGAACTGTATATCAGCACTGTCGATCAGCGCAATATTTTTTATCTGCAATCTTGCCAACATAAAATTATCTTATGTACTCTTTTAACCTTTCTGCTAGCGGAGCAGTATTTTCATTGCTGTTGACAACTATTAAAACGGTATCGTCGCCGGCAACTGAACCTATTATTTCAGATAGCTGAAGCGAATCGACAAAGGCGCCTGCCGTAGAACCGTTTCCGCGCATAGTTTTAATGACTATTATATTATTAGCGAAATTAATGCTTTGAACGCACTCCCTGAAAAGATTGCGCATCTTATTGGTGACGACGTCGCCCTCACCTTCGATATACGCATATTTATACTTTTTGGTCGTGCCTGCAACTTTATAGAGTTTCAAGTCCTTAATATCGCGCGAAATTGTGGCCTGCGTGACGTTAAAGTTGAGCTTATTCAACTCGGCACACAACTCTTCCTGAGTTTCAATGTCCTTTTTGGAAATAATGTCGAGAATTGTAGCTTGTCTTGCGTTTCTATGCATAATTATTTACTCCAAATATTGAGTTTTATCAAAAGTTTATTGAAAAAATTATCTTCAAATGAGGTTATAAAACTGACTTTGTAATCAGACTTGGTTACTACGATAGGTCCTAAATCGCATGCGCAATCGACCGATTTACCGTCAACTACAATGTTTATGGCTCCGCGCTTGTCCGTGCGCGTAAGTGTCAGGGTTGATTTATCACTGTAGACAACGGGGCGCGAATGCAGAGAGTGCGCGCATATGGGAGTCATGATAAAGGCGTTAATATCGGGCGTCAGTATAGACCCTCCGGCAGCAAGCGAATACGCCGTAGAGCCCGTGGGCGTACTGACGATTAAACCGTCCGCAGTATAATTATCAACGACAGAACCGTCAATGTCGGCACGAAGGTTAATTGTATTCGAAAACTCATTGCCCGAGGTGCACCGCTGAATAACGAGATCGTTGAGGGCAAGGTACTCTTTATCGTCATAGGCGATTTTGAGCATGCTCCTCTCCTGAAGGGCATAGTTGCCCGAACAAATCATATGTATTGCAGTGTCGAGTTTTTCAGGCTCAAACTCAGCCAAAAATCCTATATGGCCATAATTTATGCCGATAATTTTTACGCCGCGACGACCGCATTCGGATGCGATATTTAAAATAGTGCCGTCGCCACCGAAAACAATCAAAACGTCGAGGCCGTCTAAATCTTCGGCCGCCCTGACTATAGAATAATCATGCAGATTCTTTTCAAGCGCGGCAATAATGGAATTTATGTAATCCCGGTTGTCGCAATATGACTTTTTAAAGTACAATCCCACCTTTATCATATGAATAATTATACCACCAAATATACAAATATGCAAGAAAAAAGTACGCCAAATATTATAATTCAACGTACTTAATCAGCTGTTCAAACGAAATTTTTTCTCCGTTTTTTATAAGTAATATCAGATATTCCTTGTTCTTGTTCTCCTTTATGGGAGCATTTGTCAATGCTGACGGAGAGAGATTGCAGTTCAAGGCAAAGTCGTATATCTTTTTTATTGCGCGCCTATGCGCCGCAGCCCCTTTAACTATGCCGTTCTTTCCTATGTCGCCGCTGTTATCACATTCAAACTGCGGCTTTATGAGGGCAATAACGTACTTCGCGTCGCATAGTACTTCGGAAACGGCACCTAAAATGAGTGTAAGGGATATAAAACTGACATCAATAACTATTCCGTCGAGGTCCTCTTTAAATATTTCCCTATTCAGGCGGCGTGCGTTGCAGTTATCATAGATAACAATATTCTTACCCTTTAAACTTTCATCGAGCTGATTTTCGCCCACGTCTATGCAATACACTTTTTTTGCCCCGTTTTTAAAGAGGCAATCGGTAAACCCGCCGTTGCTTGCGCCTATATCGGCAACGATGTCGCCGCTGACATCAAAGTTAAAATCTTTGAGCGCTTTGGCAAGTTTATACCCCCCGTTGGAGACAAAGCTTTCTTCCCGCTCGGCAAAAGTTATTTCATCCCCCTCCTTCACCTCGTACGACGGATTTACCGTCCTTCCGTTTACAAAGACCAAACCTTCAGATACAGCCGCGGCGGCCTTTGTCCGGGATGAATATTTTTGTGTAAGATATTTATCTATGCGCATTTTTTATAATGTAATCGCTGACGTTTTTTATGGAAATTCCGTACTTTGCAATGAGCTCGCTTACGCTTCCGTGCGGAATAAATTCGTCGGGATATGCAAAATTTTTAATAATTTTACCGCTCCTGCTGAAATACATATCTATGAGCGAACCGAAACCTCCGATCAGGGCGTTATCCTCAAGAGTGACGATATATTTCTGATTGAGAGCGTCGAGCATATGCGTATCGTTGGGCTTGACAAAACGTGCGTTTACAACGCAACAGTCTATCCCGTCTTCGCAGGCTATCTGTGCCGCAGAAAGTGCAATATTAATCATTCTTTCCCCGCAGGCAATTATGGCGACATCGCTGCCACCGCGCAGCTTTTCCCATTTGCCGAACTTGAAAGGCTCGCCATCATAAATTTTAAAGCCGTCTTTGGGATACCTTATTGCTAGCGGCCCGTCGAAATTGGCAGACGCAAGCAACATTTGCCTGAACTCAGATATATCTTTTGGCACCGCTATGGTGAGATTTGGAATCAGACTTAAAAATGAAAGATCGAACTCCCCCTGATGGGTCTCGCCGTCTGAACCCGATATGCCGGCTCTGTCGACGCACAACGTTACGGGAAGATTCTGACTGCATATATCCACCACGACCTGATCGAATGCCCTCTGAAGGAAGGTCGAATATACTGCGTAATAGGGTTTTAATCCTTCTGTCGCCAGCCCGGCGCACACGACTGCGGCATGGGATTCGCAAATGCCCACATCGATTGCCCGCTCGGGATATTTTTGGAAGAATTCCGAAAGTCCCAAACTCGGCGTCATAGCCGCGGTTACGGCGACTATGCGCTTGTCGCTCTCCGCCATTTGCGTGAGCGTCGAGCCTAAAACAGATGAATATTCCGTCGCCTTGGAGTTGCCGGCCGAAATGCCGTGCGTCTCCTGAGGATTCTCCTCACAGTAAAGATAGCCCTTGCCCTTTATGGTTTTTACATGCAAAATGATAGACTGAGTGCGAATTTTCTGCTTTATCTGCTGCAGTTTATCTATCATCAATTCAAGATTATTGCCATCGTAATAGCCGTCATAGACAAGGCCGAACCGCTCAAAAATGGTCTCGTGCCGCCTCTTTTTGGCGTTCTGTTCGCCGTCCGCAGTCAATTTTTCCAAATACTCGTGCATTGAACCGACTGTGGGCGTTATAGACATGTGATTGTCGTTTATGATTATGAGAATGTTGGAATTGATTTGGCTTACGCTGTTGAAAGCTTCATAGACAAGGCCGTTATTGAACGAGCCGTCGCCGATCACTGCGATGACATTGAAATCCTCGCCCTTGATGTCCCTCGCCTTGGCAATGCCAAGCGCCGCCGAAATGGAAGTGCCTGCATGCCCCGTGTTGTAGCAGTCGTATTCGCTCTCTTCACGCTTAGGAAAGCCTGAAATACCGCCCAATTTACGCAAAGTATCAAACTTATCGGCCCTGCCGGACAGCAGTTTATGGGTGTAGCACTGATGCCCCACATCATAGATGACCTTATCTTTGGGAAAGTCAAAAACGTAATGAAGAGCTACGGTGAGCTCTACCATACCGAGATTGGATGATAGATGCCCCCCGTTTTTCATTACCGTATCTATAATTTTATTTCTGAGCTTATCGCATAGAGAGTGCAGCTGCTCCATCGACATGCTCTTTAAATCAGGAATTCCGTCAAGCATATTTTATTCTCAGCCAAGTCTGGTCTTGATATAGCTGACGAAATCATACAAAAACGACGCGTCGCCTTCAAGCCCGTCAATAATCTTAATGCAATCGTCGCCGATAATGTCGACGCGCAATTTGCAGTTGTTGAGCCCGTACACCTTAACTCCCGTCAGCTTACCCTCTTCCTCGTCCTTGCCGAGGCTTTTGCCAAGCTTGTCGAAGTTGCCCTCAACGTCTAAAATATCGTCTGTCAGCTGAAAGAGATAGCCGAGTTTTTTGCCGAGAGCTTTGAGCTCTGAATAATATTTCCCTCCGTTGAGAATGGAAGGCACAACCACTGCCGCAGTAATGAGCTTCGCAGTCTTTTTATCATAGATAAACTGCAAAGTTTCCTCGTCCGCCGTGCTATCGTTTTCGTGCAGAAGGTCGGCAGACTGACCTGCGATCATGCCGTATACGCCGGCGCAATCGCATATATATTTTGCGGCCGATATAAATTCATTGCCCTTAAAACACTCGTCAAATAATATGCTGTACGCCGTGTTCAAAAGACCGTCACCCGCCAAAATGGCATTCCCTGCGCCAAAAACCTTATGGTTTGAAGGCTTTCCGCGGCGGAAATCGTCGTTGTCCATGTCGGGCAAATCATCGTGAATGAGCGAATAAGTGTGTATGAGCTCAAGGGCGAGTGCAAAGTTGATTACTTTGTCGCTTCCCGTACCTATGATATCGGCGACGGCGAGCATGAGCACCGGCCTTATTCTCTTTCCTCCAAGCTTCAGGCTGTATATCAGACTGTCATTGAGTATTCCGGGAGTACAATTGAGCCCTGTGCAGAACTCATCGAGATGAGCGTTGAACGCGTTGAGGTAGCGCGCATAAATTTTATCGAACTCCGCCAAAATTACAAGCTCCTTTTTGCCGCGGCAAGAGTATTAAAGAGCAGCATGGTTATCGTCATGGGCCCCACACCGCCGGGAACGGGCGTGATATACGAACACTTGTCCTTGACGTTTTCAAAGTCGACGTCACCGCACAGTTTGCCGTTTTCGTCCCTGTCCATTCCGACGTCAATTACAACGGCGCCGTCCTTTACCATATCTGCCGTTATATATTTTGCCCTGCCGATCGCAGCCACCAAAATGTCAGCTCCGGCGCAGATTTCTTTAAGATTTTTGGTCTTGCTGTGGCAGACGGTTACGGTCGCGTCGGCGTTGAGCAGCAGCATTGCCATGGGCTTGCCGACTATATTTGAGCGGCCGACGACTACGGCATTTTTGCCCCTGATTTCAATGCCCTCCCTTTCAAGCATCTTCATGACGCCGTTGGGAGTGCATGCGACTAGGCACGGCCTGTTCATGCAAAGGTTGCCCATGTTGCTTTCGCAAAAGCCGTCGACATCCTTGCTGACGGGAATGAGCGACAATATTTTTTGCTCGTCGAGCCCCTTTGGCAGAGGAAGCTGAACGAGAATGCCGTTGACGGCATCGTTTGCGGCGAGTTCCTTTACAAGCTCTTCAACCTGATCCTGCGAAGATTCTGCGGGCAGATAATATGCAAAAGATTTAATGCCAACCTCCTCGCACCCCTTAATCTTGTTGCGCACATATACCTGCGAAGCACCATCATTGCCCACGAGGACGACGGCAAGCCCTATGTCCTTGCCCGTCCGTTGCTTATACTCAATCACGCCTTCGGCAATTTCCTGCCTGAGCCCCTTTGAATGTGCCTTGCCGTCAATTATTTTGTACATTTTTACCTCTGCTTATGGAAGATAGCACGCCCGTTATGAACGACGCACTCTTTTCCGAAGAATATTTGGACGCGATATTGGCCGCCTCGTTCAGAGAAACTTTATCGGGAATGTCGTCCATGTATAAAATTTCAGCCAACGCGATCAGCATAATGCTGCGGTCCGCAGGGAAAATACGTTTTTCGGGAAAGGAATGTGAATGCTCGTCCAACAGCGCCGAAAATTCGGCAGCGTGCCCGTCAATTATCGACAAAACTTTATCGCAGTATTGAATGTCGTTGTCGTCAAGCTTGTTTGCCCTGTACATCGATTTTTTGAGCGATTGGTCCACTCCGTCGCAGAACTGCGAGGAAAATATTATTTTAAAAAGCGTTTCTCTTGCTATCGTCCTCATAAAGTTACCTTAAAAAATACGCAACATAAAATATTCCCTTAATTCAGGATTAAGGGAATACGTTGAAATTATTTTAAATAATTGCATTTTCAGGAAAATTGACATCCTGAATGTGAACGTCCACCTTATCGACCTTATATTTTGTCATCGATTCCACATTGTGTTTGATGGACTGTTGAATACGGAATGCAAGCGAAGGCACGTTGTAACCATAATCCACTTTAACGCTGATATCGGCGACGATGCCCTGCTTTTCAAACAGCAATTTGATGCCCTTGCTCTTTGTGTTCAGCAGGCTTACGCCGTCGACTTCCGAAACAGCCAACGAAACTATGCCGCTCACAATGCCTGCGTTGTATGAAATTTTTCCTTTTTGGGTATTGTCAGGTCTGATGTGTGCCATAATGTTCTCCTGAAACAGTTAAACTGTCTTTTAAATTATTATAGCACAGTAATTATCAATTTGCAACACTTAAATTCAAATTTGTGAATAAACAGGCATTATTATTATGTTGGTCGGCGCAACGCCCGCTTCGTTCCTCAGAAGATTATAGATAGAGAGCGCGGTATCTGTCGACAATTCGTCCGAATTGATAAAGACGTTTACATTGTCAGAATCCATCCCTATAGAGACGACCGCGTCAGAGAAGCCGAGCGATTTGATCATCGTCTCCAAGACGAGTTCATCTTCCATAATTTCGATGATCTGAAGCTTGAGGTCGACGGCCTGCTCGTACCTTTCGCTGCCTTCGTCGTAGAGTTCAATTACGCTGTCGAGCTGAAGCAGTTCTTCGCTGCGCGTCGTAGTGCGCTCGGAGCGATATGTAGTGAAATAGTTTGCCGTTGTCACCACATCAGTATCTGCGGCCGCATTGTTGGTGACGAGCAATACATTGAGTACCGCCGTCAATGCGAGCAGAAACACTAGCGATGACATGATGATAATTTTTTTCTTCTTGGTCATAAACCTCTCCTTATTAATTCATAGCGTAGATTGCTATGATATTTTTATTTATATTCAACGCAGTCGAAACAGCGTTGATAATATCGTTGCGCGTCATTATGTTGTTAGCTCCCTGACAGATGACAACCACGCCCTCTATGCCTTCCTCGTCCTCCGTGACATATACGTCGCTTTCACCCACCCCGTCTATCGAAGAAAGGATAGCTTCGAGCTTTATCTCCGTTGCACTCTTATCTGCAACGGCGCCCGCCGACACGCTCTCATCGCTGTCATAGAAGATTACTACTACAGCTATGAGTACAAACACTATCGCCAGCACAATGAGCAGCGTTTTATTGGCCTTTATCGCTTCAAGCAGTTTTTTCATTTACATTTATATTTATATAGCCGAGCTCTTTCAAATATGATTGAATATTTTCAATTACTCCGCTTTCGACATTATAAGTCAAAACTGTAACGCCGTTTTCCTTGAATGATCCGTCCTCGTAGATAATTTCCACCTCGCACGAACATTGAACGCCTAATTCTTCGGCAATCATCTTTTCGAGCTGACTGCTCTGACTTTCTGAAAAGACATCACAGATATATTCATAGTCGACAATTCCGCCGTCGGCTTCGGGGAGTTCAATTTTAAATATATTGAATACGGGCGAAATGAGAATGAGAATACAGGCAATTCGCAGCACAAAATTTATGCTTTTGTTCAACTTTCCTTCGGGAATTATCATCCCGACGATAACTGTAAGAAAGACCGCGCCTGCGGCGGTGGCGATGTAAGCTGTCATATGAAATTTGTTGCCGAACTGATTATCAGCATGACGACGAGTGCATACATAAACGCAACCGTACACATGCCCGCAATGAAGTATTCTATGTCAGACGCCAAATCTGAAAACAGCGAAAACAATGTATTTTCACCGAGGGGCTGCACTACTGCCGCGACCAATTTTAAAATGAGAGAAAAGGCGGCCAATAAGATTATAGGCGGTGCGACCTCTATCACAAGTAGTACTATGCCAACCATGCCTACCGAGCTCTTAATCACCGAGCCTGCGGCGACAATCATGTCCACCCCCGCCGAGAGGAAGTTGCCGACGATGGGAACCGAACTGCCCACAAGATATTTTGTAGCCTTAAAGAATATTCCGTCGAACAGCGAAGAGCCCGCGCTCTGCACTGTGATAAAGATGGAAAATACCGCAAGCGTTATGCCTATCACCCACTTTAAAATGCTTTTAAGCAGCTTCGACGTCCCCGAAAATGACAAATCGGGCGAGAGTTTGGAAATAAAATTGATTACAATTATTGCTATCGTGGCGGGAAAAATTATGCCGCTGACTATTTCCACAGCCCCGCCCGAAATGAATAGTGCCGACGGTTGGTATATCGCACCCGCACCGCTGCCGCCTGTGAGCACGGTCAGCGTTATCAGTATAGGCGTCACAATCTCGACCTGCGCCTTTACGTTATTGATGCTCTGCGAAACCGAATTTATAATCCCCGCGAGCATGGCGACAAGTATAGTGATTATGACGACATAACAAGCAATACGCACGGCTTTCGACGTGCTTTTACTCATCACACTCCCCTCCGTGCTCTTGACGATTGCACATATTATGGAGAGCGCAACTATCTGAGCGAAGGCAGGAATTAACGATAAAACATTGTTGAACAGAACCGAAAACAGCTGACTCAAATAACCGTAGTAGTCGATGCCGAGGTCGCCGCGAATGAGATACTCAACAATTTCACGGGCGCTGTCGCCAAAGGAAAACAAAAAATCATTCTCATGATTTTGCAGATAGTTTTCGAGTTCTGATAAATCGAGCCCGTCAAGAATTTCAATAATGCTGTCGTTGAGTTCTTGCGCGGCGTCGTCGGCAAACGCAACGCCGCCGAGACAGAGCAGAACGATTGCTACTACGGCGAGGCAGACGACAACTTTTATTTTAACTTTCATACAAGGTCTATCAACGAAGTTATAACAGAAAACATGGTCTGCAATATTGGAATCGACATGACAAAAATTATTAGCTTGCCGCACATGACAAGTTTGTCCGACAGGCTTTCAAACCCCAAATCTTTGACGGCGCCGGCAGTGATTTCTATCAGGTATCCCACCCCGATAACTTTAAAAATAAGCCGCACCACAGAGCTGTCGATACCCGTCTCCTCTGTAAATTGCCTTATGAACTCAACGCTTACAGACAGGTAATCAAAGCCGAAGATTATGAGCAGTATTCCGCCCGCTGTAAGACACATGGGCACAAACTCGGGCTTGTTGGCCTTCAATATCATGGCGCACACGGCTGTTATTACCGCAATACAACAAATGCGAACAATCATCAGAACATATCAAAGAGAGTGCTTATCTGCTCAAACAGGTCGGCAATCATGGAGATAACTACCGTGAGCACTATAATTAACCCGACGAGGCTGACGATAGTGGCAATATCGTCACGGTCAGATTTTTTTAAAATCTGACAGATTATAGTGATTATTATGCCTACCGCGGCAATTTTAAAAATTATGCTTATATCCATTATGCAAGTAACACGGCTATGAGTATTCCTATCATCAGCGCTATTTTGACGTACAGCGAGCTGTACTTTTTATAATTTTCCGCACTCTCTTCCATGAGCTTTTTTATGGCAGATTTGCGCTCGTTGAGGTAATCTATCTGCGACGAACTGTCGCTGACGCCTATATTTTTGATATATTCGCATAAAAATTGCCCGTCAGACCCGCTTAACACGCGTTTGCCAACTACTATGTCAGGCATATATCTGAATTCTGCGGCTATCTGCGATATGCGCAGCTTGCCAAATTTAAGATTGATAAGCATGCGCTCGTTGAATTCATACAAATCGGAAAAAACCTGTGCACGCTTCTTCTTATCTGCGGAGAGCAACACTCCCACCGCCGTCGTCGCCGCAATTATCGCACACAATATCAAAGTTTTTATCATAAATTATTACCTTTTTGCCGATACCCGTCAGGCGGCAGTAGTAATCGAATGGCATGTCTTTCAAAATTTTTTCATCAGTCACATGCGTGGAAGCACATATGGCAATGCCGCAGTCGGCAACATATTTCACCGCGGCGATGTCCCTTTCGCCGTACAGCTCGTCCGTTATAATGACCTGCGGCTTCATTACCCTGATTGCGCAGGCAAACGCCGTCAGTTTGTCGCCTCCACGCACCACATCGCAGCGCTCGCCGAGGGGATAACCGTCCCCGTCACAATCGGCGGCGGCAATCTCATTGCGCTCGTCAAACACAAGAACATTGTTGTCCTTGCCCAAATGGCGGGCAATGTCGCGCAGCATAGTCGTCTTTCCGAATCCGGGCGGCGAAAATATTAGAACGCTGTGTAATCCATGCTGCAATGTCGCCGAATATATTCCGCGTGCGCACCCCTTGATATCGTGCGGGATGCGGATATTGAGCGAAGTTACGCACCTGACTGCGGTTATCTGTCCCCTTTCGGTCACATATTCGCCGGCAACCCCAACTCTCACCCCGCCGTCGAGGGTAACAAATGCATTTTTCAGCTGCTCTGAATAGGCATACACACCGTCGGCAATGGCGCTGCCCAACAGCCTGTCTACATCATAAATGCGTATTGCGCCGTCGCGGTTAGACGATGCCCCGCACTTATTTATATATACATATTCGCCGCGGTACTCAATTATTACGGGTTGTCCCCTCCTTATGCGGATTTCTGTCAAGAAATTTATATTGAGGCAGTCAATTGCCCGCCGAAGTTCGGGAGGCAAAAAATTTAATTTCACAATATAGAATATTTTTGCAGGCACAAAAAAAGACCGCCCGAAGGCGGTCTTTATACATTAAATTTTTACTTTACATACTGACCCAATAAGTTTAACGTCTCTGACATAAACTTGTCGAATTCACCGGGCGTAAGCTTTTTATACGAGAGCAACGCGAGCGAATAGATATAACCTGCGACGAACTTCTGCTTTTCGTCGTCCAACTCCTTGATTTTAGCAACCACGGGATTTGCCGTGTTGATTATCATAGTTTTAGCTACGTCGCCCTCGCTCATGCCGTAGAATGAGCACATTTCGGAATACCTGCGCATGTACTCGTCGACGTTAATCACTGCGGGAACGGCGGCATTTTTGAGCGCCTGCGTCTTTATGGTAAGCTTGTCATCGCCGATGGCATTTTTGAAAATGTCTATGAGGACGCTGTCCTCAGCGCCGTCCTCTCCCTTGAGGGCGCCTGCAATGTCGGCGTCGATGCGCATAAATTTGAGCTTGTCGGGCGCTTTATATTCGAGATAGCTGATAAAATGAGGGTCTATAAATGTGTCACAGGTGATTGCATTCAGACCTGCGTCCTTGAACATTTTAATGTACTGAGCCTGTTGCTGCTCGTCGGAGACATAATAAATTGTAGAAGGAGTTTTGCTCTCTTCCTTCTTGTCCCCTTTGCCCTCTTCATTTTCGCCTTTATTTTCGCCGTCATCTGCACTTTCGGCGGGCAGGCCGAGGAATTCGTTCATGTTCTTGTATTCGCCGTTGATATCCTTGTAAATTATGATATCCTTGACTCGCTGATAGAAGTCGTCGTCCTTGATGCAACCGAATTTGACAAAGTTAGCCAAATCTTCCCAACATTCTTCGTACTTCTTTCTGTCGGTCTTGAAGAGAGAGACGAGCTTGTCGGCAACTTTCCTCGTTATATATTTTGTTATGCGCTGAACCTGCCTGTCGTTCTGCAGGAAGGAACGCGAAACGTTTAAGGGAATATCGGGGCAGTCTATGACGCCGTTCAAGAGCATTAAGAATTCGGGAATAACTTCCTTTATGTTATCGGCAATAAATACCTGATTGCAATAGAGTTTTACCTTGCCACGCTCAAGCTCGAGCTTGTTTTTAACCTTGGGGAAATAGAGTATGCCCTTTAATTTAAAGGGATAATCCATGTCGAGATGCACCCAAAAGATGGGCGGAGTAAAGTCAAAGAATGTATCGGTATAGAACTCCTTATATTCTTCGTCCGTGCAATCCTTGGCGGACTTTAAATAGAGCGGCGTTGTGGTGTTCAAAGGTTTGTCCTTGCCGTCGCCATTGTAGTTGACGTAAATATTGTACGGCATGAACGAGCAGTACTTTTTGACGAGCTCCCTTATCTTGCTCTCCTCGAGGAATTCCTTTTCCTCGTCGGTGATGTGCATGATTATCTTTGTGCCGCGCTCAGCCCTGTCACTCTCTTCGATTGTATAGGTCTTGTTGCCGTCGGACTGCCAATGCACGGCGTGGCTGCCGTCGTACGACTTTGTGATGATTTCAACATTTTCAGAAACCATGTATGCTGAGTAGAAGCCGAGACCAAAGTGACCGATTATGCCGTCGCCGCCCGCCTTTTCATACTTGGCAAGGAAGTCGGAAGCGCCTGAAAAGGCTATCTGTGTTATGTACTTTTCAACTTCGTCCTCCGTCATGCCGATGCCGTTATCCTCAACGGAAAGTGTCTTAGCATCTTTGTCGACGGAAATTTTGATGCAGTACTCCTCGCCCTCGGTCTCCGTTGCAGAGCCCATGTTTACGAGCTTTTTAAATTTGGTGATAGCGTCGATGCCGTTGGCAACAATCTCCCTTAAGAAGATATCCTTGTCGGAATACAGCCACTTCTTGATTATAGGCATCATGTTTTCGCTTGAAATTTTTATGTTACCCTCTTTCATGTTAAACCTCCGTGTTATAACATTATTATATATAAACACAGATGTTAAAAGTTAAACTCAATTTATTCGAGCATTAAACTCTTAAGCGACAAACTTTTCAGCTTAAGGCTGTAGACATACATTATTAATTCATACGTTAAAACAAATGCCGCAAAAGTTATCAGCAGGGCGCTCCAACTGAAATTATAGTCGGGAATATTATCAACACCCGCAAAGACAAATGTCATAATAAGTTTTAAAAGCGCATACTGATAGACTGACCCGACAACAAAGCCTATATATGAAATTGGTCTGTACGCCCCGAGAACGGCTCTTCGGCACTCACCGTCGCTGTAACCGAACGCGTGCATCATGGCAATGGTTTTAGAATTTCCCCTTACAACGCCGGAAAGAGCCATAAAAATTGTCGTAAAGGCGAGAATTAGCCCTATACCACCTATCATCCACGAAAAAGTTTGACTTGCAATCTCGGTCATAGAAATTGCCATCTGCACCATCGCAGAAAAACAGAATGCCGAAAAAGCAACAAAAAATATGTGAGACTTTTTACCCTTTAATGTTGCAACTGCAACTTCTTTGAGAAAAGTCCGCTTTTGTCCCTTGCCTTGCCGCATTTTAACTGCATACTCGCGCTTTTCCCTCATGAGGTCGAGCACGGGCGTCTTAAGCCGCATAAAGGCATACAGCACAGCAATCGCAGAAAATACGGCAGCCGGAGCCAATGTCAGAACAATGAACAGCTCGGGATGAAACGTAACCGGCATATCCGGGAACAATCCATCCGCATTCTGAGTGCGGTAAAATGCCGGAAGATAGATATATGAAGCGACATAACCTATGATACATCCTACAAGTGTCCCGAGACCGAATACAACGAAATGCTTTGCAACGGAAATGCGGGAATGTCCGATGGCCTTTAAAATGCCGAGCTCTCTGCCGTGCGAATCTATGTAATTTTTGATGTATGCAACAAGCATAATTGCCGATGTGGCTACAAGGCACCCGCCCGTCACGCCTACAGTTACTCTGCCCATGTCAATCTGCGCATAGTACATGGCAACGGCCGCGGGTGTGGTCAATTCACCTTCAATCCCGCAGAGATCGAGATTATAGTTCAGAAAGAGCGTACATACAAAAACTGCACAGCAACAAACAATAATTATGCCTACTACTTTTAATGCGTCGCGATAAGAAATGACCATATCACCACCCTATCTCATATGCGCTCTGCGGGCAATCGACATTGTACGTTTGCACAATTCTGCCACTGTTCATCATAATTACACGGTCGGCCATGCGTGCGATATTAGAATTGTGCGTTACCATGATTGTGGTGAGAGATTGCGTTTTATGAATATTGGCTATATAATCCAAAACTTGTCTGCCCGTGTTTTCATCGAGCGCACCTGTAGGCTCGTCGAGAAATAGAACGCGCGGCCGTTTTGCTATGGCACGAGCTATGGCCACACGCTGTTGTTCGCCGCCTGAAAGCTCTGCGGGATACTTTTCTAATTTATCTCCCAAACCAACAGCCTCAATTATCTTGCCATAGTCGTCATTGTGCGCAAGGTCTGCCCCCATGCGCACATTCTTTTCAACTGTCATATTGGGCAAAAGATAGTATTGCTGAAAAATAAAGCCGATATTTGTTCTACGGAATGCGGTCAGGCGACTATCTGTAAATTTTGTTATATCTTCGCCGTCATAGCACACGCTGCCACCGTCGGGGCGTTCCAAACAAGAGATGATATTCAAAAGCGTAGATTTGCCCGAGCCCGAGGCGCCTAAAATCACGACAAAGCTACCATCATCAACCTCGAGGTTTATTCCTTTCAATACCTCCACAGCTCCCTCGCCGCTGCCATAAGTTTTTGTTATACCCTTTACAGATATCATTTTGTTTCCCCCTTAAGAGCAACTACCTGTGCCCTGCACACTTCCGTAAGCATAGTGCTAATTTCGTCCGAAGTAAAGTTGCATGTATTTGTCGCACATAGAGACGCTATACCGTGCGTGTATATCCACAGGTGACGATACAGCCTAACGGCCTGCGTTAAATTAAAGCCATAACAGTCACATACAGACTGTAATATTTTATCGTAATTATCTTCTATTGCATGTAAAATATCAATCACAGAGGGCCTTTCAGGCTGTTCAGCCATAAAAAGCATGCGGAAAAGACGGGGTTCGTTTACTGCAAAATTTATATATTGCATCCCCACACCTTTGAATGCGGGC
Organism: uncultured Clostridia bacterium; assembly: GCA_944354265.1. Classification (GTDB taxonomy): domain Bacteria; phylum Bacillota; class Clostridia; order Christensenellales; family Borkfalkiaceae; genus Coproplasma. The sequence goes on along the minus strand of CALVPX010000050.1, from coordinate 1,165 downwards.
GAAAATTTTAACCCCTCTTCTACATACTGCGAATAAAGGTCCTTTGCGGCACGGATTACTTCTGCCTGAAGCTCTTCCATATTTTCAAATACTGTAAATACCGGGCAGACTGAGCATCCAAGCTTCTGCGCAAGTGAGCGCGCAGTCAAATGCTCGATTCCTTCATCACGAACAAGCTTTAGTGCAGCGTCTAATATGTCCTGCTTGCTGAACTTTGGTTTGGGCGGCATAAATACTCCTTATTTATAACATATGTTATATAACGTTTGTTATATTATAACCCATTCAGTTATGAATGTCAAGATTAAATGCAAACAAAAAAGATTCTGCAATCAAAAAGATTGCAGAATCCGCAATATTATTTATTCATTGCTTTTAACTTATCGAGGTTGCCGAATTGTATGTAACCGATTCGTTCTAATATTTTGTCGGGCGGAAGCTCCCACCACTTCAATGCCAAAAGCTCGGCAATAGTTTCTTCTAAAAAACGCTTACGAATGGGGTTTGCGGGAATACCGCCAACTATGGTGTATGGCGGAACATCTTTTGTGACGACCGCACGCGCACCTATGATTGCTCCGTCCCCTATCGTAACGCCGGCAAGGATGACGGCTTCATAGCCAATCCAAACGTCATTACCGATTACAATGTCGCCCTTGTTGTCCCAAGCCTTGTCCGCCCAAATGCCATGCTCCCACTCTTCGTAGAATATCGGGAATGGATATGTAGACAGCGAGCTCAAAGTGTGGTTTGCGCTGTTGAACAAAAACTTCGCTCCGCAAGCAATAGAGCAAAATTTGCCTATCTTCAACCTGTCGTGGTTGATTGGATAATGATAGAGAACGTTGTTCTTTTCAAAGTCCCTCGGGTCATTGACAAAGTCATTGTAGAAAGTAAAGTCTCCGACCTCTATGTAAGGGTCCGTGATTACGTTTTTCAGATACACTATAGTATTGTCCCCATTGCGGGGATATATTTTTTTGCTATCCGGAATAGCCATATCAAATCTCCTTTTTAAATTATTTTTTTAAGACTATTCCGGCAACTGCAATGCAGAGCTTCACCGAGTTTTCCTCCTTAATCAATATTACAATCATAACTACGCGTTCAACGCGTAGTTTGCACTAGCCCTGTAAGGGCATGGTACCGGCTGTGCTATTCGCAC